>NZ_JAIXSV010000180.1 GCF_027484505.1 Asticcacaulis sp.
CAGCGCTGCCCGCCCGGCATACAGCCGATTTCGCGCGCCGCATTCTCCTTGGACAGACGTTTATTGGCCCCCAGTTTGTTGGAGGTCAAAGCGCAACGCGTCGCCTTGATCGGCTCATCGACGGCCAGCACGATCTCACTCACGAACAAAGCGTCCGCCGCCCGCGCCAGCGTATAGCCGCCACCGGGGCCGCGCGCGCTCTTGACCAGCCCGGCCTTGCGCAGACGGGCAAAGAGTTGCTCCAGATAGGATAGGGAAATTTGCTGACGCTCGGAAATTTCGGACAGGGAAATGGGCTTGCCCTGCGCATTGAGCGCCAGATCCGTCATGGCCATGACGGCGTAACGTCCCTTGGTCGATAATCTCATGCCGTCAGTCCTGTGGCTGCCCTCGGCTAAATCGCAACAGGTCGATCAAAAACCTGCACAAAGCCGAAAAGAGTGTGCTAAACGGCTTGCCTGATAAGGGGGCGCCGTCTTCCCTGCGCGGGACATAGTAATCCTGACTATTATAGTCAAGAATTATGCGCCGCACCATGACACATTTTATTACGAAACAAGGGTTCTACATGCCTGAAGTGATCCTCGCCGGTGCCGCCGGTCGAATTGAGGCCCGATACACCGCCGGAAAGACGGACAACGCGCCCATTGCCCTGATCCTTCACCCCCACCCCAAGGCCGGCGGGCACATGAACAACCCGGTGACGGCGCAACTGTTCCACCTGTTTATGACGCGCGGCTTCTCGGTGCTGCGCTTTAACTTCCGCGGCGTCGGCAAGTCGCAGGGCGAATTTGATGCGGGCATTGGTGAGCTGGCCGATGCGGCGACCGCGCTCGACTGGCTTCAGGCCAAGAACCCCACGGCCTCGCAATTCTGGGTCGCGGGCTATAATTTCGGGGCCTATATCGGCATGCAGTTGCTGATGCGCCGCCCGGAAACCGATGGCTTTATATCGGTATCGCCGCCGGCCAATGCCTATGATTTCAGTTTCCTGGCCCCCTGCCCGGCCTCGGGCCTGTTCATCAATGGCTCAGCCGATTCGGTGGTGCCGCCAACCGAGGTCGAGCGCGTCGTGGCCAAGCTGCGCACGCAAAAGGGCATCACCATTGCCCACGAAGTCGTCGAAGGCGCGGGCCACTTCTGGACCGAGCATCTGCCGGAAATCGAAGGCCGCGTCGGGGGTTACCTCGACCGCCGCCTGGCCGGTGAGCTTGAGTAGGATTTAAAGGACGCTTCGGCGTCCTTTTTTATGGCCGCGAGTTATTCCAGCCACGAAAAACACGAAAAGCTGGAAAAGCGGCTGTGTGAATTTCCAGCGCGTAGCGCTTGTCTGGTTGTGTCTGCGGACTAATACGGCGCTGCGAGCACGGCAGGATCGACACCTTTTCGTGCTTTTCGTGGCCAATTCTTAAGCGCAGCGGCGCGCGCTTGTGGGGCGATAGATGACCCCGCCGGTCAGCGGCGTCTTCACACCCGTCGTGCCGGGGAAGGAAATCGGCAGCCCTTTCAGCGACCGCGCCGCCATATAGGCAAAGGCCTCGGCCTCAATAGCCCCGCCGCGCCAGCCAAGGTCTTCGGCAATGCGCACCGGCGCGATGTCGGCCAGACGTTCACGCAACACCTTGACCAGTTGGCGATTATTGCGGCCGCCGCCACACAGGACGATGGCCGAAGGGGTCACGCCCGCGCGCACGATCTCATGGCGCAGGCTTTCGACGGTAAAGGCCATCAGCGTTGCCATACCGTCGGCGTGGCTGAGGTGGCGCACATGCTCCAGCGTAAAGTCGTATCGGTCCAATGACTTGGGCGCAGGGGCTGCGAAATAGGGGTGGCTCAGATAATCGGCCACAATGGCCATATCCGCCCGGCCTTTTGCCGCCACCGCGCCGTCTTCATCGAACAATTGACCCGTGTGCTGACGCATCCACTGATCCATCAGGCCGCTGGCCGGGCCGGTATCGAGCGCCGTCAGGCCATACGCAGTAATCACGGTGATATTGGCCACCCCGCCCAGATTGACCACGACCACGGGCAGTTCAAGCCCCGCCTTGTGCGCCAGCGCGCGGTGATAGACGGGGGCCAGCGGGGCCGCTTCACCACCCGCTTCGATGTCGGCGCGGCGGAAGTCGCAGACGACCTTCAGGCCCGTTTTTTCCGCCAGATAGCCACCATCGAACAACTGCACCGTCCGCCCCGGCACGCCGCCCTTGGGGCGTTCGTGCAGCACGGTTTGCCCATGCACCCCCAGGGCATCAAACTCCCGAATATTCAGATCGTTTTCGCTTAAAAACTGATCCAGTGACTGAAGATGATACTCCGCGATCACGCGCCGCGCCTTGGTGAAACTGTCCGGTTCCGCCGCACCGCGCGGCCAGTTGAGCGCGTCCTTTGTGGCGGCTTCCAGAACGGCGCGCACCTCAGGCGGCATGGGCTTTTCGGCAAACGGCCCAAAGCCCAGCCCAGCCTCGCCATCGGTTTCCAGCACCGCCATGTCGATGCCGTCGAGCGAGGTGCCGGTCATAAAGCCGATGATTTTCATGCGAAAAGCCTATGGAAAAGCGGGGGCTACGTGTTAGACGCAACTTGCACGCAAACCCGCGTGACAGCAACATCGTTAGAGACATGACCTCCTTCAAATCCGATTTCCTCAACGTCCTCTCGGAGCGCGGTTTCATCCACCAGTGCACGGACGCGGAAGCCCTCGATACGCTGGCTTCTGCCGGACCGATCACGGGCTATATCGGCTATGATGCCACGGCTTCGTCGTTGCACGCCGGGCATCTGGTGCAGATCATGCTGCTCTACTGGCTGCAAAAGACGGGCAATAAGCCGATCGTCCTGATGGGCGGCGGCACGACCAAGGTTGGCGACCCAACCTTTAAGGACACCCAACGCCCGCTTCTGACCGACGAACAGATTCAGTCGAACATGAACGGCATCAAGTCGGTGTTCAACAGCTTCCTGAACTTTGGCGACGGAGCCACCGACGCCATCATGGTCAATAATGACGACTGGCTGTCGGGCTTTGGCTATATCGAATTTCTGCGCACTTTTGGCACGCACTTCACCATCAACCGTATGCTGACCTTCGACTCGGTCAAGCTGCGCCTTGAGCGTGAGCAGCCGATGACCTTCCTCGAATTCAACTACATGCTGATGCAGGCGGTCGATTTCCGCGAACTAAACAGCACCTACAATTGCGTCCTGCAAATGGGCGGTTCGGATCAGTGGGGCAATATCGTCAACGGCGTCGAGCTGACGCGCCGCCTGAACCAGAAAGCCGCCTTTGGCCTGACCACGCCGCTTTTGACCACGGCATCGGGTGCCAAGATGGGTAAGACGGTGGGTGGTGCCGTGTGGCTGAATGCCGACGCGCTGTCGCCCTATGACTACTGGCAATACTGGCGTAACACCGAAGACGCCGATGTCGGCAAGTTCATGCGCCTGTTCACCGACCTGCCCATGGACGAAATCCGCCGCCTCGAAGCCCTGCAAGGGGTGGAAATCAATGAGGCCAAGAAGATACTTGCCGACGCGGCCACGCGTCTGGTGCACGGCGAAGCAGCCGCCGCCACGGCCCGCGACACGGCGCAAAAGGCCTTTGAACAGGGCGTTTTGTCTGCCGACCTGCCCACGGTCGAGGTGGCGCGCGCTGAGCTTGAGGCCGGCATCATGTTGGCGGCCCTGACCACCAAGATCGGCTTGACCCAATCAAACGGCGAAGCCCGCCGTCTGGCTCAGGGCGGTGGGTTGCGCGTCAATGACACGGCCATTACCGACGGCAATCAGGCCGTGACTCTGGCCGATCTCAATGCCGATGGCGTGATCAAGGTCGCTCAGGGCAAGAAGAAGATCGTGCTGGTCAAGCCGGTTTAATCGAAACGTCAGAAGGTCTTGGGGCCACAGGCCCCAAACCCCATAACCCACCAAAAGGAAAGGCCGGAGTTCGCGCTCCGGCCTTTCCTTTTGGCTCCCGGTGGCGGGGTGTGGGGCCTGCGGCCCCACGACTCCTCAACTCTTCTTCGGCGAGGTCACATCGACCGGCGGCAGCGGGTCTTCGTGTTTTTCATCGAGGATGCGGCGCAGGAAGCCCGGCAGGACCAGCGAGAACGGGTTAATCTCAGCCTGCGGCGTGCCAAAGCGGCCCTTGAGGCGGTATTTGAGGCCCAGCACGCCTTCGCCGCGGTTGGAGGTCAGGGCGTCCCCGACCAGCGGAATACCGGCAAAGGCGGCATTGACGCCGTAGGCCGGGATCAGGGTGCCGTGATAGTCCATGGTCTGCTTACTGAAATCCTGTGCGCCCCAGACATTAATGCGCAGGGCGTCGCCCTTGGCCCAGCCGTTACGGATAAACAGGTAGTTATCGCGGTAGCGTATGGGGAATTCGTAGTCATCAAACTTGATCCCACCGCCCGACAGCGTGTCGGACAAACCGCGCAGCGAGGCCAGAGTCAATACCTGCCCCAGAGCCGGTATCTGCTTGATGCGGATGTCTTCGCCTTTCAGCGTAGCGTCGATCTGACCGTTGCGATAGACGCCTTCGATCACGGCATCGCCACCCGACAGGCGCTTGTCGCCCAGGGCGGTCGCCACAAGATCACCGAGGTCGTCAGCTTCGAAGGTAAAGGCGGTGTAGTCGTTCTGCGGCTTGAAATCGAGCGTTACCAGAGAGCCCAGACGCGTCAGGGCCGAGCCTTCGCCGGCAATCACATTGCGCCCATCCCAAGCGGCCTTCAGTTCCACCTCACTGAATACGCCGTCCTGTGAGGTGCGCACGGCGCTGATGTCCACTAGCAAGCGCACGGGCCGGTCAAGGCGCGGCGCCGTGCCTGCCGTCATTGCCGGGGCGCGCGGCAATTCGGCCGCGGTAACCGGGCGGACGTCAGTGACAGTGGGCTGGGTACGCGGCGGATTGAACCACGGCCGCACGTCAAGGCGTTTGCCGCGCAGGGTCAGGGTCTGCAGACCTGAGGCATCGGCGGGCGACAGGCGCGCGGTTAAATCCGCGAAGTCCTTGAGATAGAGTTTTGAAAAATCGACATAATCGACCTCACCAGACTCCTTCACAGACACCCGCCCGTCGATCTCCACGCGGTCGCCGGTGGCACGAATACGCGGCATATCGAGGCCGCCGCCGCTGCGCTCATCGAAGCTGATCGACAGTTTAGCCGCCTCACCCGCCGGCTTGACCCAGTCGCTGCGCGCCAGTTGCAGCCGCGTCGGCGTGGCGTCGATGTCCAGCACTGCCGCCGAAATCTGCGCCGGCGACAGGGCGCCCAGCGTGCGGTTTTCCGTCTGATAGAGGTTGAGTTCAAACCCGACCTTGCCGTCCAGTTCGAGGCTATGGCTGACATAGCCGAGCCGACTTAAGAAGGCGCGGTCCACGGTCCCCCCGATGCGCGCCCACGCCTTGGGCGGGCCAAACAGGAAGGTCGCGCCATCGCTATCGGGCAGGTCAAACGTCAATAATTGATCGCCAATAAAAACGTCGCCGTCTATACCGCGCGCGTCCTGTTCCCATCGCGCAAACACGGGCAGGGTTTCCTGCGGCGTGAACCAGGCGCGCGGCAGGCCCAGCGCGTACATCTGATCCGGCGTCAGACGCGTGGTCAGGGTGCGCTTGGGCGGCTTGTCGCCTTCGTCGGTCCAGTCGAGGACGGAATTGATGTCGCCCACGCGGATGCGGGCTTCGCGCGACTCGGCATCGAGCCCGATATTGACCGTGAGGGGCCGCGTCTCGCTGAAATAGGGCAAGGCCCCCAGCCCCAGCAACCGGGCGCGTTCGGGGGAGATATTAGCCTTATAGACCAGCCGCGGATGCTGGCTGTCGATATAGGCCAGATCACCGGAAAAGCCTTCGGCCTCTACCTCGCCCGTCCACACATCGCCCGACCGGCGCAGACGGATGTCGGTGGGGATTTCAGGGCGGAAACGCCCGAAGATGGGCAGGCCCTGCCCCTTCATACCATCGCTCAGCGTATTGCCGGACAGGACGACCTGAGTCGGCCGCGGCTCCGGGCCATCCCAGTGGACCGTGCCATTGAAAATATCGGACTCGATGCGGCCCTTGCCAATATTGTTGAACAGCTCCAGTTGCCCGCGAATGGCGACGCGCTTAGAAGGCGATCCACCAAACTGCCGCGCATTAAAGCTGCCCGTAAAGTCGATATACTGCATGGTCGGCTCGAACTGCGTCCGGTAGCCGATCTCACCGGCATAGGGCCCCAGTTTCGCGGGACCACGCACCTCAAGACGGTTGGCGAGGTAGTCGCCGGTCACCGTCAGGTCGCCTTCGACAATGTCCCAGCCCAGCGCCGCCTGTTTGAGGCCAGCATTGCGGATCTTGCCCGCAAAGGTCAGGTTGAGGTTTTTGAGCGTCAGATTGTCAAAGGTCGGAAAGCGGATATCGAGCCGCGTTTCGGCCTCCCCGCTCAGGCGATCGCGCGTCAGCCCTTCCTTTTGCAGATGGCCGCCGGTCAGGGGGTCAATGGCCTCGATCAGTTGCGCCGCCCCGCTTTGCGCCGTCAGCCAGATATGGGTTTCGGCCCTGGGCGCACGACGCTTATGGAACTGCGGCACGGAGACGCCGCCGCCGGTCAGCGGCACCTCGACCAAATGGCCACCGCGCAGGCTGAGGTCGAAACTGGTCCCCTGCAACAGGCCCGTCCCGTAAAGCCCGGTGGCGTCCTGCAAGCGGCTATCGACGCTAAGGCCCATGTCGCGGAAGCCAAAGGTCAGGCGCAGGTCCTCCTTTTCCAGATAACCATCGCGGAAATGGCCCGGCGGGGCTTTCAGCACGAAATCGGCGTTGGAATAGGTGCCGCCCTTGATACGGCGGATCAGGTCGGCGCGGGTAATCGGCGTCAGGTTTTCCGGCCAGAAGGCGAACACCACCTCCTTGCGGAAGTCCCCATCGATGCGCGCCGTCAGATCGGCCCCCAACTGCCCCTTGTCGTCCGTATAGAGCCGCCCCTTTGTGGTCAGCGGCGCATCGACCAGCAGCGCCTTGCCCGATTCAATATCCAGTTGCCGCAGGTCAGGGGTAAAGGTGCCCTTGAAATGCACCTCGGTCAGGGTCTGGGCCGGGAAGTCGTCGGCCAGTTGCCCGGTGACGCGCGGCCCGGCAAAGTCGAAGTGCACCGCCATCTTGCGGTCGCGCCTGGGGTCTTCAGGCGTCATGAACACTCGACCCGACAGGTCGGTATCAATATAGCGCGAGTCGAGCCGGAAGGTGGTGAAACGCACGGTGCGGGTCTTGGGCACGTAGTCGGCCTTGAGACTTAAGGCGTCAAAATCCTGTGCCGACTTGCCGAAATCATAGCTGCCCTTGCCCGCCGAAATATCGAGAAAAGCGCTCTCGATACCCGTGCGCGCCGCGTATTTCAGATTGCCGCGCCCGTTGATCGCCGCGCGGAAATGCGACAGCCCTTTCAGCGATCCCGCCGACGGGAATATCTGCGACGGGATAAGGTTACGGATTTCCGCCTGAACCTCGGCGGTGCGCAGGTCCGTCTGCGCCCGCGCGTCCAGCATCAGTGAGGCCTTGCGCCCCTGCGTTTCGACGTCCAGACCGATCTTTGAGCGGATCAGTTTATTGCGTTTGGAAAAGTCGATCTGCGCCACACGGGCGCGCCAGTCGAGCGGCGTGCCTACCTGCCGGAAGGCGAGCGTGCCATTGGTCAGATGGACCTCGCGCGTATAGCTCAGCGGGCGGCCCAGCGTCTCCTTACCGGTCAGATCGTAGAAGAGGCGCTCGACCGCAAAGGCTTCCGGATTGCCTCTGGCCTCATAGCCCAGTTCGATACGACCATTGGGCGACGCCGACAGGGCCACAAAAAACCGGTCGGCCGTCAGCCGCGCCGGGGCCAGATGCCACCAGACCAGACTGTCGAGCGCCAGCGCGGCCTCCATCTGATCGGCCGAGGCCACGGTGCGCCCGGCCTTGTCCTTCAGCAGCAGATCGTCAAAACGCAGGCCCAGCGCGTTGGAGTCATGGAACCAGACGAGGTCCAGATGCTTCAGGCTGGCCTCAGCCCCCGGAATGGTGCGCTCCAGCCGCGATACGATCAGAAAACGCAACCCGTCAATGCGGATGGGCCCCTGCGACAGGCACCCGACAAACACCAGCGCCATCAACAGAATGACGCCGCTCAGGCTAAGCCTCCAGTGTTGTCTGAGCTGGGTGATCAGGCTATGCACGAAGATCCGAACGCACGCACCGGGCGTACCACTAAACGAAACCAAAAAGACCGCCAGTATGTGGCGTTCCTTTTCTCATATGATTAACCGAAGGCATTGTCATGGCAAAAAATTTGGCAAAAAAGTCAACGAATGAGTCCGCAGCCGACGCATTCACGCCCTTCCCTCTGCCTGACTTCACCCTGCCCGGCGATGATGGCCAAAACTGGACGCCGGAACATCTCAAAGGCCGCTGGACGGTGCTGTTCCTCTACCCCGCCGACAACACGCCCACCTGTACGCAGGAAGCCATCGACTTTACCGCCGCCGTTCCGCAGTTCGAAGCGCTGGGCGCGCAGGTGATCGGCCTGTCGAAGGACGATCTCAACAGCCACGCCCGCTTCAAAACGAAACACAAGCTGACGCCTGTCCTGCTTTCGGACACCACGCCGGGCCTGATCGAGGCGCTGGGGGCGTGGGTTGAAAAGTCGATGTATGGCAAAACCTATATGGGCACTGACCGTTCCACCTGGCTGATCGATCCGCACGGCGTGGTGCAGGCCGCGTGGCGCAAGGTGCGCATCAAGGGTCACGTTGAGGCCGTGCTCGACAGTCTGCGGGCAAAAATCGCCTGAGCGGCGAAATTCCCTATTGACATCCCATTTTCAGAATAACCGCGTTACGCGGCACTTTTCTTGAAACAGGCGATTTTGTCCCTCTCAAAACGGGACATATCGCCTGAAAGTCCCCATACTAACCTCTTGTTTTAAAACAGCTTACAGGTTAGGTGTGCGGCGCATCATCCGGCGATTCGATTAAGGCTTGCCAAAGCCCATTTGGTTAAGTCATAATTAAAATCAAGTGGAAGGGCGCGGGTGTTATGCCTAAGAGAAGCTTTCATCGCCTGAGGAGCGCTCTGGAACAAACCTTTCCGGAGCGGCATCTTTACATCCGCAGTGGCGACGAAACCCACGGTTATATTCTCAGCACAGGCAAACAATTCGGCTTTGCGGTACTGGCCACCATCGGTCTGACCTGGCTGGCCATGAGCACCGGGGCCGTCTTCTTCATGGCCATTTCTGGCGGTAACGGTGCTGAAAAGCAGATCATGATGGCGCGGGCTCAGTCCGAGCGCCTCGTCGCCGACCGTCAGGCGCGTCTGGACGTGCTGATGAAGCAGAGCGAAGCCTCGTCCGGCTCGCTGGAGCAACTGGCGCAAACGGTCGAAAAGCGCCACGGCGCGCTGGTCCAGATTCTTCAGGATTTCAAAGGCGTACCCGGTGCGGCTCCGGCTCTGGCCCCCGCACGCATCGACCCGTCCATGCCGCCGGTGGAACGCATCTATGCGGTGCGTGCCGAACAGGAACGCATGGTGTCCAAGGCTGAGACATTCGCCAAATCGCGCGCCGAGCGTCTGCGTCTGGCCTTCCGTCTGGCCGGCCTCAATCCGCAGAGCTATGCCGGGGCGGGCTCAAGCGCGCTTCTGGAAACGCGCGACGCCAAGGAACTGGCGACGTTTCTCGATGTCGATCAAGGGTTTGCCGAACGCATCCGCAGCGCGGCGCTCAATCTTTCGGACATGCGCGGCCTCGAAAAGTCGTCACGCGTCCTGCCCTTTGCCCGCCCGACCGTCAATACGCGCATGACCTCCGGCTTTGGCGTCCGCTTCGATCCCTTCACCCGCCGCCCCAAAACGCACGCTGGCCTGGATTTTGCTGGACCCTTTCTGACGCCGATCCATGCCACGGCTCCCGGTATTGTATCCTTTGCCGGGGTGCGCAGCGGCTATGGCAACTGCGTCGAAATCGACCACGGTAACGGCTTCAAGACCCGTTACGCCCACATGCAGTCCTTTGCCGTGCGCTCCGGTCAGCGCGTCGGCGTCGGTCAGCGGGTGGGCGCTATGGGCTCAACGGGCCGCTCCACCGGTGTTCACCTGCATTATGAGGTCTGGCTCAACGGCCGCCCTCAAAACCCTGCGCGCTTCGTAAAGGCTGGAGACTATGTTCAACAAAACTAGCAAACCCGTCCGCCCTCAGTCCGACGCCAGTCGCGCGCCGGCCAAGGCCAACACCCCGCCGCCGCTGGATATGTCCACGGTCAATATGAAGACGTCCGGCGCGCCCACTGCGGCCCCGGCTCCGGCGGCCCCGGCTGTGTCGCGCGGTGCCCCGTCGCTTCTGGCCGCGCATCTGCGCATCGAAGGCAATATCAACGGCACGGCTGATCTTCAGGTCGATGGCAATGTGCGCGGCAATGTGAAGGTCGCCCACCTGATCGTCGGTGAAGCTGGTAATATCGAAGGCGATGTCGAAGCCGAAACCATCGAAGTGCGCGGCCGCGTCGTCGGCAGCATCTCCGGCAAGGCCGTCAAGCTCTATTCCTCGGCCTATGTCGAAGGCGACATTACGCACGAAACCCTGTCCATCGACATTGGAGCCTTCTTCCAGGGTCGCTGCCTGCAAAGCCGCCCAGCTCAGCCTGCTCCCGCCCCGGTGGTTCAGACCGCCCCGGCCAGCTATACCAGCGGCGATGCCACGGCGATGAACAGCTATGATTTCAACGCACTGTCGGACCTGAAATAAGGCCTGATCGCTAATTTCGTCAGGGACGCCGGAAAAGGATTGATCTTTTTCCGGCGTTTTTGCGTTTGATACCCCTATGACCCACACACCGCCCCCTGCCCGTCCGTCCCTGACCCTCAGCCTGCTGGGGCGTATGCTGCGCGAAGCCCTGCACGAATGGAATGAAGACAAGGCCCCGCGGCTGGGGGCGGCGCTCGCCTTCTACAGCATCCTGTCGATAGGGCCGCTGCTGCTAATCGTCACCGGCATAGCGGGCATTGCCTTCGGGCGTGAGGCGGTCAACGGCTATATGATGGCCGAACTGAGCGCCCTGATCGGCGATCAGGGCGCCGGTGCCGTACAAACCATGCTCAGCGGCGCGTTTAACCCGCAACAGGGGTTAGTGGCCACGGTCATCGGCTTTGTGACTCTGATCATTTCGGCCACCGGCTTCTTCGCTCAGCTTCAGGAAGCGATGAACGACATCTGGAATGTCGAACCCCCGCGCCTGCACTGGAAAGTCTTTATCCAGAAACGCCTTCTGTCGTTCGCGCTGGTGGTGGGGATCGGTTTCCTGCTGCTGATCTCGCTGGTGGTGTCGGCGGGGCTGGCGGCCTTCAGCGCCTTTATTGCCCCCTATGTCCCCGCGCCCGTCATGGCACTGATCAATCTGATCATATCGTTTGCCGTAGTGACCTTCCTGTTTGCCATGACCTTCAAAATCCTGCCCGATGCGCGCATCGAATGGAGCGATGTGTGGGTCGGTGCGGCCATCACCGCCGTGTTGTTCAGCTTTGGCAAGCAACTGATCGGCCTCTATCTTGGGCAAAGCGCCCTGTCCTCGGCTTATGGGGCGGCCGGGTCGCTGATCGTGCTGCTGGTGTGGATCTACTATTCGACACAGATCTTCTTTTTCGGTGCGGAGTTCACACAGGTCTATAGCCGCCACCTGGGCAAGACCATCCAGCCGCGGCGCAAACGCAAGGCCGCCCCGGAATTGTAATCCCACGGTACATGCAAAAAGCCCGGACCTTGCGATCCGGGCTTTCTGTTTTGACTTTCCGAAGAAAGGCGAAATTACTTAACTTCGACCTTGGCGCCGGCGTCTTCCAGCTTCTTCTTGATGTCAGCCGCTTCTTGCTTCGAAACGTTTTCCTTGACGGTCTGCGGAGCGCCTTCGACGAGGTCCTTGGCTTCCTTCAGGCCGAGCTCCGAACGGATGCCACGGATTTCCTTGATCACGTTGATCTTCTTGTCGCCGCCGTCAACCAGGACGACGGTGAATTCGGTTTGCTCTTCTACGGCTTCAGCCGGAGCGGCAGCAGCGCCACCGGCTACGGCAGCGACGGCGACCGGAGCGGCGGCCGAGACGCCCCACTTGTCTTCGAGGAGCTTCGACAGTTCAGCAGCTTCCAGAACGGTCAGGGCGGACAGGTCGGCGACCAGTTGTTCGAGTTTGGACATGGTATTTCCTTAAGGATGAGATGGGTTGGGGAATGAGCTGTTAGGCGTTTTCTTTGGTCGCGTAAGCGTTGAAAACGCGAGCCAGTTGGCCGGCAGGCGCCTGAAGCACGCCAGCAACCTTGGTCGCCGGGGCCTGAAGCAGACCGATGAGCTTGCCACGCAGTTCGTCCAGCGACGGCAGGGTGGCCAGAGCCTTGACGCCATTGGCGTCGAGGACGGTCGTCCCTTCCATGATGCCGCCAACGATCTTGAACTTGTCATTCTCTTTGGCGTACTGGGCGGCGATTTTCGCGGCCGTCACCGGATCATTGGCGTAGGCGAGCACGGTCGGGAACTTGAACAGGGCATCGCCCTGTTCACCCGCAGCGCCAGCCAGAGCCTTCTGAGCCAGACGGTTCTTGAACACTCTGAGAACCGCGCCTTCCTTACGAAGACGCAGACGCAGATCAGCCATTTCCACAAAGGTCATGCCCGAATACTGGGCAACAACCACGGAGCCGGATTCGGCGAAGACGCTCTTGAGCTCTTCAATCGATTCGGCTTTTTTAGCGCGGTCCATTGTGGCCTCCAATTGAGGATTGCTTTGCGGGACAATCCCGCAAAGGTGAAACGACTTAAACGTCCCAGTTACCCGGAACGGCAAAGTCACTGTCCATGATGAGAGGCAAAGGCAACCAGACCACGCTGCCCTTAAGGCAAGCATGAAATCCTAGAGGCGTTTCGCGTCCCGTCTATATTCGGGTTCCGGCGGCTACCGGAAACTTATGGAACAGGCGGCCCCTGCTCCCACGAAGGTCTCGGACAGAACGGAGGGAAACCGAAATTCCCACACCGAGGCGGCTCCCTTACCCGTAAGTCGCCGCAAAAGCAAGAGGCCCCCGACATTTATTGCCTTTATCGTGGTTCAGCGTTACGGCTTATTAGGCTAGGAACAAATCAGGGGGGCATGAAATGCCAAAGACCCATATTCTCGAAAAAGAAAATGGCACCTTCATATTTTTCTTCGAGTACGGAAGCGAAGAAAAATTCGATTCATTTTTGAAATTCATATGCAAGAAACTTAAGGTAAGCGTACCTCATGTTGAAAATTCTCCTTACTCATTTTTTGCTTACATTGAGTACGGTGGAGAAGTTTTAACAGCATCCTCGGATGGGGGTTTCGAGTGTTACCTGCACATTCCCAAAAACAGTCAGATATCAGCCAAAAAACTTGTAAAGCGTTGTTACGGATTTTTTAGCTAAGTTTTTCACGCAAACCCGAACACACCTAAGACAGAGCCTCAAAGCGCATCTCGTTAATACCCGTTGGCATTTATTGCCTTTACCGCGGTTCAGCGCTATGGCGTTTGGCAGATATTAGCCCGAAAGGCAAAATCATGCCAAAGACCCTGCTCAATCACGATGTCTGCGCCCTCGCCTTCGACGGGATGCCTTTGTTTGAGTTTTCGATTGCCGTTGAGCTGTTCGGGCTGGAACGTCCGGAAATGGGACCGGACTGGTATCGCTTTCAGGTGGTCAATGTCGAAGATGGCCCCTGCCGCACGACGGCGGGCCTCAGCCTGACGGCCACAGGGCCGCGCGAGTGGCTGGAGACCGCCGGCACGCTGATCATCCCCGGCTGGCCGCTGGACAAACCTATCCCTGACTCTCTGGTGGCGTTGATCCAGCGGGCCTATGCGCGCGGCGCCCGCATCGTCACCATCTGCTCCGGGGCTTTTGTGCTGGCCGCCGCCGGGCTGCTCAAAGGGCGGCGCGCCACGACCCATTGGAAATACGTTGAGCACGTCAAATGCCACTGGCCGGAGGTCGAGCTGGTGCCGGACGTGCTGTATATCGACGAAGGGCAGATCCTGACCTCGGCCGGGAGTGCCGCCGGGATCGACCTGTGCCTGCACGTCATCCGCCGCGATTTCGGCCCGGAAGCCGCCAATAAGGTCGCCCGCCGCCTGGTCGTGCCCCCGCACCGCGACGGCGGTCAGGCGCAATATATCCAGAAGTCCGTGCCCATCGAATATGAGCGCAACCGGCTGGGGCCCCTGCTTGATTATATGCGCGAATGCCTGGATCAGCCGCATACGGTGGCGCAACTGGCCCGCCGCGCCGGTATGAGTGAGCGCACCTTCCTGCGCCGCTTCGAAGAGGCCACGGGGACGACCCCCGCCAAATGGCTGATGCAGGTTCGCTTGCAAAGCGCACGCGATCTTCTGGAGGCCACGACCGACAGTATCGACCTGATCGCCCACGCCTGCGGTTTCGGCAGCGCCGCCAACTTCCGCCACCACTTCCGCGAACAGCTTTCGACCACGCCCACGGCCTACCGCCAGACCTTTCAGCGTTTACCACCCGCCGCGACTTGCGCGCCGTCGCCGGATTTGGCAGAGGCAGGCTATGCGTACCGATCTTGACGACATACTGACCTTTCTGGGCTCCGCGACGCCGCCAGAGTGGATTGACGCCGCCCTGACCCATCAGGACATACTCCTGCTCGATCACAAGGCGTGCGAATACAAGGCGGCCTCCAATGCCATCAACCTGATGGCCAAGTATCAGACCCATGCCGAGCTGGTGGACGCCATGAGCCGGTTGGCGCGCGAGGAGCTGGTCCACCACGAACAGGTGATGAAGCTGATCAAAAAGCGCGGCATTGCCCTGCGCCCGCTGTCGGCGGCGCGCTACGCCTCAGGACTGCGCACGATGGTCCGACGCAGCGAACCCGGCATGATGACCGATATTCTGGTCATCTCGGCCTTTATCGAGGCGCGCTCGTGCGAGCGCTTCGCGGCGCTCTATCCGCATCTCGATGAAGAATTAAGCAAGTTCTATAAGGGACTGCTCGACAGCGAGGGCCGCCATTTCCGCAACTATCTCAAACTGGCGCACCTCTATGGCGACGCCGACGACATCGCCGCGCGCATCGACGCCATCCGCCCGGTGGAACAGGCCCTGATCCATGACCCCGACCCGGACTTCCGCTTCCACAGCGGCTTACCGGTGGTGGTGGCGGCCTGAAACCAGACGCAAAAAAAGCCGCCCCGTTGCCGGAGCGGCTTTTTCCGTATCAGGTGACCCTGAAACTTACATAGCGGAGGACGTATCGACCTTCACGCCCGGTCCCATCGTCGAAGACAGCGAGATCTTCTTCACATAGAGACCCTTGGCACCCGACGGACGGGCCTTCACGAGGGCGTCCACCAGAGCCTTGGCGTTGGCTTCGAGCTGCTCGACCGTGAACGAGGTCTTGCCGATGCCGGCGTGCACGATACCGGCCTTTTCGACGCGGAATTCAACGGCGCCCGACTTGGCGTCCTTGACGGCCTGAGCGACGTTCGGGGTCACGGTGCCGACCTTCGGGTTCGGCATCAGGCCGCGCGGGCCAAGCACCTTACCGAGGCGACCGACCAGAGCCATCATGTCCGGAGACGCGATAACGCGGTCAAAGTCCATGAAACCGCCCTGAATCTTTTCGACCAGGTCTTCGGCACCGACGACTTCGGCACCGGCAGCCAGAGCTTCCTCGGCCTTCTTGTCCTTGGCGAACACGGCGACGCGGACGTCCTTACCCGTGCCCGACGGCAGTTGGACAACGCCACGGACCTGCTGGTCGGCGTGACGCGGGTCAACGCCCAGGTTGACGGCGATTTCGACCGACTCGTCGAACTTGGCCTTGGCATTGGCCTTCACAACGCCCAGAGCGTCGGTCAGGTTGTGCAGCTTGTCGGCCTCGACGTTCCAGGCCTGAATGCGCTTTGCAATCTTGGTCATCAGAATTCCCCTTAATCGACGATCTTCAGACCCATCGAACGGGCCGAGCCCTCGATGATCTTGGCGGCGGCGTCGATGTCGTGAGCCGAGAGGTCCTTCATCTTCTTTTCGGCGATGTCACGCAGTTGCGCCTGCGTGATCTGACCGGCCGAGTCACGACCCGGCTTCGACGAACCCGACTTCAGGTTCAGCGCCTGCTTGATGAAGAAGGTCGCGGGCGGCGTCTTGGTGACGAAGGTGAACGACTTGTCCTGATACACCGTGATGATGGTCGGGAGCGGCGTGCCTTTTTCGACGTTTTCGGTGCGGGCGTTGAATTCCTTACAGAAACCCATGATGTTGACGCCGCGCTGACCCAGAGCCGGGCCGATGGGGGGCGAAGGCGTGGCAGAGCCGGCCTTCACCTGGAGCTTGATGTAGCCCAGGATTTTCTTAGCCATTGGATATCTCCATAAAGTCCCGATCTTTTGGGACGTTGTGAGCCGTGGTGCGGGTCGCCCCTTCCACGGATTTAGCTCCGTCCGGAAACGAAGAGCGGCTGCCTTAGACGAAAAGCCCCGTCACCGCAAGGGCGATTATGCGATTTCGTGGCAAACCCAGAGCCTCCGGCGGGCAGGGGCACAGCCCCTGCACCCGTCATTCCGCGCCTTTCAACGCATTCTGACAGAGCGCTCTCAACATCCTCCCATAAAGATCACCACCACTCGCATCCGGGTCAATGCATAGCAGTTTTGCGGCCTATTTTTGTGAAAAATTCGACACTCTTCGACAAAACCCACAACAACAAAAATGCCCCCCCTGCCACTAAAAACAAAAATAATACAATTTCAATATACATAACTCTACTAGATGGAGGTTTTTTTGTTAACACAAATGTTCCATCAATATGCCGCAATCTAGCAGAAGGCGAAAAAATATTTCGGCCCTCCACGTTCAAGCTGAATATAGTGTAATAAGATCCGCGTTCATTGTAGTTTTTTATTTCGGAAACTTTTATTGTGGATTTTTTGTCAAAAATATCCTCTTTTAATGTACCAAATCCATAATTATGATCGCTATACAAACAATTATTAATGGCAGGATACGGCTCACAATTGATTTCTAAAATGGCACCATCTTCTTTTTTAAAACGAAAAGGCTTCATAGAAGGGCAAGGCAGAAATCTGCAATCATACGCACGTGCACTGCTTTGCCGCAAAAAGTGTCCTTCGTAGGTGACAAGATTGAGATCGCGAACCCGCGACGACGTATCTTTAAAAAGTGGCGGCAATAAACCCGACAACACAAACAAAAAAAGTGGCAGTGCAAAAATTGCCCACAGAACTACAACTCGACCTGTCTTCATGCTTCCCTCCCCGCTTGCTGACAGGCTTGGCCACAGGTGACCGGGGGCGGCCGATGACCCGGTGTTTCCCCGTGACGATCTCTGCCGTCGCACACATCCCAGATGACAACGGGTTTGAGGGATCGTCAACGCTAAAGGGGTCGCGTTGTTCATCAACGCTCGCGGCGCAAGCCTCGGCATTGCCGGTTTTGGCCCATTTTGAAGCCAATCTATCCCCGCCATAAAAAGCGCGGTTACCCTTTGGGGCATGACCGAGACGACGGACATGGCTGGCCCCTTGCCCCCCGAACAGCGGCGCGAACATTTGCGCGCCTATGCGGATCGGATGTTGCGCGCCTTAAGCGCGATGGACGCGCCCGAAACGCCGGAGGCGGTCACCAAGGGCATTCGCACGGCGCTGATGATTGAGCGCCTCTATGCCCGCTGCGACGCCTCTCAGGCACAGGCGCACAAACACGCCATCGCCGCCATCGACGATCAGGTGAAGCTGAAAAACACGCTGGAATGGTCGGGAAACTGGCTCGACAAAGCCCCGAACGTGCCCTTCATCACGCTGAAACCCGATGCGTTGGAAGGGATGCAGTGGCCACGCCCGCCGCGCGATTATGTCGGCGAACTCAAGGCCAGGATCGACCAGATCAAGGCCGCTTCGCAACCCAAACCCCAGCCTCAGCCTGAACCCAAGCCTGTCGTGCCGGTCGAGGTCAAGCCTGCCCCCCAGCCGAAGTCTGAACCCGCTGCCCCGTCGCGGCCTCTGACGCCGCAGGAAATGGCTTTGCGGGAGCGCGTGCTGAACACGGTGGCCATCCCGCGGCCGCAAGGCGCGCCGTTAACGCAGCACGATTACGGCCTGATCCGTGACGAAGATGTGGAAATCCTCCATGGCGAAAGGCTCACCCGTCTGGATGAAATGGGCGAAACGCGCGACACGCTGCTGAAAGCGCTGAAAGCCTACAGCCGCGAAGACCTCAATCTGCTGTGGCCCGATCTCTTCCCGCTG
>NZ_JAIXSV010000012.1 GCF_027484505.1 Asticcacaulis sp.
TCGTAGATGGCCTCGGTGACGCTGCCGCTGGCCTTTAGCGCGGCGCGCATCCGGCCACTGCGATGGGCGCGGGCATAGGCCTTGGGCGTCAGGCCGGTGGCGGCCTTGAACACCCGGTGGAAATGAAAAGGGCTTAAACCGGCCCGCTGGGCCAGCGCCTCCAGTGTCGGTTCGACCTCGGCGCTTTCAATCTCACGGCAGGCTTCGGCAATCCTCTGCGCCTGAAGGGCGCGCTGACCGGCCTGATCGGGCTGGCAGCGCTTGCACGGGCGAAACCCCGTGGCCTCTGCCTCCGGGCCCGTGGCAAAAAAGCGCACATTCTCCGGCTTTGGCCGCCGCGACGGGCAGGTGCAGCGGCAATAGACGCCGGTCGTCTTCACGCCATAGACAAAGGTGCCGTCCTGCGTCGCATCGCGGGCGGTGAGGGCCCGCCAGCGCGGGTCTTCGGTCAGGGCAAAGGCAGCGGTCATGGATGGTTCCTCACTCACCGGATACCTCCATTCTGAACCTTTCGACCGCGGTGCGCGTCCCGCGGCTTGCGGTCAAATTCGGGCGGTCAAATTTGGGCGGTCACGCTCAGTTATCACCCGACAGGACGTAGGAGGCGACGGTGACGTATTTGCGCCCGGCCTCCTGGGCGTGTTGTACGCAATCCGGCAGGGCCTCCAGTTTGCGCAGCGTCGCCAGCTTGATCAGCATGGGCAGGTTGAGCCCGGCGATCACCTCGGCCTTGGTCTGCTCCATGACGGAGATGGCCAGATTCGACGGGGTGCCACCGAACATGTCGGTCAGCAGGATCACACCGTCGCCACTGTCGTTGGCAAACGTCGCCTTGAGGATGTCCTGACGGCGCTGAGCCACGTCGTCTTCGGGCCCGATACAGATGGCCGTCACCTGATCCTGCGGTCCCACAACGTGTTCCATGGCGGATACAAACTCTTCCGCCAGACCGCCGTGGGTCACGATCACCAGTCCGATCATATAGACGTCATCCCTACACGTGACCGCCCGTCGGGTCCCGGATTTCGGGTTGGGGCGCGGCACAAGAAGCTGATTATAGACCCAATTCACTGCACTGCAAAAAGGTCTTTCGATTTAGGACGAAAATGCGACGGTGCCAAGGCCGATCCGCGGGATCACGACAGAAGACGCAGCCGGGTGAGCAGTTTGGCCACAGTCGAAGCTTCCCTTGGGTTAAGCCTGAGGGTGGGCAGGTCGTGCCCCAGAACGGGGGTCAGCTCGGCTTCGGGCAGGCGCTCCGGGGGCGATAATTGACAGTGTACACAAAGACTTACGCGCGTCAGGGCGCGACGGGGCTGCGGCGTGATGCCGATGCCGCGCACCTCCAGGCGTCCGGCGATGGTGTCCGGGGCGCTGGCGAAAATGTGATCGCCGGACGCCCACAAGACGGAGTAGTCGTCGCTCACAAGCTGAAACCCGGCCTCCAGCGCGCGCAGGGCGAGATCACTCTTGCCGATGCCCGATGGCCCCATCAGCAGCACGCCCCGCCACTGGCCCCGGATGGGCACGGTCAGCGATGTGGCGTGGAGGATGATTCGGGACAAGGGTGGACTCCGTCTAATCATACCTCCCCAGTTTACTGGGGAGGGGGACCGCACGACGCTTGCGGAGCAAGCGAGATGCGGTGGTGGGGGTTCTTACTGAATATCAACACACTACGCAGGTGGACATATCGCAAGACACCCCACCCCCACGCCCTGACGGGCGCGATCCCCCTCCCCGCCGGAGGCAGGGAGGTATATAGATGTCTCACTGATACACGTTCGGCAGGGTGATGGTAAAGCGCGCGCCGGCGATGGTGTGGTCGTCATTCAAACGGTTCTCGGCCCAGATGCGGCCGCCCTGCGCCTCGATAATCTGACGCGAGATCGACAGGCCCAGACCCGAATTGCGTCCGAAGTCCGTGCCCTTGGGCCGTGAGGTATAGAAGCGCTGGAAGATGGTCTCCAGATTTTCCGCCGGGATGCCGGGACCGTCGTCCTCAATCACGATTTGCACGGGGCGTTTCGCGTCGGCGTCGGAATAGGCGACGCAGACGCGCACCGTACCGCCTTCGGGCGAGAAGGAGCGCGCATTGTCGATGACATTGCGGAAAACCTGCCCCAGCGGCCCTTCGCGGCCCATCACCTTCGACGCGGCCGGGGTCAGTTTACGCTCCAGACTGACCGCCGCGCCGTCTGGCATGTGCTGATAGAGGGAGACAATGTCTTCGAGCAGGGCCCCGACATCGACGGGTTTGGGCACATCACGCGCCAGTTCGGCATCGAGGCGTGAGGCGTTGGAAATATCGGTAATCAGGCGGTCGGCGCGCCGCACATCCTGCTGGATGACCGCCATCAGCCGTGCCTTGGCCGCCTCATCCTTGACCAGACTGAGGGTTTCCAGCGCGCTGCGGATCGAGGTCAGGGGGTTTTTGATCTCATGCGACACGTCGGCGGCGAAGCGGTCGATATCGTCCATGCGCTTTTGCAGCGCCTCGGTCATGGATTGCAGCGAACGCGCCAGAATCCCCACCTCATCGTGACGCGATTCCAGATCGGGCAGGGAGAAGGTGCGCGCCTTCTGCATTCGCACGGCATCGGCGGCGTCGGACAGGCGGTGGATGGGCCGGCTGACCAGCCAGTGCAGCAGCAGCGAGGAAAACAGGCTGACGCCGAGCGCCACCAGAATGAAGGGCAGCATGGCCCAGCGCTGCGCCGCGACGATAGTATCCACGTCGCCCGCCTCAATGGTCAGCACGCCCAGTATGGCCTTGACGCGCTTCAGCGGCACCGAGACGGAAACGACCTTTTCGCCCTTTTCATTATAGCGCACCGAGGCGACCGGCTCACCGCTCAGGGCCTGCTTGACCTCAGCCTCCAGCGCCTCACGCGCCTTTTCCTGACGCTGATTGCGCGCCTTGCGTCGCTCGGTATCGGGCAAGGTGTCCTCGACCGGCGGCAGGCTGCGCACATCGATCTGTTCGGAGACGGAATAGGAGTCGGTGAGGACGTGCCCCCTGGCATCAAACAGTCGGGCGCGCTGTTCTGCGGGGATGAAGCGCCCCAGCACCAGCACGGCGTATTGCGGCTCCAGATAGGGCTCAGGGTCACCGGCGGTGGCGACCTCGGCGATGATCTCACCCATCGTCTCCGCCTGCGCCATCAGCGACTCTTTGCGGTTGTCGATCAGGCCCTGACGGAATTCATTGAGCACCAGCGCGCCGGTGATCAGCACCAGCAAGCCGGCCAGATTGAGCAGCAGGATCAGCCGCCCCAGCCGCGCCCGGAAAAAACCTATGCGCGCAAAGGGCGGCAGGAGACGGCGGTGCGACGTTTCGGACATTATGTGTACCTCCCCAACAGAGCCGGGGAGGTATCAGGGCGGCGGGCAAACGGCATGGGTTACACTTCGCGGTAGCGATAGCCTACGCCATAGAGGGTTTCGATGGAGTCGAACTCCTGATCGACGATGCGGAATTTTTTACGCATCCGCTTGATGTGGCTGTCGATCGTGCGGTCATCGACATAGACCTGATCGTCATAAGCAGCGTCCATCAGGTTGTCGCGGCTTTTGACGAAGCCCGGACGCTGCGCCAGCGCGTGCAGCAGCAGGAATTCGGTGACGGTCAGGCGCACCGGCTTGCCGTCCCAGGTGCATTCGTGACGGGCGGCATCCATGACCAGCTTGCCACGCTTCAGCGACTTGGCGTTCAGCGCTTCCTGCGTTTCAGGCGGCTCGGACTGATCAACGACACCGGCGCGACGCAGCACGGCCTTGACGCGCTCCAGCAGCAGGCGCTGTGAGAAGGGCTTGTGCATATAGTCGTCGGCGCCGAGGTTGAAGCCAAGCACCTCGTCGATCTCATCGTCCTTTGAGGTGAGGATGATCACCGGCAGGTTGGAGTTCATGCGCAGGCGGCGCAGCACTTCCATGCCGTCCATACGCGGCATCTTGACGTCAAGGATGGCGAGATCAGGCGGGTCCTTTTCCAGTGCGGCCAGACCGGTCGCACCGTCGTGATAGGCCTGCACCGTATGTCCGCCGCTTTCCAGCGCCAGCGAAACGCTGGTGACAATGTTTTCGTCATCATCGACAAGGGTAATTCTGGCCATAAGCCCTCCGGTTGTCTTACCTGTGGCGCACCATATAACGCCGTTTACGCCAAAACACTCAATTATTGACCAAATATAGGCCGCTCCGGGGTGATAATCAGGCCCGGACGTCCCTTCAACGTTAATTTAACAGGATTCGTCCATATTTCGACGCGAATGGCAGGGTTTGTGACACGCGGGTCATAAAGAGCCAATTATTGACAAGACGCATCGGAGCGTTATGGCCGGTCAGATTCACTACGAAATCTTCTCGCGCAAGACGCCGCAATCGGGTTGGGTGTTGCAAAACGCGCTGGAAGACCGCGACGCCGCCATCGCGCAGGCGCGTGAGCTGCTGAACGCCCGTCGCGCCGCCGCCATCAAGGTCACAAAAGAAGTCTTTTCCGACGATACGGGTGAATTTCGCACCTATACCGTGCTGACCGAGGGCCTGCCGGAAACGCGCAGCAAGCCCAAGGTCGCCAGCAGTGCCGAGCCGGTGTGCACCTCGCCGCAGGACCTCTATAGCCGCCACGCCCGCGAAACCATTGCCCGCGTGCTCGAAGACTGGTTGCGCCGTCAGGGGGCGACCGTATTCGAACTGCTGCACAGCCCTGTCCTGTGTGAGCGGCTCGACGTTTCGACCAATGACCTGACCCACGCCATCCAGAAGGTCGCCATCCCCGAATCCGAGGAAACGGGGGCCTCGATCCACGAGATCATGCGCCGCTGGACCAACCTGACGGACAGGGCCATCAACCGCGTCATCGGCGATGGCCGCAAAAAGGTCTTTGGCGAGATCGACCTCACCGGCGATATTGCGGCTCAGGTCGCGCGTATCGGGCAATCGCCGGAGCGCGGCTATGCGTTTGGCGGCGCTGTGGCGAAGCTGATGGGCGCGGACCGCAGTGCCGGGCGCAAGCTGATCCCCCTGACGCGCATCGCCGCTGCCATCGTCAGCAAGCCGGAACTGAAATGGGCGCTGGACGTCATCGAAATGCCGTTGGTCGAACTCTATGCGCGCAAGGGCGGACTGGCCGAAATCCTGGGCAGCGACATCACTCTGGGCGAAGGTCTGGCCTTTCTGACCCATATGGTCAGCGGTGAGGCCATCGAACGCCTCAGCCAGGTCGATACGGGCATCAGTCGGGCCCTGCCGCCGCCGCCCGCGCACCTCGAAGAGTTTGCGCGCCTGATCCGTGACGGCCATTTCCGCGACCTGCGCCTTCAGGCCTTTCGCAATGTGCTAAGCGAGCTGCGCGGCGTAAAGCGGCTGATGCCGGACAATCCGGTGGGCGAAATCGACCTCCTGCGCGCCATGGCTCTGGCGCTCACGGCCGGCAGCCAGCAGCAGGTCGAGCGCGAAGACATTTCCGACGCCTTTATCGAACGCTCCAAAATGCTGGTGTCGAGCGCCTTTGTCGAAGGCCTGACGCGCGGTGCACCGCACTGCCTCGAAGAGATCGAACGCCTGTTGTGGCTGTGCGAGAACGTGGTCGGGGCGGCCAATAAAAAACAGGCGGCGCGCTGGCTTTTGTCGTCCCTGACGGCGCATCGTTTTGAAACGGACCTGCGTGATCCCAAACGCCCGGCGGCGCAGCGGCTTCAGTTGCTGGCCATGCTGCAACGGCGCATCACCAAGGCCAGCTTGAGCGAAAGCGATACCGAGGCCGCCCATACGCGTCTGGGGCAGATCGGCGTACAGATCGCCAGCGATGTGCAGTTGATCCCGCACATCCTCAAGGGATCGAAATCGCCGCTTCAGCGCATGGCAGCCCTGTTGGGGCTGGCGACGGGTCAGTCGGGGCCGCTGGGCGCGCTCAGCGAACTGGCCAAGGCTGAGATCATGAAGCAGTTGCGCGCCCCCGATGTGCGCGCCAGCCTGATGGAAGACCCGGCGGCGCTGGTCCGGCTCAAACCCCTGCTGGTGCAGGCCGGGCTGGCGGCATAGGCACCAGACCTGATCAGGCGGCACGGACCTGCGCCAGAAAGCCGTTGACCTGCGCCTGCAATTTCGCCGCCTGTTGCGCCAGTTCGGACGAGGCACTGAGCACCTGAGACGCGCCTGTGCCGGTTTCCTCGGCCATGCGGGCCACGCCGGTGATGTTTTGCGTCACTTCAATCGCGCCGGTGGACGCCTGAGTCACCGACAGCACGATCTCACTGGTCGCCGCGCCCTGCTGCTCTACCGCTGCGGCGATAGTGGCGGAGGACTCGTTGATGATGCGGATGGTCTGCGAGATGTTTTCGATGGCGCGCACCGCCTGTTCGGTGGTCGCCTGAATGCCCGCGATCTGCTGATTGATCTCAGTTGTCGCATGAGCGGTCTGGGTAGCGAGCGTTTTCACCTCAGCCGCCACCACAGCGAAGCCCTTACCGGCTTCACCGGCGCGCGCCGATTCGATGGTGGCGTTGAGCGCCAGCAGGTTGGTCTGAGACGCAATGCCGGAGATCATATCCACGATGCTGGTGATACGGGCCGCCGCCCCCGACAGTTCGTTGACGATGGCATAGGTCGCTTCGGCCTCGCCCACCGCTTCGCGGGCTTTGACAAGGGAATGCTGCACCTGTCGGCTGATCTCGGAGATCGAGGCCCCCAGTTCCTCGGCTGATCCCGCCACGGAGGTGACACTGCTGCCGGCCTGTTCGGCCGCGGCCGACACCGACTGCGCCTTTGCCGAGGATTCCTGCGCTGACGCCGATAATTGCGCTGCCGTCGCCTGCATCTCCGTCGCGGCGGAGGACACCATTTCGACCACGCCGCCAATAGCCCCTTCGAAATCCGCTGCCAGATCGCGCATGGCCTGCTTGCGCTGATGCTCGGCGTCTTCGCGCACCTTTGCCGCTTCGGCTTCGAGCGCGCGGTTGCGGATCAGGCCGTCGCGGAAGACTTCGACGGCCGCAGCCATCTGCCCGATTTCATTGCGTTCGCCCAGATGAGGCACCTTCACCCCGGTCTGACCTCCGGACAGGGTCTTCATCACGTCGGACATGCGCCCAATCGGCACCGAAACGGCGCGGATCATCAGGAAGCCGATAAGGGCCGCACACAGGGCCGTGACGCCCAGCGCCATCAGGATCAGCATACGCGCCGTCGCGCCCTGTTCCATACCGTGAGCGGCGGCCTTGTCGCCAGCCTCCACCTGATAGGCGCGGGCTTCCTGAATATATTTGCGCAGTTCCCGGGCCTGTGTGCGCATCTCCTGGGAGAAATAGGCCTGAGCCGTCACCATGTCACCGGTGTCAATCAACCCCGCATAGTGTTCGCTATTGGCCATATAGGTTTTCAGTTCTGTGCGGATTTTTTCGGCCTGCGCCTGCTCCTGAGGGCCGGTCAGGTGGCGTGTACTGTCTTCTATGGCTTGCGACAGCTGAGCCAATTCCTGATTAACACTTTCCCGAATTTCAGCCCGTTCTGACTCCGGGACCGTAGACAACTGGAGTTGACGAAAGCGGGCCAGTTCAAAACTCTGACCGGCTTCGCCAAGACCATGAGACGCCGGCAGCCAGTGGGTGGCAAGATCATTGAGGGACGCGTTGACGGTGGCCAGACGGTTGATGGCGAACAGACCCAGTCCCAGCGTGCAGGCAAGGACAACCGAAAAGGCAGCGATAATCCGTATCCGGACAGAAATATGTCTGAACATTCTTCCCCCTCTTGATAATTGCAGGCGCGCATCCGAACAATTCAGAGAGGAGTGTTATCTGAAAGTGTAAAAACAGGGTTAAAGGATTGTATATACGTTCCGCAAAACCTGAGGGGGAAATGCGGTGTGGGCTGAAAAGGGGGCAGGCCCTGATGGAACCCGCCCCATGACCGCTCTATGCCGCACGCACCTGCGCGAGGAAACCATTGACCTGCCCCCGCAGCGTCTCTGCCTGTTGCGCCAGTTCGGAGGAGGCATTCAGCACCTGAGACGCCCCCATACCGGTTTCTTCGGCCAGACGCGCCACGCCGGTGATGCTTTGCGTCACCTCGGTGGTGCCCATAGAGGCCTGATTGACCGCCTGCACAATCTCACTGGTCGCCGCGCCCTGCTGCTCGACCGCCGCGGCGATGGTTGCCGAGGACTCGTTGATGATGCGGATGGTTTGCGAGATGTTTTCGATGGCGCGCACCGCCTGTTCGGTGGTCGCCTGAATGCCCGCGATCTGCTGATTGATCTCGGTGGTAGCGCGGGCCGTCTGGGTGGCCAGCGTCTTCACTTCGGCGGCAACGACCGCGAAGCCTTTGCCCGCTTCACCGGCGCGTGCGGATTCGATGGTGGCGTTGAGCGCCAGCAGATTGGTCTGCGACGCGATGCCCGAAATCATGTCCACAATCCCGGTGATGCGGCCCGCCGCTTCCGACAACTCGTTGACGATGGCCGAGGTGGCTTCGGCCTCCGTCACCGCTTCGCGCGCCTTGGTGAGCGAATGCTGCACCTGACGGCTGATTTCCGAGACAGAGGCCCCCAGTTCCTCAGCCGAACCCGCCACCGAGGTCACGTTCGTCCCCGCTTCTTCGGCCGCCGCAGACACCGACTGCGCCTGAGCCGACGATTCCTGCGCCGATGCCGTCAGTTGCGCCGCCGTGGCCTGCATTTCCGTCGCCGCCGATGACACCATTTCGACCACGCCGCCAATGGCGCCTTCGAAGTCTGCCACCAGATCACGCATGGCCTGCTTGCGCTGATATTCGGAGTCTTGGCGGGCCTTGGCCGCTTCGGCTTCGAGCGCGCGGTTGCGGATCAGGCCGTCGCGGAAGACTTCGACAGAGGCGGCCATCTGGCCGATTTCGTTACGTTCCCCCAGATTGGGCACCTTCACATCCGCCTGACCGCCAGACAGGGCCTTCATCACGTCGGACATGCGCCCAATCGGCACAGAGACGCTGCGGATCATCAGGAAGCCGATAAGGGCAGCAAACACCGCCGTACCCGCCAGAGCGATCAGGATCAGCGTGGCCGCCGATTTGCCCGTGGCGATACCCTGAGCCGCGGCCTTGTTGCCTGCCTCGACCTGATAGGTGCGGTCGGCACGAATGGCGTCGCGCAGGGTGCGGGCCTGAGCCTGCATATCGTTCATAAAGAAGGTTTGTGCCGCCGCTATATCGCCCGCCGACACCAGATCCAGATAGCGCTGGCTGTTGGTGCGATAGCCTTCCATCGTGCCGTAGATCTTGTCGGCCAGCGCCTGCTCCTCGCTGTTGGCGATCATCGTCTTGTAGCTTTCGAGCGTCGCTTCGAGGTCCTTTGACGCCTTAGCGATATTTTCGATGATTTCGGGACGCTCGGCCTCAGCGACGATCAGCAGTTGCGACTGGCGCAGGCGCATCAGTTCAAAGGTTTGCGACGCGTCACCCAGGGTATTGGCCGTCGGCAGCCAGTTGGACCCCAGATCATCCACCGAGCGGTTGACGGCATGTAGCTGACTGACGCTGAACACCCCCAGGCCGACCGTAGCGAAGAGGATAAGGGTGAAGGCTGCGACGATACGCGCGCGAATAGTGATATTTTTGAACATTGAGCACACAAAAAATGCGGGGCGGTTACAGAGTATATGCTTCCCGCTTTTCCGTATTAATGCTGAATGGAAGGTTAACTATAGTATAAACGAGAGTTTTAAAACGAAACGTGCCGTTACGTTTTCTAAAATTTGAAATACATTACCCGCGAAAATTGAGTTCCAGGAGAACATTGTTAGGGTCCGCGACAAATATCTGTCGCAAAGAAATGCGCGCAATATCATTGGTAGCGTAGTAAAGCCCCATAACCTTAAGTTTATCCACGGTCTCCTCATAGCCATCACACTCGAAAGCGATATGATGAATGGCACCGGTCGGGTTGCCGGGCACCACCTCACGAGGGATGGTGTTGTCGGTGCCAAAACGGTTGAGATGGATCACGGCACGGTCGCCGGAGTCGTAAAGCCACATGCGGTCCGCCGGGTCGCGCTCAGGCGCGGTACGGGCCTCAAGGTTTAGCAGATCGGCATAGAAGGCAGTCGTGCCCGCCATATCGTGGGTTTGAATATTGAAGTGATCAAGGCGTTTTACAGTGGTCATGGGCTCAGCTTATCGGGCCATGGTCGGCGGGGCAAATGCCAATTGCGCATCGTCAGGGGTCCAGACTATAAAAGGCTTTTTGCCACAGAAGGCCGCTCATGAAACGCGTGATTTGTCTTGGGCTAATCGCCAGCTTCGCCGTTACGGGTGCTTCGGCACAGGTGTCCGGCGGCATAGACGGCGCGCGGATTTCGCAGGACGTAAAAGTGCTGGCGTCGGATGCCTTTGAAGGCCGCGCCCCCGGTACGGCGGGTGAAGCCGAAACCATCGGTTGGCTGAGCGAATGTTTCAAGGCGCTGGGCCTTGAGCCCGGTGGTGAAAACGGCACCTATCTTCAGACCGTGCCGCTGACCCATACGCGGCTGGCAACGCCTTCGCTCTTGAGCCTGCGCACAGCCGCGGGGACACAAGCGCTCACCCATGAACAGGACATCTATCTGGCCACGGCGCGCCCGGTCGAGCGTCTGTCGGTCAAGGACCTGCCCTTGGTCTTCGTTGGCTATGGCGTAAAGGCCCCGGAGCGTCAGCGCGACGATTTCAAAGGCGTGGACCTCAAAGGCAAGATCGCCGTCTTCCTGATCAATGATCCGGACTTCGAAGCCGCCGCCGATGAGCCGGTGGCCGGACGTTTCGGTGGCCGCGCCATGACCTGGTATGGGCGCTGGGTCTATAAGTATGAGATTGCCGCGCGTCTGGGGGCCGCCGGCGCCTTGATCATCCACGATACGCCGGGGGCCGGCTATGGCTGGAGCACGGTCACCGCCCCGCATTCCGAAGTCTTCGACGTGGTGCGCCAACCCGATGCGCTTCAGGCCGTGCCGTTTCAGGGCTGGCTGAGCGGGACGGCGGCCGACGACCTGTTCCGCAAGGCGGGGCTGGACCTCAAGGCCTTGCGCATGGCGGCGCGGCAGGATGATTTCAAGCCGGTCGCCATCGGGGATGCGCGCCTGTCGATCGAGGCCGCGGTCCAGAGCGATCAGGTGCAGAGCCATAACGTCATCGCCCGCCTGCCCGGCAAAACCCGTCCGGCCGAGTCGATCATGTACGGTGCGCACTGGGACGCCTATGGCATAGGGCCAGCGGACGCGCAGGGCCGCACCATCCGCCCCGGTGCCAATGATGACGGGTTGGGGACCGCCGCCGTGCTGGAAATCGCGCGTCACTTTGTGCAGGGGCCGAAGCCCGACCGCAGCGTCGTGTTTGCCCTGTGGACCGCCGAAGAACGCGGGCTTCTGGGCTCAGAAACCTATGCCAGTCGCCCGACCTATCCGCTGGAAACCACGGTGGCCAATATCACGCTGGACGTGCTGCAAACGGCGGGCAAGGCGAAGGATATGGTGCTGATCGGCATGGGTCAGAACGACCTTGAGGACCGTCTGGCGACGCTGGCGGCGACACAGGGGCGCACCCTGACGCCCGATTCCGCCCCCGAACGCGGCCTGTTTTACCGCGCCGATCACTTTTCGGTGGCCAAACGCGGCGTGCCCACCCTGCTGATCATGGGGCTGGGCGGCGGGGCCGATCTGGTCGAAGGCGGTCGCGCCGCCGGAGAGCGCTGGGTCGCCGACTATACGGCCAACTGCTATCACAAGACCTGCGACGCCTGGAGCGCCGACTGGGACCTCAGCGGCGCGGTCGAAGATATCGACCTCGCCTACCGGCTGGGGCGTGATCTGGCCCATAGCCGCGACTGGCCGCAATGGAAGGCCGGTTCGGAATTCCGCCCCGTGCGCGACAAGAGCGCCGGGGTGCGGAAGTAGGGTGGGCTGTAGTGACAATTTAGAGCGGTATGATTTTAGGTGGAAACAGCATAGCGCGATAGCGCCTCCCCTGATTTCAGGGGAGGGTGGCGCGCAGCGCCGGGTGGGGTTAAAGCAGCGGTATTTAACCCCACCGTCTTTTGTCGCTTCGCTCCAAAATCCACCTCCCCTGAAATCAGGGGAGGCGCTTGAATGACGATTCCATTAAAAGTCATACCGATTTAACGTTTTCGATCTTCCTCCTCCCCATATCATGGGGAGGTGCCGAGTTTACGAGGCGGAGGGGTATTTTTACGCGGGGTTATACCCCTCCGTCAGCGTCGCTTCGCTCGCTGCCCATCGCTTGCGAAAGCTATACTTTCGTTACGCTATACCCCACGCTGAAGCGTAGGGAGGAGAAAATAGCCGCGTTAAATCTCAAATCGTCACCTCAGCCTACCGCCGTTTCAGATCGGCCAGCATTTCCTTGCGGAGAATGGCATTCAGACGGGTCTGATAGCCCCTGCCGGACGCTTTCAGCCAGTCGAGCACATCGGCATCAATGCGAACCGTCGCCTGTTGTTTGACGGGCTTGTAAAAGCGTCCGCGCACAGCGTTTTTGAAAAAGTCGTCAGTCAGCGGCGGGATGTCGCTATAGTCGATGTCACTGTCCGGGCACTCGGACAGGGCTTTGAGTTCAGCCCTTTGTTCATTCGTCAGCGGCGGGGGATTCTCGATATCCAGTTCATATCTGACGACCTTGGAAACGGTTGATTTCATATTCCTGTTTTTCATGCTTTTCGGCGCGTCGCGCAGAGATGATGCGGATAACTTCGATGAATTCGCCATGATCATCTTCTTCCCAGGTCGTATGGGCTACCAGCAACACCATATGGTCATCGACAAGACCGATTGTTTGCCAACGCTCTTCGTAATCTGTGATGCGGTCCAGTTTTGTAAGAACGTCCGGATCAAGGAAAACGCGGGTCGCCAAGGCAAAGCTGATCCCGTGCTTGCGCTTATTGGATTGAGCCTTGGCATCGTCCCATTCAAAGCGTAGCTTGGTCATATTGTAACTACAAAATTGTAACTACGCAATATCAGTGCGCCTCGTCCCAGTTGTCCGCCGCCTTGGCCTCGACCTCCAGCGGCACGGAGATGTCGAGCGCCGGGAGGGCTGCGTGTTTCATCGCGTGGATAATCACCGCTTTGGCGGCTTCGACCTCGGCTTCGGGGGCTTCGAAGATCAGTTCGTCGTGCACCTGAAGCAGCATGGTGGTGGTCAGGCCCGCCGCTTCCAGCGCGCCCGGCATACGGATCATGGCGCGGCGGATGATGTCGGCGGCGGTGCCCTGAATGGGTGCATTGATCGCCGCGCGTTCGGCAAAGGCGCGCTGACCCGCTGACTTGGCGTGGATGTCGGGGATGTGGATACGCCGGCCGAAGATGGTTTCGACATAGCCCGTCGCCTTCACCTGCTCTTTGGCGGCATCCATATAGGCCTTGATGCCGGGGAAGCGCTCGAAATAGGTCTTGATGTAGCGACCGGCCTCCTGATTGTCGATGCCGAGTTGGTTGCCCAGACCAAAGGCCGAAATGCCGTAGATGATGCCGAAATTGATGGCCTTGGCGCGGCGGCGCACCTCGGACGGCATGCCTTCGACGGGCACGCCAAACATTTCCGATGCCGTCAGGGCATGGATGTCGATGCCGTCCTGAAACGCCTTCTTGAGTTGGCCGATATCGCCGATATGGGCCAGCAGGCGCAGTTCGATCTGCGAATAATCGGCCGAGATCAGCTTGTGGCCCGGACGCGCCACAAAGGCGGTGCGGATCTTGCGCCCTTCCAGCGTGCGGATGGGGATGTTTTGCAGATTGGGCTCGTTGGACGACAGGCGGCCCGTCGTGGTCGAAGCCAGTTGGTAGGAGGTATGGATGCGGTGGGTCTTCGGGTCGGCATATTCGACCAGCGCATCCGTATAGGTGCCTTTCAGCTTGGCCATCTGACGGTAATCGAGCAGCAGGCGCGCCAGACGCTGACCCTGATCGTGTGTGCCCTTTTCGGCGATCTCTTCCAGCACCTTGACGTCGGTGGCCCACTGCCCCGTCGCGGTCTTCTTGCCGCCGGGCAGGGCCATTTCATCGAAGAAGATGGCCCCCAGTTGCTGTGGCGAATTGAGGTTGAACGGATGGCCGGCCACGCTGTGCGCTTCGGCTTCGATCTCGCCCATGCGCACGCCAAAATCCTGCGACAACAGACGCAGCACCTGCGGGTCGATGCGCACCCCCGCCAGTTCCATATCCGACAGGACGGTCGGCATGGCGCGCTCCAGTGTCTCATAGACGGTCAGAAGCCGCTTTTGCGCCAGTTGCGGTTTCAGCACGTGCCATAGGCGCAGCGTGATATCGGCGTCTTCGGCGGCGTATTCGGTGGCGGGTTTCAGATCGACAAATTTGAACGATTTGGCGCTCTTGCCCGTGCCGGCCACCTGCTTGAACGGGATGGGCGTGTGGCCCAGATGCAGCTCCGACAGCTCATCCATGCCGTGCCCGTGCAGGCCGCCTTCGAGCACGTAGGAGATCAGCATGGTGTCGTCATAGGGCGCGACACGGATGCCATAGCGCGCAAAGACCGACAGGTCGTATTTGATATTCTGCCCCACCTTGAGAACGGTCGGGTCTTCGAGTAACGGCTTCAGTTCGGCCAGCGCGTCGTCCAGAGGAATCTGCTTCAATTCATCGCCGGACAGGGCCAGACCGCCGTCGTCCGACTGATGCGCCAGCGGGATATAGACGCCCGATCCCGGCGCGCAGCTTAGAGAAACGCCCACCAGACCCGACGCCGTAGCCGACAAAGAATCCGTTTCCGTATCGACGGCAAACACGCCCGCCGCGCGGCATTGCGCCAGATAGGCCCTTAACGCCGCGATGTCCTGAACACACTGATAGGCGCCGTAATCGACCGGCGTCAGCAGCGCTTCGGGCGTGGCCGGACGTGGGGCGCTGACCTGAGCCGTGGTGCCGAACAGGGGCTTTGACACGGGGGCCGTGAGGTCGCGCGGGGCGGCCTGCGCCGTTTCGAGCGTCGCCAGAGACCCGCCGACGCGACGCGCCAGAGAGGTGAACTCCATCTCGGCCAGAAACGCCCCCAGCTCGGCGGCGTTGGGGTCTTTCAGCGCAAACTCTTCGATGGGGCACGGCGGCGTCACATCGCAGCGCAGGCGCACCAGCTCACGCGACATCAGGATCTGATCGCGGAAGTCGGTCAGGGCCTCGCGGCGCTTGGGCTGTTTGATCTCATGCGCGCGCTCAAGCAAGGCATCGAGCGAGCCGTATTCGAGGATGAGCTGGGCGGCAGTTTTGATGCCGATGCCGGGTGCGCCGGGGACGTTATCGGTGGAATCGCCGATCAGGGCCTGCGCATCGACGACCAGTTCCGGCGGCACACCGAACTTTTCGATCACCTGTTCGCGCCCGACATGCGTGCCCTTGACCGGGTCGAGCATGGAGACGTGGTCGTTGACCAGTTGCATCAGGTCCTTGTCGGACGAAATGATGGTGACTTCAAAGCCCTGCTCCACGGCCAGACGGGCATAGGTGCAGATCAGGTCGTCGGCTTCAAAGCCCAGAAGCTCGACATTGTGGATGCCAAAGGCCCTGGTCGCCTGCCGGATCAGGGGGAATTGCGGGATCAGGTCTTCGGGGGGCGGCGGACGGTGCGCCTTATACTGATCGTAGAGGTCGTTGCGGAAGGTGTGCGCCCCGGCGTCGAAAATCACCGCCAGATGCGACGGCGCGTCGTCACCGCGGTTCTCTTTGATGAGCTTATACAACATGTTGCAAAAGCCCGACACGGCCCCAACCGGCAGGCCATCGGACTTGCGCGTCAGCGGCGGCAGGCCGTGATAGGCGCGGAAGATATAGCCGGAACCGTCGATCAGGACGAGGCGTTTGGGGGACATGAGGGCTCACTTCAAGAAGGGTGTGCAGGCTTCATAAAGCCATCCGCGCACGATGCCAATTCAAACCGTCAAATTGCGACAGCAGGCCACTGTTGCGCGCCGCACAACAATAGAATTGCTCTCATATGCGTTGTGTGATAAACAACACCATGATTGAAAGCTTCGCCAATCGTCAGACGCAGCAATTGTTTGAGGGCGTCGCCGTCAAGCGCATGGATGCCGGATTGCAGAAGCAGGCGCTTCGACGGCTGATCTATCTTCACGCCGCCATAAGCCTTGAGGATCTGCGCGTTCCGCCTTCAAACCGACTGGAGGCCCTGCAAGGTGACCGCAAGGGCTTTTATTCGATCCGGGTCAACGACCAATGGCGCATTGTCTTCAAATGGCAGGACGGCAAGGCCTATGAGGTCGAGTTCTTGGATTATCACTGATTGGCAGGAAGCCTCTGGGAAGCAAAGAAAATGACGGACTATATCGACATCGACCCGCCGGGCGTCCTGCTCAAGGAAGACTTTCTGGACGATCTGGGCATCCGCCCCGGCACGCTGGCGGCGGCCATAAAGGTGGACCGCGCGGCCATCAAAGCCATTATCGAAGGCCGCCGCGCCATCACGGCGGAAATGGCGCTGCGTCTGGGGTTATTCCTCGGCACCAGCCCGGAGTTCTGGCTGAACCTGCAAAAGGACTATGATCTGCGTAAGGCCAAGCGCGAACGTCTCGACGAGTTGAAAGCCCAGATCGAACCGCTCAGGGTCGCGTGATCACCAGCTCCCCGTATTGGGCATACTGGTCCTAGTGGAATGAATTTGACATTTGATACCCAGTTGCCGCGACCATTGTAATTAAATGTCAAATTTGAAAATTCCACTAGAATCATAAAGTTGCTAGTGGTCTTAAAGATTTTGACATTTGCCCTCGAGCGTGCGGCAAGCGGTAGCAAATGTCAAAATCAGACCACTAGGCGTCTCCGGCCCGTGGTAGCCTGTAAGCCCCAATTACACCTCCCCGCTGGCGGGGAGCCGGGCGGCCGGTGCCGGTGGCATTTGGCGCAAGCCAAATGACGGGTGGGGTGGTTCACGACCTGTTCAGCCGCGCCAAAGCCTTCAGCCGCACCCCATCCGCCACCGCGTCCGGATCGGCAAACACGTCTGCGGCGGCAATGCGATAGACTTCCAGACCTTGCGCTTCGACAAAACGGTCCCGCTCAGCATCCCGTTGCGGACGATCGGCAAGACTGTGGTGCGCCCCATCGACCTCGATGCAGAGGCGCGCGGCCTTGCAATAAAAATCAAGAATATAAGACCCTAACGGGTGCTGTCGCCGAAAGACCAGACCGTCATCAAGGCGATGTTTCAGGCGCTCCCACAGCAGCCATTCGGACATAGTCAGGGATTTGCGGAACCGGCGCGCCTTGGCGATTTGCTTTGGATCTGTGGCTGACAAGGTGACACCCCACCACCATTTGCTGCGCAAATGGTCCCCCTCCCCGCACGTTGTGCAGGGAGGTGTAAGAGTATCAGAGCTTCATGACTTTTTCAAACTCACCCACAGATAGGCGCCCCCCCCTTACACCTCCCCGCTGGCGGGGAGGGTGGCATTTGGCGCAAGCCAAATGACGGGTGGGGTGGTTCACGACCTGTTCAGCCGCGCCAAAGCCTTCAGCCTGATCCCATCGGCCACCGCGTCCGGATCGGCGAAGACGTCGGCGGCGGCAATGCGATAGACTTCCAAGCCTTGCGTTTCGACAAAACGGTCCCGCTCAGCATCCCGTTGCGGACGATCGGCAAGGCTGTGGTGCGCCCCATCGACCTCGATGCAGAGGCGCGCGGCCTTGCAATAAAAATCAAGAATATAAGACCCTAACGGGTGCTGTCGCCGAAAGGCCAGACCGTCGTTAAGACGCTGTTTGAGGCGTTCCCATAGCAGCCATTCCGGCAGGGTCAGGGCCTTGCGGAACCGACGCGCTCTGGCGATTTGCTTTGGATCTGTGGCTGACAAAGTAGCACCCCACCACCATTTGCTGCGCAAATAGTCCCCCTCCCCGCACTTCGTGCAGGGAGGTGTAAGATTATCAAAGCGTCATGACTTTTTCAAACTCACCCACAGATAGGCGGCTTCTCTCCTTACACCTCCCCGCTGGCGGGGAGCCGGGCGGCCGGTGCCGGTGGCATTTGGCGCAAGCCAAATGACGGGTGGGGTGGCCAGTCGAAACAATCAAAAAGCCGCCCGGAATTTCGAACGGCTCTTTGGTGTTTTCGTGGCTAAACGCCTACCAGCTCCCCGTATTGGGCATACTGGCCCACGGTTCCTGCGGCGCTTTGGGGGCCCCCTTTTGCAGCAGTTCGATGCTGATGCCGTCCGGAGAGCGCACAAAGGCCATATTGCCATCGCGCGGTGGGCGGTTGATCACCACGCCCATATCCATCAGATGCTGACAGGCGGCA
>NZ_JAIXSV010000291.1 GCF_027484505.1 Asticcacaulis sp.
GCCTTGAACTTCATCTCGGCAAAGCCAAAGCCCGAATAGTTGGCCGAAATGCCGTCATAGACCCCCGCGTGGTCAGCGCGCAACGACAGGTGGGTCTGCATGCCGTTCATGGCGTAGATCTGCGTGCCGAGTTGCGGGATGAAGAAGGAGTTCATCACGCTGGCCGAGGTGATCTCAAAATGCACCGGCACGCCGACCGGCATGGCCATTTCGTTGACCGTGGCGATGCCGTACTGCGGATAGATAAACAGCCATTTCCAGTCGAGCGCCACAACCTGCACCTCAATGGGGGTCACGCCCGCCTTGTCGGCGGCGGCCTCGACCTTCTTGTGCGGGTCAAGCTCGTGCGTCGAAATCCACGTCACTGTGCCCAGCGCGATGATGATCAGCGTCGGGATGGCCCAGACAACGGCTTCGATGCGGTTGGAGTGCTCGAAGTTCGGATCATAGGTCGCCTTGGTGTTGGACGCGCGGTAACGCCAGGCGAACCACAGGGTCATGACGATCACGGGCACGACCGGGATCAGCATGAGCAGGGTGGCGAGGATGATCAGGTCCTTTTGCGCCAGACCGACCGGACCCTTGGGGTCCATCAGCGCCCAGTCACAGCCGCTTAAGGACACGGCGGCGGTCACCATCAGGCCCGCAATGAGGCCCTTGCGGATCAGGTTCCTGCCTTCAAAAAAATTCAGATGCACGACGCGTTCACCGAAGTAAGTCCCGCACGCGGGAGGTTTTCAAATGTCAAAGCGTTCGCGTCCTAATGAAATTGGGAAGAAGCGCAAGGGACAAATTGTCTCAGGCGGATAGGCCGCAGATCGTTAACCATGCGGGTAATTTTGTTATGTGAAATTCAGCACTTATGTAAAAAACGCGTGAGAAGGGCCGCGTCTGGGGATAAATAAATGACACATGTGTCAGATTGCCGCAGATTCCGCTTGCGCAAACCGTTGCGGCGCGTAACACTGAGACAAATTGACGCTGTTGTGAGTTTTGGCGTCAAGTCTGGAGGAACTGATATGACGAATGCTCTGCACACCTACCGTTTCGGACCGGTCGTCAAGATTGCCCTGCTCAGCGCGGCCCTGCTTCAAATTGTCGCAGGTGTTCTGCTGATGTCGCAGGCCTATCTGGCGGGCGGCACCGTCCTGCAGCAGTTTTCAGGCGTGGTGCTGGGGATGATCCCGGTGTCCATCGCTCTGTTCCTGACGCCGGTCCTGTGGCGTTGCGAACTGCGCGTCTATGAAGACCGTCTGGAATATCAGGGCATCCTGCTCGACATCGCCATTCCGCGCGACCACATTGTCGCCGCCGTGGCCCCGCGTCGCGGTCTGGGCATGTTCGATGTGTCGCTGGAACTGGTCAATGCGCCGTTCCGCCGCCTGCATCTGGCTATTATGGACCGCAATGAGGAACGTCTGGCGCGCTGGCTCAACAACGTCCACGCCTGATCGCTGATCCGCAGGGTTGAAACAAGAAAAAGACAAAGCGCTCGTCACTCGGACGGGCGCTTTTGTTTTTGTTGGCTATTGACCTTCGCCACGCCGACCGCGACGGCTCAGCCACAAGCTGATCCCGGCCAGTCCGCCCGCCAGCGTGAACCATGTGAGCGCATAGACCAGATGGTTGTTGGTGAAGCGCACCACGGTCAGCCCGCCTTGCGGTAAGCCGCCCGGCACCGGTGCCGCCTCGGCGTCGATGAACCAGCCGGGCACCGCCACCTGACGCGCTTTGGCAATCTGCGCCACATCGCGCAGGTACCATTGGTCTTTTGCCGGGTCGTTGGGCTGCGAGAACAGCCAGCCCTTGTTCTGGCTCAGGCGGACAAGCCCCGTGACCTGCACCTCCCCTGACACCTGCCCGGCGGCCCGCGTGGCCGGGTCACGTTTGTCGGTCGGCACATAGCCGCGATTGACCATCACCGTGCCGCCCTCTGTTTCCAGCGGCGTCATCACCCAGTAGCCGGCCCCCAGATCGGTCAGGGCATAGACCTGCGTCTCCTTATCGTGGCGGAAATGTCCGCTGAGCGTCACGCGGCGGTATTCATCGCGCTCCGCCGTAAAGGCGGGCCAGCCACCCGGCCCCGCCCGCAAAGGTTGCGGTACGGCGTTAACGCGGGCATTGACGGTTTCGATCAGCGCCGTCTTCCACATCAGGCGCTGCACCTGCCACACCCCCAAAGCGGTCAGACCCAGCACAGCTACAAAGATGACGACAAGGGCCAGAAGACGACGCATGGCACTTCCTTTTGTGAGGACATCGCTCATTAAACTCAGGCCCTATAGGCCATCATTTCGCATTATGCACGAAAATGTGTCATAGGGGAGGGTTCACAGAGACAACTGACCGGTGTTTATTTACCCCGCGTTAACCCCGTGATCTCATATGTCACGGTTATATAAGTGGCGTATTTTAAAGAGACGCATGACCGCAACGGGTGGTCGGCGAGATGCAGAGTCGGGCGGGGGTCCGCTTATGGTATTCGAAATGTCAGGCGGGCAGAAAGATGTCCGTAGTCTTGCCAATCTCAGCGAAACGGCTTCGACCTCGCGCGTGCTCAATCTGGGTCACGTCTATCGCACGCATGGCGAACAGGCGGAATACCGGCAAAAACCGTTCTTCGCCAACCAGCAGATGAACCGCGCCCTGATCCTCAAACATACCCTGCGCGCCAATGAGCAGGACCTGTTCACCAAGCCGCGGCGCACGACGACCAAGATCATCCTGCCTTTTGATCCGGATGATCTGAAACTGGGGGGGCAGTCGATCCTGATCGGGCAGATCGGCTATGAGGCCTTTCTGCGCAATATCTATAACACAAAGGCTGTCGCGGCCCTGCCGGATGTCGAGGTGTTGCGGGCGCTGGATGAACTGCCCTCGCTTGATCCGTTTCTGGTGCGTGAACATCTGGGACGCCGCGGTTATCGCCCGGCGGCCTGTTACCTCTATATCACCCAGGCCGATATTGCCCGCATGATCGGCTTTGCCAATGGTGAGATCGAGAGCCTTGTACGCGAAGCTTTCGGCACCACCATGCAGCAGGCGACGCTGAAACTGGCCGGTAAGATTCTGGCCAACGAACTGGACCATGAGCTTGACCCACTGCGCATGACGCTTCGCCTCTCAACCGCCGAATTTTCGGACGGCATCTTTTCCTGGCGCGGCTTCCTCTATTTCAAATGGCGCTATACCGAGCTTCAGGGGGAACTGAACAAGGTGCTGAAGGGGCTGGCCACCTATCAGCCCATGTTGACGCGCGACAAGTCGGTGCTGGAGTTTCTGGGCGACATCCGCCCGCGTCTGGCCCGGCGCATTTCCCACGCCATTGTCGCGGTTGGGCGCACCCTGGCCGTCTATGATCAGGCCTATCTCGCCTTGACCAAAGGGCGCGATCCGGCACCGTTCCGCCGCTTTTTGCTGGAGGGGCCGTCGCTCTTTTTCGAACTGGGTGAGAGTATCGGCATCCTCAGCCATATCAGCTCTTTCTGGAACTATCGCATGGCACGGGTACACCGGCTCCAGCGATTGTCGGCGGAAGAGTACGCTGAACTGCTGATGGACTATGCCGACAGCTTATCTGCGCTTTACATCGACGACGAAAATACGGCCCAGAACTGGTAAGACGGGCGACGTCTCATACCAACGGCCGAAGATGCTGACCGCATCCGGCCGTTGAAGAAACGAGAATGTCTCATATGTGTCAGTGACATGAGACATTCTCGAATGGAATACCAAGAGTCATTTTCAATGAC
>NZ_JAIXSV010000064.1 GCF_027484505.1 Asticcacaulis sp.
AACTGACCCTGCTGATCGGGGCCTATGCGCAGGGCTATTATCTCAATGACCGCCTCAGCCTGACCGAACGCGTGCGGCGGGCGGATGAGTACGGCGCGTTTTTTCCGCTGGTGCACCCTTCGCCGCGCAACCGCCTGTGGCTGAGCCGTCACCCTTGGCTCGAAGCCGAGATAGTGCCGCGATTACGCGCGCGTTTGCGGGGTTTGGGCCTATAATCTCCTCCCTGTAACGAAGGCATAGGGAGAGAGATTATTGCCCCTTCAATTCGGTCAAGGCCTGCTGCGTGATGCGCGTCGCGGCCTGAAGCCCCATCGCCACCATGATCAGGGCGACAATGGCGTCGGGTAGCGTGTTCTGTGTGAAGTACACACCGACCGCCGCCGCCAGCACCATCAGATTGCCGATGGCGTCGTTGCGCGTACACAGCCACACCGACATCACGTTGGAGTCGCCTTCGCGGTACTTCCACAACAACAGCGCCGAACCGACATTGGCCGCGACCGCCAGAAGACTGATCAGGCCCATCACCTCAGCGCGCGGCACATCCCCCGTATAGACCTGCCACAAGGTCGTGCCCATGATCCACAAGGCAAACCCGAACATACTGGCCGCCTTGAGCAGCGAGGCTTTGGCGCGAACCTTAACCGCCGCCGTGAGGACAAACAGGCTGAGCGCGATATTGGCCGCATCCCCGGCAAAGTCGAGCGAATCGGCCAGCAGCGCTTTCGACTGACTTTGCAGGCCGGCGCAGATTTCGACGAAGAACATCACGGCATTGATGGCCATCACCCACCACAGGGCGCGGCGATAGGCCGGATCGGTGGCCGGACCTATGTCGTGGCTGTGGCTGTGATGATCGTGCCCGTGATTGTGAGGGCTGTGATCATGATCATCATGATGATAGGAATGCGCGGACATAGGACCTCATTCAGCAGGCAAACAGCTTGCGCCTTTTCATCTGCCGGGTGCAAGCTATTATCCCGTTCAGGGTTGCAGCCCCGTCAGGCCCGGCCTATGTGTAGCTAACTACATTACAGATCACGCGAGGTACTGCCATGTCCAGCCCTAAGCTCATCGCCATTTCCGGTTCGCTGCGCAAAGCGTCCTATACGACGGCCCTGCTGCGCACCCTGGCGGCCAATGCCCCGGCCGGTGTCGAGATTGAAGTCGCCGAAGTGGCCGATATTCCCGTCTACAATCAGGACCTGGATGTCGAGCCCTATCCGGAAGGCGTGGCGCGTCTGCGCGCTCAGGTTCTGGCGGCGGACGGCGTGCTGATTGGCAGCCCGGAATATAACTACGCCATGCCGGGGTCGATCAAGAACCTGCTCGACTGGCTGTCGCGTCCCTATGGCAAGGCCGCGCTGGCGGGCAAACCCGCCCTGATTATCACCACCTCACCGGCTTCGACCGGCGGCGTGCGGGCGCAATCGCAGATCCGCGGCACTCTGGCGGCCATTGGCGCGCATCCGCTGGGCGGCGCTGAGGTGGTCGTGCCCTTTATCGACAAAAAGACCACCGACGGTGTGTTTACGGATGAAGGCACGCTGAGCTTTATCGAAGCGCAGGTCAAACGACTGGTCGATGAGATCGAGGTGCGTAAGAAGTAAGTATTTTAGCCACGAAAAGCACGAAAAGGCTGTCCCGCTGATATTGCCCGAAGGGCTTTTACCGTCTGTGCGGCAAGCCCAAGTGAGGGGCTTGGCGCTCCGAAGGGCTTTGAACCACAGATTACACAGATTTCACAGATTGGCGCTGCGCGCCGCTGCGTGACGCAGACACGGATAATTTGTGAAATCTGTGTAATCTGTGGTTTCTATAATCTGACGTGGCTTAACGCTGTATTTGATACGTCAGGCGCAGACCCGTGCCACAAACCCCCGTTCGTGCTTTTTGTGTTTTTCGTGGCCAATTCTTTCAAACCAGCCGCACCGACTTTGCGCCGGATTCGTTCAGCAGCAGGAACAGGTCAATGACCGCCTTGGGCGGGGCCGAGCCGAAGTCGATGCGGAACTGCCCGTCTTCGAAGCGGAAACTGTGCAGCACATTGGCCAGTGCCTCGCGGTGTTCGTCCTCGCCTTCGCGCGGCGTGGTCCAGTCTTCGAACCACACCTGCAAATCGGCCTTTGACGGCAGGGCCACGTCGCTCAACACCACCACATCGTCCCAACGCAGGCGTTCAATGACAATGTCCATGCCGGTAATCGTCACGGTGATCGGCTTGAAGCTCAGCATCCGTGACGGCTCAAAGCGCACGACGCGCGGGTCAGAGTCGGTGATCAGATAATCGGCCACCAGAAGGCCGTCGAACAGGGCCGCGTCTTCGGCCTCCAGCAGCACTTCGGGCTCACCGGCATTGCCCGCCATGCGGTGATTTTCGATAAATGAGCGATATTGCTCAAGGTAATGGGTGCGCGCCTGCTGGAGAAAATTCACCAGAGGCCGCAGGCCGTGCTGGGTGTAGCGTTCAGAAGCGGTATCGGTCATGTCTGCCGTGATAGCGGTTTCAGGCGACGGACGCCAGACCTACCTGCCCTGTCTACCGCGTCGATTTATCGAGCGCTTCACCTACCGACTCGATGTCGCGGCCGACGCCCTTGATGGTGTTACAGGCCGACAGCACCGGCAAAATGGCGATCAGCGACAGAATGACAAGACGCTTCATGGCAACGAATCCTTCTCAAAAACAGGACAGATGCGAGACGGTTAATCCGAAGCTGCGCCGCTGGCAATGAAGGAGTCATGCCGGAAGATAAGGGCAAAATAAAGAAGCCATCAATGACTGTGGAACAGGCTCAGCTTTTCCGGCGCCTTGCGCTCCCACAGATACTCATGCAGCGGGAAGACAAGGGTCTGCACCACCGGCTCCAGCAGGCCGATGCCCAGCGCAATGGCCCAGTTGCCGGTCAGCACAAAGGCGACGGTCGAAGCGACCAGAACGTGAATGGTCCCGTAGGACAGGGTTTTGGCAATCAGACGCATGACGGGTCTCCTGCGGAGCGATCTCCGGTGTGCCCTGAGAATAGGCGCGGAGGGCGTAAGAGGGAAATTGATCCTCTTTGAGTTTTAAGTAAGTTAAATCTATACCTCCCCGCTGGCGGGGGACCGCGAAGCGAACGGGGGTGGGGTGGACTTTCCGCCCGCTCACATCAAACCCAAGACTCAAACGGCGGCTTGCCTTAAGGCGAAGCATAGGCCTAAACAGCCTTATGACCGCCTCCCCTTCCATCGCCGTGATTGGCGCCGGCCCCGCCGGGCTGATGCTGGCCGAACGCCTCAGCGCCGCGGGCCTGCGGGTTGATATCTATGACCGTATGCCCTCGGTGGCGCGCAAGTTTCTGATGGCCGGGCGCGGCGGGCTGAACCTCACCCATTCCGAGCCTCTGGCGGCCTTTATTGGGCGCTATGGGGCGCAGGCGGCGACGCTCAGACCCGCCATCGAGGCCTTTCCACCCAAAGCCTTGCGCGACTGGGCCGACGGGCTTTCGGCCGACACCTTCGTCGGGACCAGCGGGCGGGTCTTCCCGAAGGCGTTGAAGGCCTCGCCCCTGTTGCGCCAGTGGCTGGCGCGACTGGAAGCCCCAAGTTCTGGCATGGGGGTCCGCTTTCATCTGCGCCATACGTGGACCGGCTGGGACGGATCGGCACTGATGTTCGATCATCTGGGCCAAAGCGTGCGCGTCGAAGCCGATGTGACCGTGCTGGCGCTGGGCGGGGCCAGTTGGCCGCGACTGGGCTCAGACGGCGGCTGGACCCGCTTGCTGAGCGAAAAAGGCGTGCCCGTCGCGCCGTTGCGCCCGGCCAATATGGGCTTTCGCGTCGGCTGGAGCGCCCTGCTCCGCGACAAATTCGCCGGGGAGCCGTTGAAAAACGTCGCCCTGACCTTTGATGGCCGCACGCGCAAGGGCGAGTTGATGCTGACCCGCGACGGGGTCGAAGGCGGGCTGGTCTACGCCTTTGCCGCCGCCCTGCGCGACGCGGTCGAACGCAAGGGCGCGGCGGTGGCGTCGTTAGACCTCAAGCCCGAATGGTCGGAGGCGCAAATCCAGAACCGCCTATCGCGCGGGGCCAAAAACGACAGCCTGAGCAATCGCTTACGCAAGACCCTGAACCTGACCCCGGCGCAGATTGCCGTGCTGCGCGAAGGCGATCAGGCGGTTACCCCGGCCCTGATCCCAAGTCTTATCAAAGCCGTGCCGCTGACTCTGACCGGGGCGCAGGGGCTGGAGCGCGCCATATCGAGCGCCGGGGGTATCCGCTTCGACGCACTGACGGCAGATTACGAACTGAAGGCCCTGCCCGGTGTCTATGCCATCGGCGAAATGCTCGACTGGGAGGCCCCAACCGGCGGCTACCTGCTTCAGGCCTGTTTCAGTCAGGCGGTGTGGACGGCTGAGGCGATCTTGCGTAAGTAAAACGTCATGCAACGCGTCCTGTTCCTTTGTACGGCGAATAAACTGCGCAGCCCTACGGCTGAGCAGGTGTTTTCACAGTACCCTAATCTCGAAGTGTCATCAGCGGGACTTGGCAATGACGCCGCTGAGCCATTGACGCCTGAGCATCTCGAAAGTGTGGACACCATCTTCGTTATGGAAAAAGCGCATCGTAACAAGTTGAGCCAAAAGTTCAAAAAGCACATTGGCAACGCCAGGGTCATTTGCCTCAACATTCCGGATGAGTACGCCTATATGGACCCGGAGCTTATCACCTTGCTCAAGACCCGCGTGGGTCCGCACCTGCGCTAAAACTCCGGCTTGAATATCCCCGGCTCATAGCCGAAATCGCGCGTGGCCGCCGTGTGATCAAAAATCAGATCGGTATTCATGCGCAAGGCCATATGCACATTGCCTTTCAGCGCCGAACCGGGCCGCAGTAGACCCAAGACCCCGAACCCCAGCCGCCACGCCCCTTCCGGCAGGCTGAGGATACGCGCCGGTTTACCCTTAGACGCAAATATCCGCGCCACCATCTCGCGATAGCTGAGCGTCTCCCCGCCCGACAGGTCATAGGCACGATTGGCCGTGGCCCCGGTCGCAAGCACCTCCACAGCGGCTTTGGCCAGATCACGGGCATGGACCGGCTGCCGCAGGCCTGACGCAGGCCCGCACACCGGAAACACGCCCAGCCGGTCGATGGTGGCGGCGATGCGGCTTATGTTCTGATCGCGGCCTTCATCATAGATCAGGGTGGGCCGCAGGATCGTCCAGTCCACGTCGTGCGTGGCGCAAAAGGCTTCGATGCGCGCCTCGGCCTCGCTCAGGAGTTCGACGACGCGGCGTTCTTCCGGCTGCGGCGAATAGGTCTTAGAAAAGCGCGAAGTCGAGGAAAAGGCGACGACGCGCTTCATGCCCTGCGCCCACAAGACCTCCAGCACGGCCTCGGTGATCAGCCAGAGAGGCGAGGTCACAATGACATGCGCAAAGCCTTCGCCCTCAAAGGCCTGGGGGTGCATCAGATCGAGGCACAGGTCATTGGCCTGTTTTGGCTTGCGCGTGGTGAATGCGGCCTGCGGCACGATGTCGCGCAGCCTTTGCCCCACAAGGCTTGTCGAACCGATGACTAATATCTTGCTCATACGGCTTCCTATCATACCTCCCCGCTGGCGGGGAGGGGGACCATGAGGGGAGCGAACGGTGGTGGGGTGGCATATTCAGGCACCTTTATCCACCCCACCCGTCATCGCTTCGCGATGCCACCCTCCCCGCCAGCGGGGAGGTATGAGATTTGTTAGACTTGCCTCCTTTCCCTCATCGGCCTATGTCTCGCAGCCGTATTCCCAAAAAGAGTCCCGGTCATGAGCGCCTACAAATCCCTGCGAGATTTCATAGCCAAGCTCGAGCGCGAAGGCGAGCTGGTGCGGGTCACGGAGCCCGTCTCCACCCACCTCGAAATGACCGAGATCCAGACCCGTCTGCTGGCCGAAAAAGGCCCGGCGGTCCTGTTCGAAAACGTCATCATGCCCGATGGCTCAAAGTCCGACATGCCGGTGCTGGTCAACCTGTTCGGCACGGTCAAGCGCGTCGCCATGGGCGTCACACTCGAAGGCAAGGACCGCACCAATCCGCAGGACCTGCGCGAAGTGGGTGAGCTTCTGGCCTTCCTGCGGCAACCCGAACCGCCGCGCGGCTTCAAGGACGCCCTCAGCATGCTGCCGCTGGCCAAGACGGTGATGGGGATGCGTCCCAAGACCGTCTCGAAGGCCCCCGTACAGGAGGTGGTGCAGACGGGTGATCAGATCGACCTGACGCGTCTGCCGGTGCAGGGCTGCTGGCCCGGTGAGCCGGCGCCGCTGATCACCTGGGGCCTTGTGGTCACCAAGGGGCCGTCGGAAGCGCGCGAAGACGATTTCAACCTCGGCATCTATCGCATGCAGGTGCTGGGCAAGGACCGTGCCATCATGCGCTGGCTGGCCCACCGCGGCGGGGCGCAGCACCACGCCCGCTGGAAGAAGGCCAAAAAGAAAGAGCCCCTGCCCGCCTGCGTGGTGCTGGGGGCCGATCCGGGCACCATGCGCGTCGCCGTGACGCCGGTGCCGGATACGCGCAGCGAGTATCAGTTCGCGGGGCTCTTGCGAGGGGCCAAGGCCGAGCTGGTGCCGGCCAAGACCGTGCCGTTGATGGTGCCTGCCGAAGCCGAAATCGTCCTCGAAGGTCATGTGCTGCTCGATGACTATGCCGACGAAGGCCCCTATGGCGACCACACCGGCTATTACAATTCGGTCGAAAAATTCCCGGTGTTTCAGGTGTCGGCCATCACGCGGCGCAAGCAGCCCATCTATCTCTCGACCTTCACCGGCCGCCCGCCCGATGAGCCGTCTGTGCTGGGTGAAGCGCTAAATGAGGTGTTTATCCCGCTGATCCGTCAGCAGTTTCCGGAGATTGTCGATTTCTGGCTGCCGCCCGAAGGGTGTTCGTACCGCATCGCCGTCATTTCGATGAAGAAGGCCTATCCGGGCCACGCCAAGCGCGTGATGATGGGCGCGTGGTCGTATCTGCGGCAGTTCATGTACACCAAATGGCTGATCGTCGTGGATGATGACATCAACTGCCGCGACTGGAAGGACGTGATGTGGGCGATTTCGACGCGCATGGACCCGGCGCGCGATATTACGGTGATTGAAAACACGCCGATCGACTATCTCGACTTCGCCTCACCGGAAAGCGGTCTGGGGTCGAAGATCGGTCTCGACGCCACCAATAAGTGGGAGCCGGAAACCCACCGCGAATGGGGCGAAAAACTGTATATGGAACAGGACGTCATCGACCGCGTCAGCGAAAAATGGGCAGCCATGGGCCTGCCGGGGACGGGTAAGCCGATCTGGAAATAGGAGGGGTTATGCGGGGGGTATGGCTGCTTCTGTTCAGCATCACGGCGGTGATCGGCAACGGTATTTTTGCCTTTACCGATCTCGCCTGGCGGCTCTCAAGGTCTCCTACGGAAAGCTATCCGGAGATACTTTATGCGGCGTATTTCTTTCCGACCTCTGTGCTGCTTCTGATCGACTCTGTACTTCTGCTGTGGGCGAAAAAGCCGTCGCCCCAGAACGAGCTTTGGCTTGCTGCGGATGCAAAACTGGCCGGTTTGGGCCTGCTGAGCCTGTTGTTTGTACTGCCGTTCAATGGAAAATGGTCGTTCGTGCAATCAGTTGGACAAGTCGTTATCGACTGTTATGTGTTTGTCGCCTACCCGCTTTATCTCTATTTGACTGCACGCGGGATCAGGCAGATTTGGCGTTTTCAGGTGTCAAATTAGCGACCTGCATCGCCTCATCGTCATTGACTGGTTAGGCCTGTCGATCTGGAAACGCCTCTCCTACCTGTGCCGGAAGCATGGGTTGGATAGAGTGCGCAATAATCTCTGAAAAGGCTTATCTGACGTCCTGTGCGGATGTCGGTAGCTCTATTTGGATACTGACTTTCGCCAGCACAAAGAAAGCGATGATAAAAACTATCACCGCCAAAATCAGAAAAAGCCAACTTCTGTTTTTCTTCTGCATCCCGACCCCCTGCTGAACGGGTCTTGTATATCTCAGCCTCGGGCAGATTCAATATCTGGATGGATCGCGGATAAACCTCTCTCCTCCCTGTCGCGTCAGCGATGGGGAGGTGGATCCGAGTGAAACGAGGAGACGGAGGGGGATTGCGCCGTTGGTCGTCACATGTACGGCACTTTGGAGGTACGCACAACAAAGGCAGCAGCCAGCCCGTCTTCCGAGTCTCCCCCCTCCGTTCGCGATCATCCGCACCAGCGGCCCGGTCCCCACGGCAAGGCCGCAGGGAGGAGAGTTAGCCTGACTTCTTATACGGCGTACCGTCGGGCCATTTGCCTATGCGGGCGGCGCGTTGTTCGCGCATCTGCGCCTGTTTGTCGGCCCAGCCCTTTGACCACTCGCTGTGCGGATTGGCGGCGGGCGTTACCCCCTCCACCCCTTCGGGGTCCCCCTCCCCCGCTATCGCAGAGGAGGATGTTATGCCTTTCTCCTCCCCTGTAAGCCCGTCAGGGCGCAACGGGGGAGGTGGATCGGCGCGGGAGCGGCGAGACGGAGGGGGCGCTTCAGTCGGCACCATTTCCTTGACGGGCTTCGGTTTTGCCTTCAGCAGCGGCGTGTAAAGCGCGCGCAACATCCGCTCGACGGCCATGATGGCGCGGGCGGTGCGGCCGATCTCTATGGCCGTGGTCGGGCGCGGTGCGGTTTCGAGCGCGGTCAGAATCTGATCCGCGAGACGCATCAGGCGGTCATAGGCCGCTGTGGGGTCAGCGGTGTGAGCGGCGGGGATGTGGGGGGCAATCTGTGTCATGGGCTCAGCATGACAGAGGTTTCTGCGGCGGGGACAGATGCCTCGAAAATGCGATTAAGCGGTTGAAATTGTGTATGTCTGAGCGGGGATAGATTTTTTCGCCACGGATAGACACGGATGGCGGGCTTCGCCCGCCTGACACAGATGGTCCGCGCACCGACCCTCTCAAATGCACCATTAGATCGGATGACTTTTAATGGACTCTCCGTTCAAGCACCTCCCCTGATTTCAGGGGAGGTGGATTTGACGCCGCTCAGGCGTCAAAGACGGTGGGGTTAATACCACCGCATTAACCCCACCCGGCGCTGCGCGCCACCCTCCCCTGAAATCAGGGGAGGCGCTGTAGCGCTATGCCGTTTCCACCTAAAATCATTTCACCTACATCCGTGCAGGCCGCGCATAAGCGCGGCCATCCGTGTCTATCCGTGGCTAACTCAAACCCTGTTTCCCTAATGCGCAAAATCGCGTTAGATGCGCGCTAAAAGGTCAAGGGAGTCGTCATGTCCATTCTGAACCGCCGCGCGCTGATGTCGGGGCTGACCGCCGCCGGAGCCGCGCTCACCCTTCCTGCGCTGGCTCGAACAACCCCGCACTGGACGCCCTCATGGTACGCTGCACCGGAACCCTCCGGCAACAAGGCGCAGGCGCAGGACCTCACCCTGCGTCAGATCGTGCGCCTCAGCGCGGGTGGCAATGCTGTGCGTATCCGCCTGTCCAATGCCTATGGCGACACGCCGCTGCGCATCGACGCGTTGCGCGTCGCGCACCGCCTGTCCGGCGCGCGTATCGACCACCAAAGCGACCGCGCCGCGACCTTCGACGGCCAGACCGCTGTGATGATCCCGCCGGGGGCCTATGTCCTCAGCGACCCGATGACCCTGACGGTGGCGGCCCACAGCGACCTCGCCGTCAGCCTGTACGTCAAAGGCCCCGCCCCCCTGACCACCCTGCACGAAATCCAGCGCAGCGCCCTTTACGTCGCCAACGGGCAGCAAACGGCGGCCGCCGAACTGCCCACCGCCAAGACCGATATTGGCATCGGCAATGCCTTCCCGTGGGTGTCAGGCGTCGAGGTCGCCACCCCCAACACGCAGGCACTGGTGGCCTTTGGCGACTCGATCACCGACGGCTATGGTATCACGCCGGATCAGGGCAGGACCTGGCCGGACGTGCTGAGCCAGCGCCTCAGCGCCGCCCGCATCCCTCTGAGCGTTGTCAATGCCGGCATCAGCGGCAACCGGCTTCTCAATCACGGCACCTGGGCGCGGTTCGGTAGCGGCGCTCTGGCGCGCTTTGACCGCGACGTGCTGGCGCAGCCCAATGTCGCCGCTGTGGCGCTGCTGATCGGCATTAACGACCTCGGCCACGCGGGCGGCCCGGACAGTGCCGGTTACGCTCCGCTGGACGACCTGAAGATGGGTCTGAGCCAGATCGCTGCGCGCGCGCAGGCGCACGGCATCCGCACCTATGCGGGGACGCTGACGCCGTTCAAGGGCACGGCCTTCAAGGACTATTACAGCGACGAGAAGGAGACGCGGCGCGTGGCGCTGAATGCGTGGCTGCGCGGCACCGATGTCTTTGATGGCCTGTTTGATTTCGACAAGGCGCTGGAAGACCCGGCGCGTCCCGGTTGGCTTCTGCCGGGGCTGGGCATGGCCGACAACCTGCACCCCAATGACGCCGGGGCGGCGAAGATGGCGCAGTCGATCCCGCTCGATTCTTTCGGATGGGCGCGCAAAGCCTGATTAGGCTGCGGTGACGATTTAAGATTTAATGCGGTTCTTTTCTCCTCCCTACGAAGTGGGGTATAGCGTAGCGAAAGTATAGCTTTCGCAAGCGATGGGCAGCGAGCGAAGCGAAGCTGACGGAGGGGTACACTTACCTGAGAAGATACTCCTCCGCCTCGTAAACTCGGCACCTCCCCATAAAATGGGGAGGAGGAAGATCGAGAAGGTTATTTCGTCACCACGGTGTAAACACCTAACCCGCCTTTTTCAGCCCCTCGCGCCACGACTCCGCGTCCAGATAGGCGTTGATCGCCTCGTTACGCATGGGCTGTGAGAAATAATAGCCCTGAATATAGCGCGCGCCGATCTCTTCCAGACGGCACAGTTCCGCCGCCGTCTCGACGCCCTCGATGACGTGATCGAGCGACAGGTTACCGCACAGGTCGATCAGCGTCTTGACGATCTTTACCGTCGAGTCGTGGCGCAGAAGCTGGGTCACGAAGCTGCGGTCGATCTTGATCTTGTCCACCGGCAGGCGATGGATATAGCCGAAGCTGGAATAGCCTGAGCCAAAGTCATCGAGCGCGATGCGGCTGCCCATGCCTTTCAGCAGGGCCAGCGCCTCCAGCGCCTGATCGAAATCGCTGAGCATGGCGGTTTCGGTGATTTCGAACTCGATGCGCTTCGGATCGACGCCCGACGCCTGCACCGTGTCGCAGATGCGCGCAATGGCCGGCAGCGAGCGCAGGTCGCGCGCCGACAGGTTGAACGACACACGCATATCGTTCGGCCAGTCGCGCACCGCCACCAGCGCCTTGCGCAGCAAAATCAAAGTGATGTCGCTGATCAGGCCCGAGCGTTCGGCGGCGCGGATGAAGATGTCCGGCCGCACCGGCCCCAGCTTTTCCGACTGCCAGCGGGCGAGCGCCTCGAAGCTGACCGTGCGCTGCGCCTTGAGGTCGATCTGCGGCTGGAAGACGATATAGAGTTCACTTTCGAGATCGGACGATCGCAGCGTCTGATCCACGGCGCCGAAATCCTGCATCTCGTTTTCGTGGCGGCGGTCAAAGATAACCGGCGCGCCGCGCAGGTTCTGCTTGGCGTAATAAAGCGCGTAGTCGGCGCGCTCCAGCATCTGCGAAGCGTTCCACTGGGCGTCGGGGTCCGAATGCACGAAGCCGACCGAACCGGAAATATTGGCGCAGACGCCGCCGCCAAGCACATAGGTTTCGCGCAAGGTATCGCAGAGGTCTTCGCCAAAACGGCGCAGATCGTCGTCAGGCATCTGCCCGTTGAGAATAAGGGAAAACTCATCGCCGCCCAGCCGCGCTACGACACCGCGCGACCCCACAACGGCGCGCAAACGCTTGCCGACCTCGATCAGCAGGGCATCGCCAACGCTGTGCCCATAGAGGTCATTGACCGGTTTGAAGCCGTCGAGATCAATCAGTCCCAGATCAAAGGCGTGCCCGTTTTTGGCCCCCACCAGCGCCACATCCAGCTCGGTGAAAAAGCTGCGGCGGTTGGGCAGACCGGTCAGGGCGTCGTAATGGGCCAGAATCTGCGCCTCGTGCCGGTGCTTTTCCGCCACCAGCCGCGCATGAACGGCGCGAAAAATCGTGCTGCGCATAATGCCGGCCATGCCCAGCGCCGTGACAATACCGCCGATACCGACCCAGATGTGCTGCTTGAGCACCGGGAAACCGGCGTGATGGGCCATGACAAACATGGTGCCAGTAGCCAGAAACGACGTCGGCACCACAACCCGCAGCGACACCGCCGAGGTGGCGAAGACCAGGGTCATCAGCACAAAATAGATCAGCTTGGCCGGTACAAAGTGCAGGTACTGAGACACCACCACATTGGTGTACATCAAAAGACTGACGATCAAAGTGACGATTTCCAGCCGTTGCACGCTTTCGGTCCAGCGCGTCCAGCGGAAAAAGGACAGGCAGGTCACAGCCGTCAGCCCCCCCAGACCGGCCATGATCGGCAGGTCCATCCCTTTTTCATAGAAAAAGTGAGAGATAAAAATGACGATATAATAGCTGCCGACCACCCCGCACAGACCACGCACGACCGGGCGCAACGCAATCGCGCGCTGACGCCTCAACTCCGCCGTATCGACTTCGCTCTGTCTGTGACTCGCCTTCAGACGGCGCAACAGCCGGTAAGCATACCGACGCAAGTCTCCGGTGCGTTCGGCCAGTGACAGCATAAGACCCCTGCAGGATGACGCGCAGTCAACAGAGCCTGCGCCACAGAGGTCACAACCTAGAGGAATGCCCTAAAGATTATACTAATCTGTAGGAAATAATCCTGTAAAACAAGGTTATAATATGCTTTGCGGGGAATCGTTCCAATTGAGACTTGCGCCCCGCCCCCCGGCGCGCCTAAGAAAGACCTTATGCTGCACACGCAAACAGACACCCCCGCCCGCACCGATTCTACGGCGTTGCTTGCGCACGTCATCGGTCTGGCACGGGCGCAAGGCGCAGATGCCGCCGAAGCCGTCTATTCTCAAAGCCGCTCACTCAGCGTCGGCGTGCGCAAGGGGGCGGTGGAAACCGTCGAAAGCGATGAGGCCACCGATCTGGGGCTGCGCGTGTTTGTCGGTCGGAAACAGGCCGTCGTCTCCGTCTCCGAATTTTCCGAGCGCACGCTGGCGCGGCTGGTCGAACGCTGCGTCGCCATGGCGCGGCTGGCCCCGGATGACGCCTATGCCGGTCTGGCCGATCCGGCGCTACTGTGGCGCGGCGACGGTGTTGATCTGGATATTTTCGACCCCACCGAACTGAGCGCCGACGCTTTGCGCGAACGGGCACTGGCCTGTGAGGCCGCGGGCCTGATCGACCCGCGCCTGCAAAGCGATGCGGCCAGCGCGGGCCAGAGCTTCACCCGCTGGCAGCTTCTCACCTCGGACGGCTTTGAAGGCCACCACCGCACCAGCCTGTCGTTTCAGTCGGCGCGCCTGATCGCCACGGACGAAACCGGCGGCATGGAGCGCGATGGCGAAGGCCGCTCGACCCGCTACCTGTCCGATTTGCCCACCCCCGAAGCCACCGGTGCCCTCGCCGCCGAACGCGCCTTGAAAGCCTTGGGCGCGCGCAAGATCGACAGCCGCACGGCCCCGGTCCTGTTCGAACCGCGCACGGCCAAGTCGCTGATCGGCCTGTTTCTGGGGGCCATTTCCGGTCCGTCCGTGGCGCGCGGCTCCAGCTATCTGAAAGACAAGCTGGGCCAGCGCCTGTTCGCACCCGGTGTGCACATCATCGACGATCCGTTGCGCCCGCGTGGTCTGAGCTCGTGCCTCTATGACGACGAAGGCGTGGCCGTGCGGGAACGTCACCTGATCGAAGACGGCGTCCTGACCACCTGGCTGCTCAACAGCGCCGCCGGGCGGCAACTGGGCATGGCTTCGACCGGCCACGCCTCGCGTTCTCTGGCGCATCCGGCAGGGGTTTCGGCGCACAATGTGACGCTCAGCCCCGGTACGCGCTCGCCCGCCGACCTGATGAAAGCGGCCGGTTCGGGGGTGCTGATCACCTCGATGTTCGGCCCCAGCGTCAATTCGGACACCGGCGACTGGTCCGCCGGGGCATCAGGCTTTGTGTTTGAAAACGGCGAACTGACCCACCCGGTCAATGAAATCACCGTCGCCGGCAATCTGATCGACATTTTCGCGCGCCTTGAGCCCGCCTCAGACCTTGAGATCAAGGGGACGCTCGATACCCCCTCGATTCTGGTCGATAGCCTGAGCATCGGGGGCAAATGATGAGCCGGGCCGCGCCGACGCTTCAGGACGAGCTTGATCTGCTGATCGACCGGGCGCGGCGCGCCGGGGCGCTGGCCCAGCACCTCAAGGCGCAGGGGCTGAATATCTCTTATAAATCCGACGGCTCCATCGTCACCAATGCCGATCTGGAGGTCGATCTGTGGCTGAAGGAGGCGCTTTTGGACGCGCGCCCCGGCTATGGCTGGCAGAGCGAGGAATCGCCCGACACGCCCGCGCGCCTGACGCAGTCACACCTGTTCGTGCTCGACCCCATCGACGGCACGATGGGCTTCACCAAAGGCTCCCCCTACTGGACCATCGCCCTGTGTCTGGTGCAGGCGCGACAGCCCGTCGCCGCCGTGGTCTATGCGCCCGACGCTCAGGAAATGTACAGCGCCGGCAAGGGGTTGGGCGCGTTTTTGAACGGTGAGCCCATCCGCGCTTCCGCCACCACCGACCTCAGCGTGGCGCAGGGTATCGGCGATGCCCGCCTGTTCGGCCGCGACATCTGGCCGGAGCCGTGGCCGAAGATGAGCATAACCTCTCGCCCCTCGGTCGCCTATCGGATGGTGTGCGTGGCGGCGGGCCGTGCCGATTTCACAATGGCCCTGACGCCCAAGCGCGACTGGGATGTGGCGGCGGCCACCCTGATCTGCCATGAGGCCGGGGCCATCGTCTCCGACCATCTGGGGCAGGCCTATGACTTCAATGCGCCCGACAGCCTCAAGGCCTCGCTGATCTGCGCCAATGCCGGTCTTTACCCCGAAATCCGGCGCCGTTGCGCCGCCCTTCCCTCCCTCGAAACCCTCTGAGAGTTTGACCATGAGCGACAAACAACTGCTTCACATCGTTATCGGCGGCGAACTGCAAGCCCCCGGCGGCACAGACTTCAAAGACCTCAAGGCGGTCGAATTTGTCGGCGCCTATGCCAGCTACGAAGAAGCCAAAACCGCCTGGCGCGCCAAGGCGCAATCGACGGTCGATAACGCCCTGATGCGCTATTTCGTCATCCACGCCCATCGCCTGCTGAACCCGGCCAACGATTAATTCTTCACCTCCACATCGAAAGCGATGTGGAGGTGGTTTGACCTCAGTTCTTCGTCGGAGTCACCGCCGTGCCGCGCGGCAGCGGCTCCGGGCGTGAGCTATTGTCCTTCCACATCAGCGTGTTGAGACAGTCGGCGTCGCCCAGCACCAAAAGCGCCGATTGCTGACACTTGGCCTGCGCCTCGGTGACGCAATAGGCCTTGCCGTTGGCGTCCTTGGTAAAGACCAGATCGCGCGCCTTGCACGCCTTGGGCGACGGCAGGGTGGCCTGCGGGCTGCCCGCCATGGGTTCGGGCGTCGAAGCACAGCCCGTCAGGGCCAAAGCCGTCAACGTCATAGCGATGAATTTCAGCGACATGGCCATACCCCGTTTCGATGAACCTAAGCCGAAAACGTGCGCGAAAAAGGGCGAAGGCGCAACCACCACCTACTCCCGGCGGAAAATCTTTTCGGTCAGAAGCGTGCCCCACCACGCCGCTTTGAAGTCCGACTTGATCTTCACCGGATCATACAGGTCCGACTGCGTCCATTCGACAAACGACATCCCACGCGGTTCGCCCTCGGCAAAATAGCAGTCGAAAATATAGTCGAGCACGCCCGTCTTGCCCGCCTTCATATGCAGGGTGCGCAGGCCCAGTTCGGAAACCGCCTCGCGCAGGGGGTGTTTGAGGTGCAGGTGACGGTACAGGACGCTCATGATCCCGGCGCGGTCCGCCCCGGATTTACAGTGCATCAGGGCCGGATACTGGATGCTGTCAAACAGCTTTTCAGCCTCAAGGATCGCTTCGGCGGAGGGCACATCGCGCGAAGTGACGATGAAATCGACCAGATCGAGCCCTAATGTTTGACAGGCATGTCGTTCCAGCGCGAAAAACGCCCCCTGCCCGCCGCGCAGATTGATCACCGTGCGGATGCCGTCGTGCTTTTTGAACCAGGCGAGCTGAAACGGCCACGGCTGGTTGGTGCGCACCATCTTATCGTCGATCCAGTGAGCATTGGTGAAGCCCAGCCGCAGATAGGCGTGGTCGTTCCACAGAAAGGCCAGATAGGTCCTGAACAGGCCCCATTGCGTTGAGGTGTCGAAAACCTTGGGCGTTTTACGTTTCTTGAACAGCTTCACGGGGTACCAGACTGAAAAGAAAGCCCTTTCCTATACACCCCCGGCGTGCCGGGGGTGGTGGCACGCCACAGGCGTGACGGAGAGGACGCGCCCGTCATCCGCCTGCCGTGCAGACTGAAACAGAGGCTTACCCCCACCACCGCATCTCACCGGCCTGCGGCCGTTTCGTGCGGTCCCCCTCCCCGGCACGCCGGGGAGGTATAAGACAGGACAGGTCCGCTTCCTTTATACAGAAGACGACGGGTTGAGCGCGCCATATACAGATTTCCACGCCGGAAGACAAACTATTGGCTTTGCCCGTCAGGGGCATATCCCTATATAGTTTGAGGTTCAGAGAGTTACACGTTTTCATGACCCCCATTGCCGCCGATACCCCTGCCCTGCCGGAGACCGGCTCGCGCGCCGTCATGGCGCGGGTGTGGCGCGATTATCTGCAAAAATACAAAGGCTTTCTGGGGCTGGCGCTCGTTTGCGCCGTGATGGTCGCCGTCTCGACTTCGTTTGTCATCTGGTGCCTGAAACCCGGCATCGAACTGTTGTTCGGCGAAAGCGATTCGGCAGCGGCCTCCGAAGTCCCGGCCTTTGTCGCCGCCCACCCGCTGATCTGGGTGCCGGCAGTGATGATCGCCGCGACGCTGGTGCGGCTGGTGTCGCAACTGGGCTTAGCCACCTCGGTCAACCGCGTCGGGCATCAGCTTGTGGGGCGCATCCAGTCGCAACTGTTCGGCAATATGGTCCATGCCGACCTCGGCCACCTCAACAAGGCGCATTCGGGCAGCTACCTGTCCTCGGTGCTGTTTGACGCCGGGCTGATGCGCGAAGCCACCACCAATGGCGTCGTCAACTATGTGCAGCACGGCGGCATCGTCATCGGCTCTCTGGGCTTTATGGCCTTTATCGACTGGCGCATGACGCTGGGCGTGCTGATCGCCGGACCGGTCATCGCCGCCGTTCTGGGGCAGTATAACCGCCGCACCAAAAAAGCCGCGCAGGGGGCGATGGACGAGACCTCGTCCCTATCGACCGCCATCATGGAAAGCCTCGATGGCGTCAAGATCGTCAAGATCAACAACCGCGAAGCCTATGAGCAAGGCCGCGTCGATGCCGTTATCGCGCGCCGTCAGAAGCACATCATCAAGGGCGCCAATGCCCGCGCCGCCGCCGCCCCGGTGACCGAGGCCCTGACCACCATCGTGCTGGCGCTCGTTGTCGTCTATGCCGGCTGGCGCGCCCAGTCGGGTGCCATGACGCTGGGCGGCTTTACGGCCTATATCTCCTATCTGGGCGCGGCCGGGCAGTCCCTGCGGCAACTGGCCAATCTGCAAACCGTGATGGCCGAAGGCTTTACCGCCGCCCGCCGCCTGTTTGCCGCGCTGGACGTCGCGCCGGAAATCGCCGATGCGCCGGGCGCGCAAGCGCTGAAACCCTTTGACCGCGTGACCTTTGACAATGTGGCCTTCGCCTATGGCGACAAGCCGGTGCTGGACGGGGTGAGTTTCGAGGCCCGCGCGGGTCAGTCGGTGGCGCTGGTCGGGCCGTCGGGATCGGGCAAATCGACCCTATTGAACCTCATTCCGCGCTTCTACGATTATACGGGCGGCGAAATCCGTTTCGGCGACACGCCGCAGCGCGCCGTGACGCTCAAATCCCTGCGTGCGCACATCGCGCTGGTGTCGCAGGACCCGTTTTTGTTTGACGATACCATCCGCGCCAATATCGCCTATGGCCGCCCCGACGCCACCGAGGCGGAAATCGTACAGGCGGCGCGCGATGCCGCGGCGCTGGAATTTATCGACGACCTGCCCGATGGTCTTGATACCCGCGTCGGCGAAGGCGGCTCGCGCCTGTCCGGTGGGCAGAAGCAGCGCATCGCCATTGCGCGTGCCTTCCTGAAAGACGCGCCCCTGCTACTGCTCGATGAAGCGACCTCCGCACTCGACACCCAGTCCGAGGTCAAGGTACAGCAGGCGCTGGAGCGGCTGATGGCCGGGCGAACCACCCTGATGATCGCCCACCGCCTTTCGACCGTGCGCCACGCCGACCTGATCCTTGTCCTGCGCGACGGGCGCATCTCTGAGCGCGGCACGCACGACGACCTGCTGGCGCGCGGCGGCCTCTATGCCGAGCTTTACCGCACGCAGTTCGAGCGGGTGCCAGAGACGGTTGACGCAGAGGTCCGCGCATGAAGTCCCTGCTCGAATCCGATGGTTTTCAGGCCTTTATGGCGCGGTTGATCGTCGGCTATCTGAAATTCTGCTACCGCACGACGCGCTGGACCCATCAGGGCCGTGAAGCCGCCGAAGCCGTGTGGGCTCAGGGCGGCCCGGCGCTTTTGCTGCTGTGGCATCAGCGCGTGCACTATGCCCCCGCCTGCTGGCCGCTCGACCGCGCGCAGAAGATGGCCATACTGGTCTCTTTGTCAAAAAGTGGTGAGTTTTCAGTCCGTACCAACACCCTCTTCGGCTATCACATTATCCGCGGGTCGGCCGCCAAAAAGACCGACCCGACCAAGCAGAAGGGCGGCGCGCAGGCCTTCCGCGACATGCTGCGCTGGATACGCGGCGGCAATGCCGTAGCCCTGACGCCCGACGGCCCGCGCGGGCCGGCGCGCGACATGACCGAGGGGTCGCTGAAACTGTCGCAGATGTCCGGCGCGCCCATCATCCTGATCGGGCAGTCCTCATCGCGCTATCTGTCGCTAAAGAGCTGGGACCGTCAGCGCATTCCCCTGCCCTTCGCCGTGGGGGCCATGCTGTGGGAGGTGCACCCGCCCATCGCACCCGACGCCGACGAAGCCCAGCTTGAGGCGCGCCGGGTCGAGCTGGGCGAACGTCTGAGCGCCCTGACTGACCGCGCCGACACCCTGACCGGTGCCGCTTCGGGGGCCGCATGACCCTGATGCTCCGCCTCTACGCCGCCGCCATGCAGGCCTTTCACGCCATCGCGCCCAACCTGTTGTGGCACCGCGCGGCGCGCAATAAGGAAGACCCGGCGCGCCTCAATGAGCGGCTGGGCATCGCCGGAAAGCCGCGCCCGGACGGGCCGCTGATCTGGCTGCACGGCGTCAGCGTCGGTGAAAGCCTGTCGGCCCTGCCGGTCATCCATCAACTGTTGAACGACCACCCGGACCTGCACATTCTTATTACCACCGCCACCACCACCTCGGCGGAAATCCTGTCGCAGCGCCTGCCGGAACGCGCCGCGCATCAGTATGCGCCGCTCGATACGCCGCAGGCGGTGACGAAGTTCCTCGACCACTGGCACCCCGATCTGGCCATCTTTATCGAAAGCGACCTGTGGCCGAACCTGCTGAAAGGGCTCGATCAACGCGGCATCACCCGCCTGCTGATCAGCGCGCGCATCACCGCCAAAACGCATCAGGGCTGGCAGAATATCCGCCGCTCGATGCAGAGCCTGCTGAAAGGCTTTGCCCTGATCCTGCCGCAGGACAGCGGCTCTGATCAACGGTTGAAGGATATGGTCGGGACCGAGGCGGAGCAGATGGGGCCGCTGGCTAATCTGAAAACCATCGGCGCCCCCCTGCCCGATGACGCCCAAAAGCGCGAGGCGCTGGAGGCCCTGTTTGCCGGGCGCACGGTCATCCTGGCCGCCAGCACTCACCCCACCGAAGAGGCCTATATCGCCACAGCGCTGGAAGACATTCTGCGCCAGACGGGGGCGCTGCTGGTCATCGTGCCGCGCCACCCGGTGCGCGCCGAAGCCATCCGCCTCGATCTGGAAGCCCTCGGTTTTCGCGTCACCCAAAGATCAAAATTGGGATCAAAACTGGACAGCCCGACCGCAGAGACGCATATTTATCTGGCCGACACGCTCGGCGAACTGGGCGTGTTTTTCCGGCTGGCGGACATGGTCATCATGGCAGGAAGCTTCTCCGAAAAGATCGGCGGCCACAATCCGCTGGAGGCCGCGCGGCTGGGTAAGGCCGTGATCACCGGCCCGGACCTGTATAACTGGGACGCCGTCTATCAGCAGATGTTCGACGCCGGCGCGGCCTTCCGCGTCACGGGGCGGCAGGAGCTGGGCTTTCTGGCGCAGGGGCTGATCGACAATCCGGCGGCCCTGCTCGACGCGCACCGCATCGCTCAGGCGCTGGCGCAGCGTGAGGCCGGGACGCTCGACACCGTCATGGCGCACCTCAAACCCTTCCTGCCCGGCGAGGCCCCCACCCCGGACGACGAGAGTCATGAGGCGGTGGATGCCGCTTAAAGCCCGACGTCTTAAAACCCCCGACTGGTGGTACAAGCGCGAGGCGAAGGGCGCGCCGCTCACCCGCTACGCTTTGGCCCCTTTGGCGTGGATCTGGGAGGCGGTGACGATCACGCGCTTCCTGACCGCCAAACCCTATCGCTCGCCCGTCTGCGTCATCTCGGTCGGCAATGCGACGCTGGGCGGGTCGGGCAAGACGCCAATAGAGCGCGAACTGCTGCGCCGCCTGAAAAAGCTGGGTCATAGGGCCAGCGGCCTGTCGCGCGGCTATGGCGGGTCGCTGAGTGGCCCGGTCAGGGTCGATCCGGCACTCCACAGCGCCGCCGAGGTGGGCGACGAAGCCCTGATGCTGGCGCGCGACTACGATATGGTGATTGCGCGCGACCGCGCCGAAGGCCTGCGCCTGATCGAAGGCGAAGGCTTTGAGATCGCCATTGCCGACGACGCACATCAGAATGTGAAGATCGCCAAGGATATTCATCTGCTGGTCGTCGATGGCGACACCACGAATGACGGCTGGCCGTTTGGTGACGGGTCTGTGTTCCCGATGGGTCCGATGCGGGAACCTCTGGCCATCGCGATCAAACGCGCCGACATCGTGGTGCTGTGGTTACCCGATGAGAAATCCATCGTCGATCAGAAGCTCTTACGCCTGTTTGGCGACCTGCCGGTCTTTGTGGCGCGCCTGATCCCAATGCCTGCGGGTGACCCGGGCAAGGTGGTGGCCTTTGCCGGCATCGCCAAGCCGTGGAAGTTCCGCGCCACGCTGGAAGGGCTGGGCTATGCGGTGGCCGATTTCCACGCCTATGCCGACCACGAACCGCTGAGCGACGCCGACCTGACGGCGCTGGAAACACAGGCGCAGGCGCGCGGGGCGACCCTGATCACCACAGAAAAGGACTGGGTGAAGCTCAGCCCGGCGTGGCGCGAAAAGATCGCCTTCCTGCCGATTACGGCGCGCTTTGACGATCAGGCGGGCTTCATGCGCGCTCTTACCGCGCGGATGCCGGGGACACAGATCGGCGAAAATTAATGACAAATCGTTCACTTGGGCCGCGTGCCGCTCTGTGAGAAAGAGGTTTCAAAGGTGAGATAGATCATTCGTCGGCTCGGTTGAGCCTCCGGATGATTTGTTTTTTGCAACGCCTCATGTTTTTCCGAAAAGTGGTACCCACTTTTCGGCATGAGGCTCTACCCTCTTTCCGACAGGATGTTCATGCGCTTCCCCAAGGCCCTGATGTGCGCCACCGCCCTTGTGTGCGGTCTGCCGGTCATTGCACAGGCTCAGACCGCCGACGCCCCCGCCTCGCGGCAGGTCATCCCCTATGATCAGGCCTTTTTCAGCGCCTTTCAGGTGCAGTCGGCACTGGACATGGTCAATCGCGTGCCGGGCTTTACGCTGAAAAACGTCGATCAGGTGCGCGGCTTTGCGGCGGCGGCGGGCAATGTGCTGATCGACGGTCAGCGCCCGACCAGCAAGAGCGACAGCCTGAACGACATCCTCAACCGCATCCCGGCGGGCACGGTGGAACGCATCGACCTGATCATCGGCGGGGCCGAAGGCATCGACATGCAGGGTCAGACCCAGGTGGTCAACATCATCCGCAAGGCCTCGGCAAAGCCGACCCTGACCGTCATCGCCAACGCCCGTTTCCTGAGCAATGGCTGGGTCAAGCCGACGGGCCGCATCACCTATAGCCGCAATGCCGGGGACAAGACGCTGGAGCTGTCGGCCACTGTGTTCAACAGTTTTGACGAAGAGGCCAGCCCCGGTGATAAGACTGTCTATCCGGCCAACGGCAGCCCCCCTCGTCGCACCCAAATCCTCAGCGAAGCCGGCGGCAAGGGCGTCGAACTGAACGCCATCGCCTCGCATCCGTTGTGGGGCGGCAAGCTGACCGTCAATGGCAAGTGGACGCCCGACACCTACACCGGCAATTACCGTTTCATCACCGACACGACGGCGGTAGAAAATCTCGACTATAGCGAAGACCTGCGCGAAGGGGGTTTTCAGTACGTCCGCCCGCTGGGCAAGGCCTTCACGCTGAAACTCAACGGTCTGGCCAAATATACGCACGAAGAGGGCGACGACCTCTATATCAGCCCTTCGGAAGAGACGCGCTTTCGCGAGGACTCGGTCGAGACGGAAAACATCGTCTCCGGGCAACTGATCTGGACGCGCAGCGAGCGGCTGACCTATGAGGTCGGGCTTGAAAAGGCCTATAATTCGCGCGACAGCGACACCGGCCTGACGGTCAATGGCGCGGCGGTGGACCTGCCCGCCTCGCGCGTCAAGGTCGAGGAAGACCGCACCGAAGCCTCGTTTCTGGCCACCTGGCGCGCCACACCGGCGCTCAGCGTTGAAACGGGCCTGAAATACGAATGGTCCACCCTGTCGCAGACCAGCGAACGCCCGGACGAAAAGCGCTTTGGCTACGCCAAGCCCAAGGTGCAGGTGACGTGGTCACCCAAGGGGCCGTGGCAATATCTGCTGCGCGTTGAGCGCGTGCTGGGTCAGCTCGATTTCGACGATTTCGTCTCCTCGATCGACCTGATGGACTCCACCGTCAAGGCGGGCAATGTCAGCCTTGAGCCCGACAAGCGCTGGGAGACGGAGCTGAACGCCAGCTACCGCTTTGGGGACAAGGGCGCGCTGGTGCTGAAATTCATCCATAAGGACGTGTCGGACGTCATCGACCGCGTGCCCATCGTCGCCGCCGACGGCAGCGTCTTCGACGCCAAGGGCAATATTGGCGACGGCACGGCCGAAGAGATCGGGGCCACCCTGACCCTGCCGATGGACCGTTTTCGTATCCCCGGCGGCCTGCTGAAATTCAACGGCAGCGTCTTCCTGTCGGAAGTCACCGACCCGGTGACCAAGGAAAAGCGCCGCCTGTCGCGTCAGACCGAAACCGATTGGCTGCTGGAGTTTTCGCAGGACCTGCCGGTGCGCCGCACCCAATGGGGCTTTTCGGTGTGGAACGGCTATGACGAAAAGGTCTATCGCGCCTCGGAAATCTCCTACGCGCGCGGCAGCGCCAAGCTGAACCTGTTTGCCGAATATAAGCCCACCCCGAAGCTGTTATGGCGCGTTGAGCTGAACAACCTGCCGGGCCGCGTCTATGACTACGACCGCGTGCGCTATGACGGCGACCGCGCCACGGGCACGGTGCGGGCGCTGGAACTGACGCGCAACCGCTCAAAGCCGTGGCTGTTTATCCGCGTGCGCAAGGAGTTGTAGGTTCTGATCGCTGACTCCTGAATGGCGAGATTTGAGTCGAGACGCAGGAGGCTAGCGCCGCCGGTACATTACATACCGGCAAGCGACGCCGACGCACGCATCGGCCAAAGACCGCCGTTCAGAGTGCGCGCCAGCCGATGTCCGAGCGATAAAACCCCATCGGCCAGTCGATTTTGGCAATGGCGTCATAGGCCGCGTCGCGCGCTTCCTGAATCGTCGCCCCACGTGCGCAGATATTGAGCACGCGCCCACCGGCGGCCGCCAGACGACCGTCGTCCAGCCGCTTGGTCCCGGCGTGGAAGACGCTGACGTTCGGACCGAAATCCTGCTCGGCACCGCGGATGATCGAGCCACCGACGGGGCTGTCCGGATAGCCATTGGCGGCATAGACGACGCAGACGGCGGCGTCTTCGTACCATTCCGGGGCCGGCATGTCCTTCAGGCGGCCCGTGGCGGCGGCCAGCAGATAGGGCACCAGATCGCTTTTGAGGCGCAGCATCAGCACCTGACATTCCGGGTCGCCGAAGCGCGCATTGTATTCGACCAGACGCGGGCGGCCATTTTCGATCATCAGACCCGCATAGAGGACGCCGGTATAGGCGTTCCCTTCCGCCTTCATGCCCGCCATGGTGGGGGCCAGAATCTCACGCTCGGTAATGTCGAGAATATCCTGAGTGACCACCGGCGCGGGGCTATAGGTGCCCATGCCGCCCGTATTGGGCCCCGCATCGCCGTCAAAGGCGCGCTTGTGGTCCTGCGCATAGCCGAACAGGAGGGCCGTTTCGCCGTCAGCAATGGCGAAGACCGAGGCCTCTTCGCCCGCCATAAACTCTTCGATGACCACGGTTTGCGACGCCGCGCCGTAGCGCCCGCCGAACATGGCCTCCAACTCGGCATAGGCGTCGGGCAGGTCGGGCGAAATGGCCACGCCCTTACCGGCCGCCAGACCGTCGGCCTTAATGATATAAGGCGCGCTCTGGGTCTTCAGATAGGCCTTGGCGGCATCAAGGTCCGTAAAGGTCTCGTAAGCCGCGGTGGGGATATTGTGACGCTTACAGAAATCCTTGGTGAAGGCCTTGGAGGATTCGAGCTGCGCCGCCTTTTGCGTCGGGCCGAAACAGGGGATGCCCACGCGCTTTAAGGCATCGGCAATGCCTTCGGCCAGCGCCGCCTCCGGGCCCACCACGACCAGATCGGCCTGCATTTCGACCGCCAGCGCCGTCAGGCCCGCCACATCGGTCACCTTGAGGTCGTGCACCTCGCCCAGCGCCGCCATGCCGGGATTACCCGGCGCAATGGCCAGACGCGCCACGCGCGGCGACTGCCGGATTTTCCACGCGAGGGCGTGTTCACGGCCGCCCGAACCGATCAGCAGGATGTTCATGGGGGTGACTTCCGACAGGACGGCCCCTGGGTCAAGCGGAAAATCGCTGCGTTGGCCAATGTCTGACCCGATGGTCCGCTTCGACTGTGAAAGCGGAAAAGAGTCTGGACAGCCGCGAACCACTGCCCATATAGTCAGACAAATTATACCAAGGGTCATTGAAAATGACTCTTGGTATTCCATTCGATAATTTCTCATGTCACTGATACATATGAGAAATTATCGTTTCTTCAACGGCCGGATGCGGTCAGCATCTTCGGCCGTTGGTATTATAAGAGGAATCCGCCATGTCCACGCTGAACCGTCGCGCCCTGTTTGCCGCCCCGGCCCTGATCGGAGCCGCCACCGTCCCCGCCGTCGCCGCCACACAGCCGAAGTCGTCAGCCTTACGCGCCCCCAAGCCGCCCATGGGCTGGAACAGCTGGAACAGCTTTGCCACCACGCTGACCGAAGCGCAGGCGCTGGAGACGGCGAAGATCATGGCCGACAAGCTCTTGCCCGCTGGCTATGACGTGTTTACCGTTGATATTCAATGGTATGAGCCCAATGCCACCGGCTATGAATACCGCCACGGGGCGGAACTGGCCATGGATGGCTATGGCCGTCTGCTGCCCGCGCCCAACCGTTTCCCGTCGGCCGCCAATGGCGCAGGTTTCAAGCCGCTGGCTGACAAGGTGCACGCCATGGGCCTGAAGTTCGGGGTCCATCTGATGCGCGGCATTCCGCGTCTGGCCTATGAAAAAAACCTGCCGATTCTGGGGACCAAATACACGGCGCGCGACGTGGCCAACCCCAACTCCGTCTGCACCTGGAACACCGACATGTACGGCGTCGATATGTCGAAGCCAGGGGCGCAGGCCTATTATAATTCGGTGTTCAAGCTGTTTGCCGATTGGGGCGTGGATTTCGTCAAGATGGACGATATGAGCCGCCCCTATGACATCAACTGGCCCGAAATCGAAGGCGCGCAGGCCGCCATCGCCGCGTCGGGCCGCCCGATCGTGCTTAGCCTGTCGCCCGGCGAGACGGACCTCAAATGGGCCGTCCATGCGCAAAACAATGCCCAGATGTGGCGCATTTCCGATGACTTCTGGGATAGCTGGGACATGCTGAAGGCGCAGTTCAAGCGGCTGGCCGACTGGAGCCCCTATCGCCGTCCGGGGGCGTGGCCCGATGCCGACATGCTCCCGCTGGGCCTGCTGGCGCTGGGCCAGCGCAAGACCAAGTTTACGCCGGATGAGCAGCAGACCCTGATGACCCTGTGGTCGATCGCGCGCTCACCCCTGATCATGGGCGGCGACCTGCGGGCGCTGGATGAGGCGACGCTGAAACTCCTGACCAATAAGGAGGTGATCGCCCTCAATCAGGACAGCGTGAACAATCTGCCCGTCTCGAACGACGGCGCGCAGGTGGTGTGGACGGCAGAAACCGCGGACGGAAAAGCGCGCTATCTGGCCCTGTTTAACATCTCTGACCACCCGCAGGTGGTGACCCAGCCGTTCAAGGCCATCAATACCCCTGAAAAGGTCCGCGTGCACAATCTGTGGACCGGGGCCGTTTCGACAGCAGACGAAGAGATTTCGCTGGAACTGCGCGGCCACGCCAGCGTCCTGTACAAATTGACTCCGATTTAAGCGCGAGATTAACTTATCGGCTGTGGTGATAGGTTGATCTTTAACACGGCTCTTTTCTCCTCCCCATATCATGGGGAGGTGGCAGCGAGCGTAGCGACGCTGACGGAAGTTTCGCTCACACCGAGCCCTCAACAAAATGTGGTCCCCGGACGCTCACGATCTGGACAACGCGCACCAGTGCACTGCATTTTTAAAGTGGCGGCTCAGCATGAGCTGTGGTGCTTGATAGCAAAACTGCAATCACAAGCAAATTGATAGCTACACATGCAGCATTAAACACATTTTGCTCCGAAAATGAATTGATCTTTAGCACTTATAAATATCAATTATTTTTATAAATTAAATTTTTTGGCTTCTTAATTTTATTTAAAAGCATCTTGTCAAAAAAATCTGGCTCATAATATCTATCCCATGGCGAGTTTCCGAAATAAGCATTCAAAAAATTTTCGACAATTTCGGCACCATATACAGTTACACCCACAAATCCATTTTTCCTATCGGCGGAAAGCATCCTCTCAATATTAATTACTGGATTTTTATTTTCCAACACGTTCCATTTAAAATTATTAAAATATTGATTTGTTGTATAAATTATAGATATTGCTCTATTTTTAAATTCACTCGTATTTTCTATATTGATTTGGTTAAAATCAAAAAACACACAAACAACACCTCCCAAAGCTTCTCCTTCATAGGAGAGAATTTGTCCGAATGCTAAGTCACCATTTGAATTGAGTGGAATGGAAAAAAAATCTCCGACATTCCAATTTTGTTTCTTTTTCATGAATACAACTACTTTCGTTTAAACCAAGGTGCAAATATTTTTCCACCTGCGGTTTTATAGCGCTTATCATTCATTTGAACTCGCTTGTTAACCAAGGGCCCAGCTTTCGATTGAGGGCCACCATACGCCATAACGATCTCATATCGGCGTTCTGGAGACCTTTCTTTCGATAATAAATGTTCGGCCTGCTTGTGACCAAGCCAAAAGCCTGCTTTTTCAGCCAGATAAGCGCCGGCTTCACTTTCACCTGACGGATCTGTTTTGTTTATTGGATCGCCCTTAACAATAGCGCTTCCCCTGGACATCAAGAGAGGTGCTCAAACGATTTTGCCCCACCTCACGCCGCTATAGATTTACGTCCCGTCACGTCCTGAAGCACGCCGAACAGCGACAGAGGCTGCCCCGCCTCGTCGCATTCGACCGAGCCCTGACTGAAGACCGTGCGGATGTCACCATCGGCGCGCACCAGCCGCGCTTCGAAGCTATAGCCCTCACCGCGGTAGGCGGCAGCTTTCACGCAGTCGCTGACGCGCTGACGGTCATCGGGGTGATAGCATTCCAGCGCATTGGTCAGGTTGGGGTGGAAGATTTGCGGCGTCAGACCGTGGATGCGGTAGACGCCCTGCGACCACTCGACCGTCTGGTTTTCCAGATCAACGTGCCAGTAGCCGACCCCGGCCACCGCCTCCATCATCTCCAGCTTCTTTTGATTTTCGTTGCAGCGACGCACAATGGTCTTCTGCATCTGGGCGTCCTTGCGCAGCGTCATCAGCGACGACACCGTAGCTGCCAGCGTGGCCAGACGCGCCTGGTCGCGGTCGCTGAAGTCGGCGCGCGGCTCAGTGTCGATAACGCACAGGGACCCCACCAGCACCTCCCCGAAGCGGATCGGCGCACCGGCATAGAAGCGGATATGGGCCTCCCCCAACACCATGGGGTTATTGGCAAAGCGGGGGTCTTTGGTGGCGTCCAGCACCACCATCACCTCATCGCGGCAGATGGTATAGTCGCAAAAGGCTTGCTCGCGCGGCGTTTCATAGACCGACAGGCCGACGCTCGATTTAAACCACTGGCGAATCGCGTCGATCAGCGAGATCGCCGCCATGGGGGCATCGAACACGTCGGCGGCCAGTCGGGTGACCTGATCAAATTCGGGCTCAGCCTCGCTGTCGAGAATCTCCAGAGTGCGCAAGGCGTTCAGGCGCTGGGCCTCCCGCCGCTGGACCTCGGAAACCGGTGCGTCTGTTTCGGTTATCATCAGGTGCCTTCCTCTTTTTTATCGCTCTAGTTTAGCACAAATTGAAGAAAACAACGTTATTTCCACGCGCACAACCGGTCATTTCGTCACGTGACAGTTTTACGCGTCAGAGGTAAACGGGTGACATGTCCGAAGACCTGCTCAGCCCCGTCGATTCGCAGTCCAACAGCCCGCCCTGGTCGGTATCCGAACTGGCCGGCGCGCTGAAACGCACGATTGAAAGCGCCTATGACCATGTGCGGCTGCGGGGCGAAATCTCCAAGGTCACGCGGCATACGTCGGGCCACGTCTATCTGACGCTGAAGGACGACCGCGCCGCCATCGACGGCGTCATCTGGAAGGGCAATGTCAGCCGCCTGAAAGCGCAACCGCAGGCCGGGCTTGAAGTCATTGTAACCGGTAAGCTGACCACCTTCCCCGCCTCGTCCAAGTATCAGATCGTGATCGAGAGCTTAGAGGCCGCCGGAATCGGCGCGCTGCTGGCGCAGCTCGAGCGCACCAAAGCAAAGCTGCACGGCGAAGGGCTGTTTGCAGCGGAACGCAAAAAACGCCTGCCCTTTGCGCCGAAAACCATCGGGGTGATTACCTCACCGACCGGAGCGGTGATCCGCGACATCCTGCACCGTATCCGCGATCGCTGGCCCTGCCGCGTCATCGTCTGGCCCGTCATTGTGCAGGGTGATGCCGCCCCGCCGCAGATCATTCAGGCCCTGAATGGTTTTCAATCGGGGGCTGTGCCGCGTCCGGACGTGCTGATCGTGGCGCGCGGCGGCGGTTCGGTCGAAGACCTGTGGGCCTTTAACGACGAAGGGCTGGCGCGCGCCGTCGCCGCCTGTACCCTTCCCGTTATTTCCGCCGTCGGGCACGAAACCGACACCACCCTGATCGACTTTGTGTCGGATCGCCGCGCCCCTACACCCACCGGGGCGGCGGAAATGGCGACGCCCGTCCTGAGCGAACTGCGCGGCTTTGTGCTCGATCTGGAGCGCCGCCGTCTGGGCAGCTTTGATCAGGCCCTGCGCAACCGGCGTGAGCGCGTGGCCTTGCTGGGGCGTGCCCTGCCCAAGCCGCAGGACCTGATCGACGCCGCGCAACAGAGGCTCGACTATGCGGCGCACCGGCTGGGCGGCGGTCTGTTGCGCAATCTTAATGCCCACGACACGGCCTTTGCCCGCACGGCGGCGCGCTTTTCGCCTGCCTTGCTGGAGCGCCCGCGTCAGCTCAAGGCCGAGCGCGTGACGCAACTGTCCGAACGCGCCACGGCGGCCCTGACGCGCGGCGTGGAGCGACAAAGGCTGGAGTTTACACGCCTGTCGGCGCGCCTGACCCCGGCCCTGACCCTGCGCCCGCTCGACCTGAAGCGCGAGGCGCTCAACCGCCTGACCCAACGTTTCGACGCGGCCCTCAACCGTCGCCTCGACGACAGCGCGCGCCGCGCCCGGTTGCCTGAGTTAGAGCAACGTCTGGCCGCCGCTTTCGCGCGCCTCTTGGGTCAGAAATCCGAACGCCTGCACCGGCTGGATCAGTTGCGGCTCAGCCTCGACCCCGACCGGCCGCTGAATCTGGGTTTCGCCCGTGTCAGCCGCACCGACGGCCACCTCATCACCTCACCCGACGGCGTGAGTATGGGTGAGGCCCTGACCCTGACCTTCAAGGGCGACCGCACGCTGGACGTTGTGGCCAGCGACGGCACCATCGCACTTCCGGCTCCCAAACCCGCGCCGAAGCCCAGACCGACCCCGCTCAAACCCGAACAGGGCAGTCTGTTTTAGGCCTCAAGATTTAGTTCGGCGCGGGAAAGACGGCTTTCAGGGTGTCAAGCAGGGCGAGGTTCCACACGAAGGGGTCGTGCCCCGCATACAGTCCCGTGAAATGGCAACTCACTCCAGCCGCCTGCGCCTTCAGGCAGGTTTTTTCAGCACCGCTGTAAAACGGATCATAGCGTCCGGCACTGATGTAAAGTTTGACATCTTCCGTGCCAGAAAAAGTGAAGTTGCCGGGGCCTGCGCTCATACCGGCAGACGCCCCTTGCGCGAACGCATCCGGATGCCTGAGCGCGAAGGACAAAGACCACGATCCGCCAGCGGAAAAACCGTAGGTCAGGCGATCCGCCCGTCGCGTACTGACCCCATAACGCGCCTCGACGAGCGGCATGACGTCTTTCAGAACGAAGGCTTCATGATCGGCATAGGCCTGCGGATCGACCTTCGGCGAGGGTAGGTATTCGCGGTTACGCTGATCAAACCCGCCGTTAGTGGCAGGGCCTTCGCCGCTCCAGATTCCCACCAGTACGACCGGGCGGATGACGCCCTCGTCTATCAGGCGTTCCACGATCCGTGCAAACCGGCTGACCGCGCGGCCATCGGCCATATAGACCACGGGATAGCCTTGCGACGGGGGCGGGCGTTTCGGTCTGTAGAGGGTCAGCTTGCGCCGGGCTTTTAGATGGGCGCTGTCTATCTCCACCTCTTCGAGGCTTCCACTCAGTTTTGCCACCGCCTCAAGCTCAGCAGGTGCCTCAGGCCCGCGCCAGTAAAGCCGCGTGGTCGTATCGGCGGATGTCTGCAACCCAATGACCGAACGGTTCAGATCCGGAAACACCAATGTCAGGCCCCATAGCCCTTCACCTAAGGCCTGCATGTCGGGCTGAACCGTGCAGCACAACCGCACACCCGGTGTAGCGGCGCGCGCGGCGACCCGCAGAAGGATGCCGTCTACCCAATAGGTCAGCGAGGCGCTGCCCAATCGGCGCGCCGCTTCGGCGGCTGTGAAATCAGGGGCCTTAACGGAATAGCCGAAGGTTTCGGACGGGGCCGACTGGGCCTGAACCGCCGGCGAAGCCGGGATCAGCCCCAGCGCCATGATCACACCTGACACATACCGCATAATACCCCTCCCCAGCCCGGGGGTCACAACCTATCCGCAAATCAGCAACAGGCGCAATCCGGCTTTTATGACGTGGACACGGTGCAGACGCTTGATCCTCTCACGCAAGCGGCTTATGTTTTAGACATGAATATGCATGCCAAGCCGCCCCTCCCCGATCAGGCCATCCTCCATTACGGAGACGGTGAGTACGCCGTTATGCGTCCGGGCAAGTTCGTGATCTGCGCCGTGTCGGGCAAGCAGATACCGCTGGAGGCCCTGCGCTACTGGAACCCCCGCACGCAGGAGGCCTATGCCGGGCCGGAAGAGGCCACGGCCCGATGGAAAACCCTGAACGGGCGCTAAAGCGCATCCCGAAAAGTGGGACGCACTTTTCGGATCCAGATGCGCGACAAGCCACAATGAAGCGGAGAGACATTCTGGGGGGCGGGCTTGCGCTGAGCCTCGCCGGTAGCGTCACGCCCGGTCTTCTGAACGCCGATCCGCGGCCCTATGGCTCGGTGTGGGCGCGCACCCTCAAAAGCGGTCCCTATAATCTGACCGGTAAGTTTGTGCAGGGCGGCTTTGCCATCGGCCGCGCCGAACCGCGTCAGGAGATTATCGTCGATGGCACGGCGCGCGGCCTGACCTCGGCGCAGGGCGATTTCGTCATCGGCTTTGACCGAGACGCGCCGCCCATGGCGCGGCTGGCCATCGGGTCCGACCCGGTCATGGATTTTGAAATCCTGCGCACCCCCTACGACATTCAGCGCATCGACGGCCTGCCCCCTGATCAGGTCAGTCCCTCGGACCCGGCGCTTCTGGAGCGCATCGCCAAGGAGCGCGACCTTAAAAACATCGGCTTCGCCAGCCGCGAAGACGCCATCTGGTTCACCCATCCGTTTCAGTGGCCCTTGCGCCGGTTTATCAATTCCGGGCGCTTTGGCAATCAGCGCATCCTCAATGGTGAGCCCAAAAGCCCGCACTACGGCTTCGACATGGCGGCCCCCGAAGGCACGCCCGTCTATGCCCCGCAAACGGCGCGCGTGGCGCTGGCCGAACCCGACCTGCATTTCGAAGGCGGCCTGATTCTGCTCGACCACGGGCAGGGCCTGATCAGCATGTATCTGCACCTGTCCACTCTGACCGTAAAGGCCGGCGATCTCGTAACAAAGGGGCAGATTATCGGTCAGGTGGGGCAGAAAGGCCGCGCGACGGGGCCGCATCTGTGCTGGCGGTTGAAGTGGCGCGACCGCGCCCTCGACCCGTCGTTGTGGGTTGTGTCCAGCGCGACATAAAAGGGCACATATTACCATACGACAGATCGTTTATCGTATAATAATATTCTTGATTTTCAAATTGCTTGCGACATTTCGCCGCTTAGGGCCATTGCCCCAAAAATCGGATGCTTATTTAGGCTTGATCTCGCTGCGCCTTCATCGTAACAGCGCTACTCTTTGTCACAGGTTTGCAAAAACAACGCCGCCTTTACATAACACCATAGGCAGAGCGTTATCCGGACTTTGGGGGATATGGCAGATTACGGTGCCCTGAAAATTCTGCTGGTTGAAGACAATCAGCATATGCGTTCCATCGTGCTGGCCATCCTTAAGGGGTCGGGCATCCGCGACGTGCGCGAAGCGCGCGATGGGGCGGAGGCCTTCGATCTGCTGCGTCAGTTTCCCGCCGATATCGCCCTGGTCGATTTCAACATGTACCCTATCGACGGGGTCGAGTTCACGCGGATGCTGCGCACGGCCAGCGACTCGATCAATCCCTACCTGCCCGTGGTGATGATCACCGGCCATTCCGAACGCTCACGCGTGGTCGAAGCGCGCGACGCGGGCGTCAATGAGTTCGTGGCCAAGCCGCTGACGGCGCGCGCCCTGCTCAGCCGTCTCGACGCCGTGGTCATGCGCCCGCGCCCCTACATCCGCTGCGCCAGCTATTTTGGCCCCGACCGTCGTCGCAAGACCGATCAGCCCTATAACGGTCCCCTGCGCCGCGCCAGCGACGGGCTCCTCGCTTAACCGGTTGTTCATAAATATTAACGCGCACTTGGCTTAGCCCCCAAATCGCCGCATAGTCGCCTCTGGCGCGATTCGGCGCGGCTGTTCGACAGGGACACCTGATGGGAAGACTGACCTCCATATTGCTGATGGGAACCTATCTGTTCCTGTCCATGGGCGCGGCTATGGCCCTCTACACGGGCGGGTCGGACACCGGCGCGTGCATCGCGGCGGCGCTGGCGACGATGGCGGTGTGTTTCGCCATCCATAATTTCGTCAATCAGTACCTGTCCGAACGCCGCCTCTCCAAAGAGATTGATCTGGTGCGCGACGCCCACCGCCTGATGGTCGAAGCCATTGATGTCACTCAGAAAGACATGGTTGAGCTGGCCGATCAGATGCAGCATCAGCGCGTCGGCCGTACCGACGAACTGACCACTGAGGTCAAGATGCTGGAAAACCTGGTGCTCAAGCTGGGCGAAAGCATCGAGGAGCGGCTGTCCGACTGGAAGGCCGGACCGGCGCAGGTCGCCGTCGCCGCACCCCTGTCGCGTCAGGAACAGCAAGCCATGGCCCTGATCGAAACGGTGCGTCAGGCCCTGATCGAAAACCGCGTGGACCTCTATCTCCAGCCGGTCGTTTCCTTGCCGCAGCGCAAGACCATCTATTACGAAAGCTTCTCGCGTCTGCGTGATGCCACCGGGCGCGTGCTGATGCCGGCGGAATATCTGTCGGTGGCCGAACCCGAAGGTCTGGTGCCCTCCATCGACAACCTGCTCCTGTTCCGCTGCGTGCAGATCGTGCGCCGTCTGGCCAAGCAAGACCGCCGCATCGGCATCTTCTGTAATATTTCGCTGACCTCGCTGCGCGATGAGGTCTTCTTCCCGCAGTTCCTGGAATTCCTCAACGAAAACCGTGATCTGGCCGATTCGGTGATCTTCGAGCTGGGGCAGGACGCCTACGCGGCGCGCGGGGCCATGGAAGCGCGCCACATGGCGCGACTGGCCGATATGGGCTTCAAGTTCTCGCTGGACAAGATCACCTCGATCGACCTCGACCTGACCGACCTGCAACGCTCGGACGTGCGCTATGTGAAGATCGGGGCCAATGTCCTGCTCGATCAGCTGATGAATATCGACGGCAAGCCGGCCTTGCGCTTCCTCAAGGACATCCACGCGGGCGACTATGCCAACCTTCTGGCGCGCTATGGCATCGACGTCATCGCCGAAAAGGTCGAGAACGAGCGTCAGGTGGTGGACATCCTCGAAATCGA
>NZ_JAIXSV010000114.1 GCF_027484505.1 Asticcacaulis sp.
AACCGCCATAGAGGAGGGCTTAAGCGGCCTGACCCACATCGAAGGCCGCAATGACGAGGAAGCCGCCGCCGTCATCGCCCTTCTGATGCGCGAGGCGCTGGAAACGCCGGGCAAGACGGCCGCCCTGATCACACCCGACATCACCCTGTCGCGGCGGGTGACGGCCCGTCTGTCGCGCTGGGGCGTCCGGCCCGACTCCTCGGCGGGGGACGGCCTGATCCACAGCCCGGTCGGGCGCTTCCTGCACAGCCTGCTGGATCTGATTCTGGAGCCGTTCGATGCGGTGAAGCTTCTGGCTTTGTTGAAGCATCCGCTGTCTCGCTTCTCTGATGACCGGCACACAAACACTCTGGAAATCATAGGCTTACGTGGCGCGAAACCCCGTAACGCCGACGAGGTTCTGAGCCGTCTGACGCAAAAGGAGGCCTTTGAAGCGGCGACCCTGTGGCAGGCCTATATCGGCACCTGCGCGGTCTGGCATAAGCCAAAGACAGACCTGTCCGAATATGTTCGAACCCTGACCGTGTGGGCCGAATCCGTGGCCGCACATGACGGGCAGGCCCTATGGAGCGGGGCGGCGGGCGCGGCGGCTTCGGCGCTTCTGGCCGATCTGATCGCCGAAGGGCGCGATTTCGTGGTCGAGGACGATCAGGTCTTCGTCGATATTCTGCGCCGGGCACTGCGCACCGCCACCGTGCGCACCGGGGGGCACACCCATCCGCGCCTGACCATATTGGGGGCTATCGAGGCGCGCATGTTCTCGGCCGACCGGCTGATTCTGGCCGGTCTGGAAGAAGGGGTGTGGCCGCAGGCCGCCGAAATCGACCCCTTCCTGTCGCGCCCGATGCGCAAGGCGCTGGGCCTGCCCTCGCCCGAACGCCGCACCGGCCTTTCGGCGCACGACTTTGTGCAAGGCGCCAGCCAGCCAGAGGTGTGGATGGTGACGCGCCAGCGCCGCGAAGGCGAACCGCAGGTGCAGTCGCGCTGGCTGTGGCGGTTGGAAACCCTGACCACCGGCGCGGGCGAACACCTGCCGACCCAACCGCAATGGCTTGATTGGGCGCGGCGCATGGACGGCCCGTTGAGCGTCGTGCCTGAGGCCCTGAAACCCGCCGCCCGGCCACAGCCTGCGCCACCGGTTGAGGCGCGGCCGCTGCAACTGCCGGTGACACAGGTCGAGATGCTGGAGCGCGACCCCTATGCCGTCTATGCGCGCTATGTGCTGGGCCTCAAACCGCTCGACCGACCGAATGAACCGTTCGAGGCCCTGCGTCGCGGTACGGCCATCCACGCCGTTGCCGAAAAATTTGCGGCCGACGATCTGCCTCTGGGCGAGGCCGGGGTGCAGGTCTTTTGCGACCTGCTGGAGGCGCAGTTGCGCGTTGAAAACCTCAGCGAGGCGCAACTGGCCCTGCAACGCCCGCTGTTTCCCCTGCTGGCGCGTGAATATGTGGCCTTTGAGGCCGAGCGACGCGCCGACCGGCCGCGGCTGCTGATCGAACAGTCGGGCAAGCTGACCATTGACCTGCCGCGCGGGTCCTTCACCCTGACCGCCAAGGCGGACCGCGTGGAAATTCATGAACGCGGCGTCGATGTGATCGACTTCAAGACGGGTCAACCACCGTCACCCAAGGCGGTGATCGCCGGCTTCTATCCGCAGCTCACCCTGACCGCCGCCATATTGAAATACGGCAGCTTTAACGGGTTTGAGGACATCCACCGCGCCAAAGGGTTGGGCGAGCTGGTCTATGTGCGGCTGGGGCAGGATGTGGTGAAACCGCGCGTGGTTTATGACAAAAAGAACCCGCTGAGCACCGATGAGATGGCTGATCGCGCGCTGAGCCGCCTCAAGACGCGGCTGATGCAGTACGAAAACCCCAGACAGGGCTATCTTTCCTGGCGCGCGCCGCAATTCCGGCTGGAGCGCGGGGGCGATTATGATCAGCTCGCCCGGCTTTATGAATGGCACGTTCTGGGCGACCGTGAAGCGGAACCCGCGACGGAGGAGGGCGAATGAACCCGCAAAACGCCGCCGCCGATCCGGAGGTTTCGTGCTTCCTGACCGCCAATGCCGGTTCGGGCAAGACCTCGACGCTTGTCAACCGCGTGGCGCGCCTGCTGCTGCGCGGGGCGAAGCCGGAGCATATTCTGTGCGTCACCTATACCAAGGCCGCCGCCGCCGAAATGCAGGGCCGCCTGTATGAGCGGCTGGGCGGCTGGGCCGTGGCCGAAGACGCCGCCCTGGCCGAAGAATTGCGCAAGATCGACGAAAACCCCGATGATCTGGCCACGGCACGCGCCCTGTTTGCCAAGGCGCTGGAAACGCCGGGCGGGCTGAAGATTCAAACCATCCACGCCTTTTGCGAAAAGCTGCTGCGGCGGTTTCCGCTGGAGGCCGGGCTAAGCCCATCGTTTCAAGTGCTGGACGATCTGATTGCGCGTGATCTGGCGCAAAAGGCGCTGGAAGGCCTGCTGACCCTGTCCGATGGCGCGCACCGCGACCACCTGATCCGCACCCTGAAAGCCCAGAAGTTTGAACAGCTTTTGTCGCAGTTCATCTATCAGCACGACCGTATCCGCGAGGCGTTGGATACCCTTCTGATCGAAGCCGAACAAAACGGTCTGTCTTTTAGTAACTACCTGTTCAAACGGCTCGATCTCGACCCGCCGATGACGCCGGAACAGGTGGTCGATGCCTTTGCCGAACGGTTGAACTGGGACCTGATGCCGGAAATGGCGCGGTCACTGGCCACGGTTAACACCAAAGGTAATCAGAGCCTGTCGGAAACCCTGATGCGCCTGTCGGAAGCGCGCAAAAATGGCGAACCGTTTGATTTCGAAGCGGTCTATGCCGTGTTCTACACCGCCAAGGGCGAGCCGCGCAAAGAGCTGTGCTCGACCAAAAGCCCACAGGCTGACCGCGATACGCTGGAACGCTGGCGCGAACCGCTGGCCGAGGCGGTGGAAAAGCGCAAGGCCGCCGAAACCGCGCTCAACACCCTCTATACGCTGCGGCTGTTTGAGGATTTCAGCGCCATCTATCAGGATCTGAAACGCCGTACCGGGGCACTGGATTTTCAGGACCTGATCAGCCGCGCTAAGCGGCTCCTGTCCGGGGCGTCCATGTCGCAATGGGTGCTGTTCAAGATGGATGGCGGGCTGGAGCATGTGCTGGTCGATGAGGGACAGGACACGTCCGGCGATCAGTGGGATATCGTCAAGGCCCTGACCGGTGACTTCTTCTCTGGCGCGGGTGCACCGGTGTTTCAGGCGCGGATTGAGCGCACCGTCTTTGCTGTGGGGGATGAAAAGCAATCCATCTATGGCTTTCAGGGCGCCAAACCCGATCTGTTTTTAGGGATGCGCCACTATTATCAGACACTGGCCGAACAGGCGCAAAAGTCGTTCGTCGTGCCGCAACTGGTGCAGAGCTGGCGCTCGCTGCCGCAGGTTCTGGGCTTTGTCGATAGCGCCTTTGACGCCCCCGACCTGTCCGAAGCGCTCAACTTCACCGCAGAGCGCATCATCCATGATGCACGCCGTGCCGAGCGCCCGGCCACGGTCGAGCTGTGGCCGCCGGTCTATCCGCTGCCGGTACCTGATCTGGATGAGAGCGATGACGAAGACATCGCCCCCGTCGATGCCTCCGGCGCGGCTCCGGCCAAGCGGCTGGCGCAGCAACTGGCCTTCCATATCGCGCAGGACATCCAGCAGGGCCGAAGCGTTATAGACAAGACGACGCGCCAGCCGCGGCCCATGCACGCCGGCGATGTCCTCATTCTGGTGCGTAAGCGCGACGCTCTGTTTGAGCATATTATCCGCGAACTGAAGCAGGCGGGCGTGCCGGTTTCCGGGGCTGACCGGCTCAAATTGTCGGACCATATTGCGTTTCAGGACCTGCGCGCCCTGATGCGCGTCTGTTTGCAGGCGGGCGACAGCCTGTCCCTAGCGGCCGTCCTGCGCAGTCCCCTGTGCGACCTCAGCGAAGATGACCTGTTCACCCTGACGCACGTCGAAAAGGCCAGCCTTTGGCAGGCGCTGAACCGTCTGGCCGAAGACAATCCGCGCTTTTCCGAAGCGCAAAACTTCATCGGCTGGGCCCTGTCCGAAGCGCCTCAACGCACGGCGTTCGATTTTCTGGGTCTGGTGCTCAATCGCCGCGATGGCGCGGGCCGCACCCAGCGTCAGCGCTTCGTCACGCGGTTAGGTGTCGAATGCGAGGACGTGCTGGATGAAACGCTGAACCTGGCGCTGAAAGGCGAAGGGGTGGGGGCGATCGGCCTGATCGACTTCCTGAACCTGTGTGAATTCAATGCCTCGGAGATCAAGCGCGAGCAGGAAGAGGGTGGCGACCGTGTGCGGGTGATGACGGTGCACGGCTCCAAGGGCCTCGAAGCGCCTTGGGTGATCCTGCCCATGGCCCCCGGTTTCAAATCGACGCGCACTGACGATTTGCTGCTCATGTCGGATGAGGGTGATCTGCTGGTGTCGGCGCGCGGCAAGGACGGCGACCCGGAAGCCGTCAGCGCGCTGAAGACCGCCCGGAGTTTACGCGAAGCCAAAGAAGGCCTGCGGCTGTTCTATGTGGCCCTGACGCGGGCGCGTGACCGCCTGACCCTGTGCGGTTATCGCGGCAGCCGGGCCGCGAATGGCCCCTTCCCCGACTGGTACGATCTGGCGCAGGACGGTTTCGACCGCCTGCCGCGTGAGTCTGTCACGGCAGTGGGGCTGGACACAGTGGTTGAATTCGGTGCTCCGAAAGATCAGGAACCTTCTGAAAAAACGGAACGGCTTTTATTCGGCGAACACGCGCCCTTAATGACTGCCGAGGCGCAGGCTGCGCAGATACAGACCGGTCTGCCTGCCTTCATTTCCGCCGCTCCCACCCCTGATCCGGAAGCTGATGTGGTCTGGCGTGCTGTGTCACAACTCAGTGACGAGGATCGCTCCGCCGAAGACCGCGCCCCTTCGCCTCTGGCGGAACAGAAGGGGCAGGGACGTTTCGGGCGCGGGCTGAAAATCCATAAGCTGTTTGAAATCCTGCCCGCCCTGCCTGTGGCCGACCGCGATGACGTGGCCGCACGCTGGCTGAAGCGGCAGCCCGATCTCGACGATGCCCAGCGCGACGAAATCCGTCAGGCGGTGATGGGCGTGCTGACCGATGCACGCTTTGCCGACGCCTTCGGGCCCGATTCGCGGCCGGAAGTGGCGCTGGCCGGACAGGTTGGTGTCAATGCGCGCGGCGAAGCGGTGTTTATGTCCGGGCGCATCGACCGGCTGGTGATCGGGCCTGAGCGCGTGCTGGTCATCGACTATAAATCAAACCGCCCCGCCCCCGATAACGCCGAAGAGGCCGCCGCCGATTACCAGCGGCAAATGGCGGGTTACGTTGCGCTTTTGCGGCAGATCTATCCAGACAAGACCGTCGAAGCGGCGTTGTTGTGGACGGACGGACCGAAGCTGACGCCCTTAAGCGAGGCTTTAGTAAATCTCAGGCTCAGCGAAATCAGGGGCCATTGATTTCTGATGCGGGCTTACTTACCTTTGTGACAAGTTTAAATCTGTGCCCATTTCGGGCGAGATAGGAAGTGCACCCATGTCCACCGCCACCGTCAAGGTTACCGACGAGACCTTTGAAAACGACGTCCTCAAATCCGACAAGCCGGTTCTGGTCGATTTCTGGGCCGAATGGTGCGGCCCGTGTAAGCAGATCGCCCCGATCCTCGACGAAGTGGCCGAGGCCTATGGCGACAAGCTGACCGTGTCGAAGATCAATATCGACGATTCGCCCCTGACGCCGTCGAAGTTCGGCGTGCGCGGCATCCCGACCATGATGCTGTTCAAGGACGGTAAGATGACCTCGATGAAGGTCGGTGCCATGCCGAAGTCAAAGCTGGTCGAATGGCTGGCCGAAGCCGGTATCGCCTAGTCTTAAAGCCAAAAGCTGATAGGGTGCGGGCGTGAGGCGCAGGCTTCACGCCCGCATTGTTTTTTTGCACTCCCCCCGGCACATCAGCGACATGGCGGCAACAGCGTACAATATTCTGATCAATGGCAAGGCGGGCACGGTCCTGAACCTGGGGCACGACTCCATCACGGCAGCGATTGAAGTCAGCGGCATGGCAGTGAATGAGCTGCTGTTCGCCGAACCCGCTGATATGGAAGCGGCCCTCGACCGCTTCGCTCAATCTCCGCACGCCCTGCTGGTCGGTGGGGGCGACGGCACACTGCGCTCGTGCGCAGATACTCTCAGCCGCAAGAACAAGGCCTTTGGCATCCTGCCATTCGGCACGATGAATCTGCTGGCGCACGATCTGGGGATGAACACGCTGGATGAGGCGCTGAAAGCCTATGCCAAAGGCGCTTCAGAAACGCGGATCGACGCCGGTGAAATCAATGGCGAACTGTTTCTGTGCTGCGCCTCGGTCGGGGTCATGCCCGAAGCCTCGGTGTTTCGTGAGCAGCACCGCACCAACAATTTTCTGCTGATGGTGCCCTACCTGTTCTGGTTCGTGGCTGACTATTTCGAACGGCGCAAAAATGCGCGCATCGTGCTTCAGAATGGCAAGCGTCTGCATCGCTTCCGTTCGCCAGCCGTGGTGATTTCGGCCAATCGCTATGCCGATACGACGCGCATCGACGAGAGCAATTTCAAGCGCAATGACCTTCAGGGCGGCGAACTGGCGGCCTATATCGCCTCGACCAAGACGCGCATGTCACACCTGCGCTTTCTGACGCGGCTTCTGGTCGGCAACTGGAAGTCGGACCCGGACCTGACCGAACTGACCGGAACGCAGATGACGCTGTGGACGCGCCATCGCAAGGAGAAGGTCTCCGTCGATGGCGAGGTGACGGACCTCAAGACGCCGCTGGAGATCAAGCTCAAAGCGCGCTACGTGCCCCTGCTGATCCCGTTGCGCGAGGTCTGAATGCGCATAGCTCATATTTCTGACCTGCACTTCGGGGCGCACGACCGGCGCGTGACCGAAACCCTGATCAGCACCCTGATCGAGCTGGAGCCCGATCTGGTACTGGCCAGCGGCGACATCACGCAGGATGCGACTGTGGCGGAATTTGTCGAAGCCGCTGACTTTTTCAAACTTTTGCCCATGCCGGCCTTTGTGATTCCGGGCAATCACGACCTGCCGGGCCTTGATCTGCGCCGCTTCGTGCGACCGTGGAAGCGATACCGTGATCACATCGCCAAAGAACTTGAGCCCGAACTGCATGCGGACCTGGTCGATATCAAGGGCATCAACTCCGCGCGCATGATCCTGCCGACGCTCAACTGGGCCTACGGTTCGATCAGCGCGCGCCAAAGGCAAGATATTGCCAACTTCTTTGGAGTCTCCACGACGCCGTGGCGCGTGCTGACCATGCATCACCCGCCGCTCAATCCGTCGGAATTTCCGCTGGACGTGACGGTGTTCAACAGCGACAAATTGCTGAAAACCGTAGGCGAGCAAAAGGTCGATATCGTGCTGTCGGGCCATCAGCATCACGCCTATGTCGAAACGCGGGTGATGAAGGGTCACACCACCTTGTTCGTCTGCGCCTCGACTGCCATGTCGGTGCGTATCCGCAAACAGCCGCAGGGCTTCAACCTGCTGGATTTCACCGAAAAGAGCGTGCGTATCGAGCTTCACCAGCTCAGCGGCGATCGCTTTGTGACCCAGTCCGCGGTGACCCACACCAAGGTGTAGCCCCTCTCGACAAGTTGCAGGATTTATAGTGGGTGGCAACCGCCGAAGATGCTGACCGCATCCGGCGGTTGAAGACACGAGACTGTCTCATCTGCATTCATGGCATGAGACAGTCTCGAACAGAATACCAAGTTTCATTTTCAATGACCCTTGGTATAAGGACCGCATGTTGTCCGCCCTGCCCGTCGATCCGTCCAAATACACTGCCTTCCTGGGGGCGATGTTCCTGATGGCCATTACGCCGGGACCCGCCAACCTGTTCTGCATCTCAACCGGATTGGGGCGGTCAGCGCCGAAAGTGCTGATGGGGGTGTTCGGCATCAATACGGCCACACTGATCTGGTTTGTGGCCGCCGCCTTCGGCCTGCACCTCCTGATCACCACCCTGCCCGTCGTCTTTCACGCGATGACGGTCGCGGGTGCCGTCTATCTTTTGTGGATCGCCATCAAAACCATCCGCGCGCGCAAATCGCACAGCGCCCATGAGCTGGACCTGCCTGAAAATGCGCAGACCCTTGCCCGCGAAGGCCTGTGGGCGACGTGGAAGGACGGTTTCATGGTGCAGTTCCTGAACCCCAAGGTCACCCTGTTCTTCACCGCTGTCCTGCCGCCGTTTCTGGCACTCGACCGCCCGATGACGACGCAGATGCCGGTCTTTGCCGCCACAGCGATTGGGATGGATGTCATCACAATGACCACCTATGGCCTGAGTGGTCTGGCCCTGACGCGCTTCCTCAGCCGGGGTCGCAACCGCGAATATTTCGAGGTGTGCGTCGGCGGGCTTCTGGGCCTGATTGCCGTGCTCATACTGATGCACAGCGCCGCTGATCTGCTGGGGCATTAACCCCCAACTCCGCCACCCGGCCTAGGCCAGCAACAGTGCCACATGGCGTCTACTGTCTGGCTAACCGGCTGATTAGGTTTGGGCTGATCGCGAAAAGTGCGCTTCGAAGCGCTTGGACCGACACCCACAATCAGCAAGAAGGTGACGAGATGACAAACATGAAAACACTGGCCATGGGCGGCCTTGGACTGGCTCTGGCCATGGGTTTAACCACCACAGCCTCCGCTCAGGATTTCAAACCCAAGGCCAAGGGGCAGTTCATCGTCACCAGCCGCATAACCAGCGTCGCTCCGGATGAGTCGGGCGACATCCGAACCGCCGCCGGTGTCGATAGTGGTCTGGACGTTAAGGTGAGTGACGACACCATCCCCAGCCTCGGCTTCACCTATTTTCTTACGGACAATATCGCCGTTGAGGCCATTCTGGGGACATCGCGGCATGAGGTGCGTGCCGTCGGGGGCAACACCAATGTACAGGTCCATTCGACCTGGGTTTTGCCACCGGTTGTTGCTGCCCAATACCATTTCAATCCCAAAGGCCGCGTCAGTCCCTATGTGGGCGCGGGCGTCAATGGCATGATCTTTTACAACAGCAAGGACTATAACGGCTTTAAGGTCGCGCTGGATGACGGTCTGGGCTATGCGCTTCAGGGCGGCGTCGATATCGCCCTCAAAGGTAACTGGTCGCTCAACGCCGATGTAAAAAAGGTATGGTTCAGCACGGATGCCAAGATCAATAACGGGGCTTTGAAATCAGAGGTCGATCTCAACCCGGTCGTCGCCTCGGTGGGGCTGGCCTACCGGTTTTAAGCGCTTTCCGAAACATAGTTCGGCGAAGCCAAAAGTGTGACGCACTTTTCGGATAAAAAAGCGCGTTAAACCAAAAATTGAGAGCGTGGTTTCGGCTCAATCTGAACGAAACGCGCTGTAGAGCCCGGCCACGCCTTTTCGCTTGATTTCCATGCGCTGTGTGCGACCCTCCTGATCAGGTTTAACAGCGAAGGGAGGTGATCCAATGTCTAATCGTCATAGGCCGAAGACGGCACACAAGGGGATCAAGATCCAGCTTATGGGTACGGATCGCCTTTGAGGCCATAACGGCTAAGGACAAGAGAGAGGACTGTGTGATGTCACGCAGTCCTCTTTTTGTATTCAGACTTTACCTCTGCGGGGATCAAATCCCCGTCGTCTTCTCGATGGTTTCGCTGACATCGTATTCGCGGTCCTCATCCTGACCACTCAGGGCGTCGGCATCAAGGTCGGCACCGGTATCCTTATCCAGAGGCGTAAGGTCGTCTTCATCTTCCTCAAGACCCTCCTCATCCATATCTTCGTCTTCTGCGGGATCGTCTTCCGCGTCGATATCCGCCCCCTCGGGCGTGATCTCAGCGGTTTCATGAATGGCATTGGCCGGATCGGTATCCGCCGGGATTTGGGTCTCTTCGGTCATGGTCAATCTCCTTTGAAAGCCTCAGTCTGAGCCTTTCGCCAATAAGGATCGAGGCGGAGCGTAGGACCACCTCATAAGGATTGGCCGCGTCAGCGAGGCGATGACTTTTTTAGGTCTTCGTAAACAGGTCTTAACCCTTTGCGTGCGATTAACGGGCCTTAACCTTAAGTCTAGAGTCTGCCCCGCATGAGCACGGTTACCGCCCTCGTCTGGAATCATCTGGAGTCCCGCTTCACCTATGTCTGGCGTTCGGTGCCGATGGCGCGTCTGCGCGGGGCGCTGGTATGCCTTCTGGGGCTGGCCTCGCTGATGGCCTATGCCTCCTATCGGGCAACCGACGCGAGCTGGAATACGGCCAGTGCCGAGGCCGTGCATAATTTTCTGGGCGGCTTTGGGGCGATCATTGCCGATATTGGCCTGCAATCCCTTGGGCTGGCGGCGTGGCCGATGGCGGCCTTGATGACGTGGTTCGGTCTGGCGCGTCTGATGCAGCTTGACCCCGACGAAGGGCGTCGCACTCTACGCATCCACAGCCTTTATGGCGCGCTGTTCGTGCTGATGCTGGCGGCGGCGCTGGCGCCCTTGCATCTGGGCGACGCCAATTCGCCCTCGATCGGCGGCTTCTGGGGTACAGGCACGCATCACCTGCTCAAAAGTGTGTTCGACTTCATGCGACTGCCCGCCGGTGAGGTGATCGCCAGTCTGATCTTTGGGGCCGCCGCCTTGTGGGCGTTTAATCAGGCGCTGCGCCTGACGTCTGAGAGCTATGTTCGTGCCGCCGGCTTTGTGCTGGGTGGTTTCCGGGGGGCGCTGACCGCTTCCGGCCTGCCGGAAAAGGTCAATGCCGCCGTCACGCGCGAGCCCAAAGCCCCCAAGGCCAAGCGCGGTCAGAAGGCGCCGCAGCCGTTCATTGATGAGGGCGACTACACGCCCGACGCCGTGCCCGACCCTGTGGTCAACAGCCGCGCACCCGCCACGCCGGTCTATGACGAAGACGCCCCGCCTTTCGACATAGATGACCTTGATCCCGAATCCGAATTGTCGGCCCCTGCGCCGCGTCAGGCGGCTCCGGAACCGAAAATCCGCATGGAGGCCCCGCGCCCGAAGCCCTCAGCGCGAGAACAGGATGAGCGTCAGTCGAGCTTTGAGTTCCTCAAGCCGGGCCATTTCCGCCTGCCCGAACTGTCCATCCTCGCCAAGCCCAAGCCGCGCGCCGCTGGCTATGATGAGGCCGCCCTGCGCCAGAATGCGCGGATGCTGGAAAGCGTTCTGGCCGAATTCGGCGTTAAGGGGGTCATCGACCAGATTCGCCCCGGCCCGGTCGTCACCCTCTATGAACTCGCCCCCGCCGCCGGGGTGAAGGGCGCGCGCGTCGTGGCGCTGGCTGACGATATTGCCCGCAACATGTCGGCGCGCTCCTGCCGCGTCTCCATCGTGCAGGGCCGCAACGCCATCGGTATCGAACTGCCCAATGCGGTGCGCGAAACGGTCTATTTGCGCGACATGCTGGCTTCGGCCGAGTTTGAAAAGTCCGGCCACATCCTGCCCATGGTGCTGGGGGAAAATATCGGCGGTGAACCCTACGTCACCGACCTCGCCAAGATGCCACACCTGCTGATCGCCGGGACCACGGGTTCGGGTAAGTCGGTCGGTGTCAACGCCATGATCCTGTCGATCCTGTACCGGCTCGATCCGGAACAGTGCAAATTCATCATGATCGACCCCAAGATGCTGGAACTGTCGGTCTATGACGGCATACCGCACCTGATCGCGCCCGTCGTGACCGACCCGAAAAAGGCCGTCGTGGCACTGAAATGGGTCGTCAAGGAGATGGAGGACCGCTATCGCCGCATGTCGAAGATCGGTGTGCGCAATGTCGCCTCCTTCAATGAGCGCGCCAAGGCGACCGCTGCCGAAGGCAAGAACTTTATCCGTAAGGTCCAGACGGGCTTTGACGAAACGGGTCAGCCCATCTTCGAGATCGAGGAAATGGTGCCGGAACCCATGCCCTATATCGTCGTGATCATCGACGAGGTCGCCGACCTGATGATGGTGGCGGGCAAGGACATCGAAGGCGCGGTGCAACGCCTCGCTCAGATGGCGCGCGCCGCGGGTATCCACCTGATCATGGCCACACAACGGCCGTCGGTCGATGTTATCACCGGCACCATCAAGGCCAACTTCCCGACGCGCATCTCCTTCCAGGTGACGTCCAAGATCGACTCGCGCACCATTCTGGGTGAGCAAGGTGCCGAGCAGCTCCTCGGTCAGGGGGACATGCTGTACATGGCCGGCGGCGGGCGCATTACCCGCCTGCACGGGCCGTTTGTCGCCGATTCCGAGGTCGAAGCCGTGGCCGAATACCTGCGCTCACAAGGCGCGCCCAACTATCTCGAAGACATCACCGCCGGTGGCGACGATGAGGGCGATAGCGACTCCGGCGGTTTTGGCGGCGAAGGCGGGGGTTCGGGCGACGACCTCTACGATAAGGCGGTCTATTACGTCACCATCGACCGTAAGGCTTCGACCTCCTACATCCAGAGGAAACTGCAAATCGGCTATAACCGTGCCGCCTCCCTGATGGAAAAGATGGAGCAGGAAGGCGTCGTTGGCCCCGCCAACCACGTCGGCAAACGCGATATTCTGGTCGGCCCACCGCCGGGGATTTAAATGGGCTTCGCTGGTCAGGGAAAGCCCCTGCACCCGTTACCTGGAGCAGATTTACCATTTGCGCTCCAATTTATACCTCCCTGCACTTGGGCGGGGAGGGGGACCATTTGCAGAGCAAATGGTGGTGGGGTGGTTTGCAGGGCTGGACATTAACGCGACGCGTCAGTCATACTCTCCACTATGAAAACGCGGATCATGTATATCGAGAACAAATCGGAAAGCCTCAACGGTTCGGCTTCGATCGGTCGTGTCCAATTTTCCAAGACCGGCAAATCCATTTCTTATAAAGGCCGAACCTTCCAGAGCCTTAAGGGTAGCGGCTTTAAGGCCAATTATTTCGACACAGAGTCGGGCGAAGAGTTCTGGATATCCGGGCCTCGCAAAGATGGTCAGGATCGTCTTTACGGCGGCAATATTCCGCCGGTTCACATCGATGAAGATGTCGCTGAGGAATATTGGGAAAAAATCAGAGGGCAGGTTTACCCATGACCGAACCCGTCTTCCTCGCCTATCCCTTTGACGCGGCCTTTTCCGAGGCCGTGCGTATCGGCGACACCCTCTACCTGTCGGGTCATATCGGCGATGATGACGATGGCAATCTTGCCAGCGGTTTTGAAGCCGAAGTGACGCAGATGCTGGCTAATGTGAAGGCCTCGCTGGCCCGCTTTGAGCTGGGGCTGGAGGCCCTGATCTCGGTACGGGTCATGCTTACGGATATGAGGCAGTTAGAGCGCTTCAATACGCTGTTCGCCGCCTGTTTCGAGGCCAAACCCCTGCCCATCTGCTCGGCCTTTGGTGTCACACAACTGGCGCTCAATGCAGCGATTGAGATTGAGTGTGTCGCGCGGCTGTAGAACCCATTCACCCGCGGTTTAGTTTACGGCCATCATGTGCGGTCCTTATGTCATTTTGACGCCCTCAACCCGTCATCATAGCCGGTTAAGGTCTTTCTCAACGGATCGTATCACCGTATGAGAGAGATCATGACCGAGCTTACCAAACGCGCCCTGCTCATGGGCCTGACTGCCGCCAGCCTGCTGACCACCACGCCTGTGTGGGCGCAGGGGCGTAACACGATCCAGCAATTCGTGACCCCGCCGAAGTTCAGCGCGCAGGATCAGGCCCGCATCAACCGCGCCGTCGCCTATCTGCAATCCCTGGGCACCGGTGGCGGGCGCTTTGAGCAAACCGATTATAAGGGGCGCACGACTGCCGGTAACTGGTGGCTGCAACGCCCCGGCAAGATCCGTTTTGAGTACGATGCGCCCTATTCGCTGCTGGTCGTATCGGATGGCAAGACGGTCAATACCTGGGACCCGCGCCTGAAGGCCTTTAACCAATATCCGCTCAACGCCACGCCGCTGTCGCTGTTCCTGTCGAAGCAGATTCGCCTCGATCAGGGCGTCATCGTCACCGAGGTCACACCGACCACGGACGGGTTCCGCCTGAAGGCGCGCGACCGCCGCCGCGATGTCGAAGGCTCAATCCTGATGACCTTCATCGAGCGCGGCAATGCCCTGCAACTGGGTGAATGGACGGTGACGGATCAGCAGGGTAAGGGCACGCGCGTCAAGCTCGTCACCTTTGACCGCAATGCCGCCGTGCGCCCGGACCTGTTTGTGCTGAAGAAGCCAAAGGGTGCTAACTAAGGTTTTGTCTGCGCAATTGCTTTGACCCGCACGCGCGAACGGCTGGTGACGCCGTCGGCATCGACGACACTGACCTCGTAAAAGCCTTCGGCGTCAGGCCGCCATTCCACGCGGCCGTCCGTATCAGCCACGATCGGCTGGCCATTGACGTACCAGTTCAGCGGCCCCTTCCCCCGCGCTGAGGGTTTCAGTCCGCGCGTGGCGCTCAGCTTTCCGCCCGTCACCTGTCCCTCGACATAGACGGTGGCCTGATCCGGCGGGAAGAGGATGGAGGGGCCACGCACGGCGGGTTTGAGCGCCTTCAGCGCTTCAGGGGCCGCCGCCGGTGTCAGGCTTTGTGGGGCCTGCGACGGGGCATTGATCTGATCGAAGACATCGAACAATAGCGGTGCGGAGGCTTCACGCCCCGTCTGATCGGCGCGCGAACCGCCGTCCGGGCGACCCGTCCACACCAGTACCGCATAGCCGCCCGCCACCCCGACCGCCAGTGCATCGCGAAACCCGTAGGAGGTGCCGGTCTTATAGGCCGGGCGGCTGGCCGTTTTCATCAGATGCGCGGGCAGGCGTCCAGCCGGCGGCGGAGTTTCGCGCAGGATGCTGATGACGCGCGACGCCGCATCGGCGGCCATCAACCGCTGACCGGGGCGTTCAAGACTGGCCTTGGCCTCGGCTTCCGTCCACGCCAGCGGCTTCATCAGGCCCTTGTCGCCCAGAGCGGCATAGAGCGCCCCCAGGTCCTGTAGCTCTATGCCCGCTCCGCCCAGCGCCAAAGCCAGACCCGCATCGCGCAGGCCGGTCTTGGGGCGGATCAGATGCACCCCCACCCCTTGCAGGCGCGACTCAAAAGCCCCGGCCCCGATGCGATTGAGCACCGCCACGGCGGGCACATTGAGCGAGTGGGTCAGGGCCTCTTTGGCCGACACTTCGCCGTGAAACACCTTGTCGAAATTTTCCGGCTGATAGTCACCAAAGCGCGTTGGGGCATCCATCAGGCGCGTATCGGGGGCGACGATCCCCTCTTCGAAACCAAAGCCATAGATGAAGGGTTTGAGCGTCGAACCGGGCGAGCGTATGGCCTGCACCATGTCGATCCAGCCACCCGTGCGGTCAAGACCCGATGAGCCAACACTGGCGCGCACGGCCCGCGAACGGATTTCGATGACAAGGATGGCCGCTGACGAATTCGGCCCCTGTGCCACCGCGGTTTGCCGCGCCAGGGCCTCAAGTCGCGCCTGCAAGGGCGCATCAAGGGTCGTCACCACCGTTGCCTGAAGACCTTTGGCCTCCGACGCCAGCCTTCCTGCCGCGTGCCAGCCCAGCGCCGGGAAGGCAAAGCGCTTGACGACCATAGGCTCCGTTTTGGCTTCGGCCACCTGAGCGGCACTGAGCACGCCCTTGGCCGCCATGCGCTCCAGCACAAGGTTGCGCGCCCGTAAGGCGCGTTCCGGGTGACGGTCCGGACGGCGCGCTTCCGGTGCTTGTGGCAAGGCGATCAGCAGGGCCTGTTCACCGAGCGTCAGGCTTTCCGGCTCATGACCGAAATAGGACAGCGAGGCCGCGCGCACCCCTTCCAGATTGCCGCCATAGGGGGCCAGAGTGAGATAGAGCGACAGGATATCGCGCTTGGAAAAGCGCGCCTCCAGTTGCCATGCGCGAAAGACCTCGATCAGCTTCGACAGGTAGTTGCGCGGCTTGGGTTCAAGCAATCGCGCCGCCTGCATGGACAGGGTCGAGCCGCCGGAGACGATACCGCCCGCGCTAAGATTGGAGCCAAAGGCGCGCGCAATGGCTACGGCATCCACCCCCTGATGCCACCAGAAGCGCTCATCCTCGACTTTCAGCAGGTGTTTGATAAAGCCGGGATCGGTGCGGTCCAGATCGGCGCGGATACGCCACGTCCCGCCTTCGACCGGCAGCGCCCTGAGCCACGCGCCATTGTGGTCAAGCGCCACCGCCGAGGCGGCCTTGGCGCGCGTCAGGTCCGGCGGCAGGGCCAGATCAGCCACACAGACCGCCACCTGAAAGGCCACAAAGCCGATCAGGGGTTTGATCAG
>NZ_JAIXSV010000166.1 GCF_027484505.1 Asticcacaulis sp.
CCGCATGAACAAAACGCCGAGTACACCAGCATGACACACCCGGATCTGTTTCACTTTATTCACAGCGGCGGGGGGCCGGCTGTTTTGCATCACAATTTTGCCAGCACAAAATTTACGCCAGAAGTCATTTGCGAGCGCATCAAAGAAATTGTGGACCCTCTTATCAACAACTCGTTGCACAGCCGCATGCTGCTGGATGTGCCCATGCCGCCTTTGACCACTACGACGACGACGACGCCACCGCCAGCGATACTGTTGACGGAGGCGACAGCGCCGGGATCGCCGGCATCTCTTGCATGGCCCGATTTTCCATTTCCTGCTGCACAAGACCGATTCGAAGCGCCTGCAGCGTCTTAATGAGCTTCTGCGGCACAAAATCAGCCGAGGCGCACTTGTGCGACACAATGTCCACGCTTTCGTTTGGAAAGTTTTTCATGTGATCCAACATGGGCTGCACGGCCTTTTGTAAATAGGCGTGCAACATGGGGGCCCGGATAGCCAGTACTTGCTCATAGTCCAGAAATAAAGTCAGGCAAAAATTAGCCATGTCGGCTGCCGTATTGTAATTATTTGTGTCGGGGTGTCGATTGGTGGTGCAGGCAATGGTTGTGTTGCTGTCGGTCAGAGTGATGGTGGATGAGCCCAGATCAATAAGCTGGATGGCAATGTTTTCCGTGTTAAATTCAACCTCGTTGCACACATAGTAGGGCGGCCGGTGAAACAACTCTTTTTCCTTGTCCAAGATGTTGTCGGGAAAGTCCATGGTGTTGGCATCAAAGATCATTACATTCTCCACCTTGAGATCGCGATGCATAAAGCGACAGGCAATCTGCGCGTGATAAATAATAAACGCAATTTGCTGAATGGCGGCAATCAAACTGCGGTCGTTGAAACTATACTCGTTCAGATACTCGTACATGTCCACCCCAGGGTGATAGGCCTGCACAATAAGCAGTTCGCGGTACGGCCAGGTGTCATTGTGCGCTACTGCCGCCCCCAGCAGATGGGTGAAAAAGGGCTTGAGCGCCGAATTCTTCATCAGAAAGCTGTGAATCACAAACTCGAGCAACATCCACAAATTGTTGGACGGTATTTTGGCTACTTTGACTACCGCGGCCGTCCGCCGATCAGCTTTGCCCATCTCCGAGCTGGTCCATGTGGCATTGTACACAAAGCCATAGTCGCCTTGCTGCAGCAAGTCCTTTAGCTCCAAAATAAACGACTCGTTGGAATTCTTGCCGCGGGCAATGTCAAACGTTTCCTGCCACCCCACATCCACTTCCACGCTGTCTGGCCGGTTAATGATATCTGCACAGCACACGCGCGGCACTGTCATGGTTCGGCGTTTGGCCACAGCCAACGAGTCGAGAATTATTTCTGTCTCGGCCAGAATCTCCGTCACCTTCTTTTCTCTTTGCTGCACACTCAGACCTCTTTGCAAGCGCAGCTTGTACTCTTTTTCCGCCAACTGCAATAGTAAATTAATGTGTTGGGCAATGGGCCGGGCCATGGTCCTGTGAATTTCCTTGTTGGCCATGTTAGCAATTTCTGTTCTTTTTTTTTTCTTCTTGTTTAAAAAGGTTTTTTTTTAATTTCCTTTGATTTTTTTTTTCTTCTTATCAAACTCATGGCAACGAACTTTTCTTGATAAACACGAATGAAGACACAAGCAACAATAAAATGACAATCAATGCAGCATAAGAAGCATAATGCACATTGTCTCGTCCATGATCAGTCTGCGGCGAAGGACAGGGAGGCGCGCTTGCCATGGCCGTGTCCAATTTCTTTTGCAGATCATTGGCGACCGAGGCGCTGGATCCATCATCCGTAGTGATGGACATATTTTGCACAATGTTGTTTAGGTTGGACGTGGCCACTTGTGACACGTTGAAATTCACTACATCCACATTGCCAGTGGCTTTGAGAGAAATTTTAAACGCATCAATGGCGTCTGCAATGGCTTTCTGAACGTTTTGCTGTGTCATGGCTCGCGACACGCTGGAAGACAAGTTGGTGAGTGTCGCATCGTCGCTAATGTGTGTACCAGCCAGCTGTTTAATGGCTTGCTGCACAGTGTTCTGCATGCTGGGGACGTTGATGTTGATCGATTGGCTGCAATCGGTAGTGGCGGTGGCGTTGGTAGACAGATTGTCATTTTTGAACGTGACGTTGGCCGCCCCCGTTATGCTAATGGTCACGGTTGCTTGCGCTTGCGAAATGCAGGCAGCGTTGGATGAGATGGCCACATCACATGCGTATTTTAAGAGTTCGGTGGCAGAAGCTTTCGGCCTGGACGGTTTGCCTCCCATTCTATTTCCGGAACCGGATAATAGATAAGTTGCACCTGGGGTTGTTTGTCTTTTGCATCCCAGCCGCCAGTTAATTTTCGCACACACAACATCCAAATAAGTCGGACTATTTGGAAAAATGTAAATGCATAGAGCAGCACCATCAAGGTGGTGAACCAGCTTTCAAATCGCCGGTCCACCAACGCCTCGCACTCGTCCATATTTTTGCCTTCCCAAAACGAGGCTGCCGTGCCAGTCATTTGCGCACAAATGTCAGCCAACTCTCGGCCTTCCCAGCCACCCAAAGCCGCCGGCGCATTTCGATAAATCACCAAACATGGATGCTTGATCAGATGGCGCAAAACGACGCCGGCAATGCCAAATGTCGATTGTAGAATATTGGTGGACCACACAACATCCTGAACTCGTTGTGAAAAGGAGTGC
>NZ_JAIXSV010000118.1 GCF_027484505.1 Asticcacaulis sp.
AAGTGGCCAAGGCCAATCTGTGCAGAGGCTTCGGTACGCACCCACAGATGCATGTGCGCCCCCTCCCCCGATCAGGCCGTGAAGCCACCATCGACACACAACACGGTGCCGGTGATCCAGCGCGAGGTGTCGGCCAGCAGGAAGGCGATAGACGCCGCCACGTCCTCAGGCCGCCCCAGACCCAGAGGCTGCATGTCGATAATCTTCTGGAACTTCTCTTCGGAGACCTTGTTCTTGAAATTCTCCGACATCGGTGTTTCAACCATGGCCGGTGCAATGGCGTTGACGCGGATACCGTCCCGGACCAGTTCGACCCCAAGCCCCTTGACGGCCGAGATCAGCCCACCTTTCGACGCCGCATAGACCACATTGCCCGGCGCGGTTTTCAGCGCCGCCGAGGACGAGACAAACACCAGCGAAGCCTGCGGCGTGTGGCAGACCTTGAGGCGGAACCCCTGCGCCAGCATCAGCGAGGCCGCCAGATTCTGCATCAGCACATCGTGGGCAAAGGTGGGCGTCACCGCCTGTATGGGCAGGGTGCCCTGTATCCCGGCGCAATGGGCGATACCGTTCAGCGGCCCAACCTCGGCGCACAAGGCCTTCAGCCAGGGCACGATACCGGCGGTGTCGGCCAGATCGAACAGCTTGCCCACATGGCCTTCGCCCTCCAGCAGGGAAAGCGTTTCCTCAAGCCGTTCAGCGTTGCGGCCACTTGCCACCACGCGCGCCCCCAGCCGCGACAGATAGACCGCCGCCGCCTGTCCTATGCCGCTGGTCGCCCCGGTGACCAGAACGGTCCGTCCCGTCATATCCATCGGATGAAATGAAGTCGTCACGGCATATCTCTTTCAGCAGGAGGGGGAGGCGTCATCAGGTGCATATAGGTGCGCTGAAACTCAGCGATACGGTCTTCCATGGCCCCCAGAAGCGGCGGCCGCTCCGGCGGCGCATCGCGCATCCCGGCCTGGGTCACCTGACAGATGTCGCGGTCTTCGTCACGGACCTGTTTCGTAAAGCCGCGCAGGCTATCGGCCACCATGTCGCGCGCGGCGCGGCCATTGTTTTTACCGAGCCAGCCCGTTGTCGTCAGACGCAGACTGTCCGTGCCGGTCGGCTCAAACGTCTGAAACGTCAGAAACGCCCCGTAGGAGAAGGTCACGATGATGTTGGGGAAGATCAGAAAGCTGGTATATTCCGGGTAAAGATCACCGCGCTCAAGCTCTATGGCGCGCGCCACATTGTCCCACCATTTGCGTGAGCGGTCGCGCAGCTTACCGGTATAGCGGCTATGGCCCGCATCGGTGCTCAGCGTCAGATCGGTAGACAGGATAAGGCTGAAACTGCCCGAATGGACCATGGGCAGATGATAGCCTTCGGCGGCATTGTCCATGCCCAGCTTCCAGTTGACCGACCAGTCGAGCACTTCGTGCTCAAAACGGTCCGGACAGGCCTCGGAAACGTGGGCGAGGTCATCATAAAAGCTGCCCAGAAAGGTTTTCAGGTCAGGCCCCTCGGCATTCATCCGTACAAAGACGAAATGCCCGACGGTTTCCAGCGCATAGGCTTTCAGCGCCAGCGCGTCCTTATCGGCGTCGTTAAACTCAAAATTCTGCCGGTTCAGCGGGATGCCCGCCGGGCGGCCCGCCGCATCGTAGGTCCAGCCATGATAGGGACAGGTCAGGGGCCGGTTGCCCGACCGCGTACACTGGATTCGGGCAAAGCGGTGCGAGCAGACATTGCGAAAGGCACGCAAAACGCCCTCACAGTTTTGCACGACGATGCTGTGGGGGCCAACCTGAAAGGTAAGGAAATCATTGGGCTGCGCCAGATCCCGCACAAAGCCGACGCACAGCCAGCTACGCGCAAAGACGCGCTCAATCTCAGCCGAGAGGATGTCCTCGCGATAGTAATGATCCGCCGGGATCAGACCCAGCCTTTGCCTCCAGGTTTCATGCGTCGGGGGCATGTCCTGAGGCGCTGCGTCAGTCATACTCATCGACCACACAGTGTGGCATCGGGCCCAGATGCAGCTTCAGAGCTGCCCACGACCAGCCGATACCAAAACCGACCAGCAGGACCGGTGTGGGGGTGGCGAAGGTATCGGACAGACGGTCGGCAATGGTCAGGGGGATCGAGGCCGAAGAGGTGTTGCCATAGGTTTCCATGGCGATCGGCACCTTCTCCGCCGGCAGGCCCGCCTTCTTGCGCAGATGTTCGAGCATGAAGACATTGGCCTGATGGAAGACGACATGGTCTATGTCCTCAACCGTGCTGCCGGAGGCGGCGAGGATCTGATTGACCAGAGACGGGACGTTTTTGAGCGTGAAGGTGAAGACTTCGGGGCCATTGAGATAGAGGCGCGAGGCGCGGTAAAGCCGGGCCTGCGTCTCTTCGTCCTGCGGCCCCTCCTGCGGCAGAAGCGGCAGCTTGATGCCCCCGGCCTCGACCATGATGTGCGGGGCGCCGGCCCCATCGGTGCCGAACACACCCGTCATTTCCGGGGCAGACGCATCCACCTCCAGCGCCGTGGCGGTCCCTGCATCCCCAAACAGCGGCACGGTGGCGCGATCATCCTTCAAAAGGCGCGAGGTCGAGACATCCCCGGCCAGCAGCAGGCCGCGTGCCGGACGCCCGCCAATGCTCAGCGTCTTCAGAAGCGAAGCCACCATCCACAGGCCGTAGGTATAGCCCGAACAGCCCAGATTGACGTCAAAGGCCAGACACGACCCCAGACCCAGCCGGTGTTGCAGCGCGCAGGCGGTGGCCGGGGCCACATAGTCGGCGCTTTGGGTGACAAAGATCAGCACATCAATGCTGTCGCGCGCCCAGCCCAGCTGATCCAACATACCTTCGGCGGCACGCTGACACAGGTCGGAGGTCATCACCCCTTCCGGGGCGATGCGTCGTGAGCGCACGCCGATGGATTTGATCAGGCGTTCGCGCTCGGCCTCATCGGGGATCAGCCCCTCCTCGGCCAGCGTCCGTCCGGTCTTGGGAACACAGGCCCGGATGCCACGCACCGCCACGCCCTGCAATCTGCCTTCGGTCATGAAACGCTCCCGAATCCCTTGTTATGGCCTGTGCCTCTCATCCGCTGCTTTGCGTTAAGATCGCGTTAAGGGACGGGTCCCGGCGCCTGCGCGCCATGCCCGGACGGACCCTGGGTTTAAGGGAATATTAAGCGGATCACCCAAGGATCCAACCGCACAATTTCAATACTTACGGCGCGGGAAAAAACCTTATGACCGACCAGACCTTCATCGCCTCTGTGGCGGAAATTCTCGAAATCGACCCGGCGGGTCTGACGGGTGCGGAAACCCTGACAGAGCTTGGCAACTGGGACAGCCTCGCCGTCATCACCTTTGTGGCCATGGCCGACGCTAACTACAATACGGTGGTCAGCGGCGATCAGCTGCGCGCCGCGCAAACCATCAACGATCTGGCCGCTCTGGTCGGGCTCTGAGACCGGCGCACGCCGTGGCCCAGACGCCGGGATTGCGAGAACGCCTGAAAACGCGGGTTCCCTCCTGGCGGCATTTTGCCGCGCGCGCCCGCGCTGACCGGCGCAATATCGCCTATGACCTGTTGCCGCTGCTCGATTATCGCGGCCGGCAACGGGTGGGCCGCCTGATCCGTCAGTTCAAGCCGCGCACACCCGACCTTGCGCCCTCACCTCTGGCCCAGTCCCTGTGTGCCGGGCTACGCGAAGACGGCTTTACCGCTATTCAGCCGTCCATTGACGCGCAGGTGTTGAGCGACCTCACGGCCTATTTCCGCGACCTGCCCTGCCACGACCCCTATCGCCCGCATCTGGGGCGGTTTCGCTGGGATGAGGTGCCGTCCGACGACATCAATATCGGCTATTTCACGCCCGAAGAGGTGATCCGCGCGCCCCATGCGCTGGCACTGGCCAACCATCCGGACGTTCTGGCGGCTGCCGAGCTGTATCTGGGGGCGCGGCCCATTCTCGACAATATCGGGGCCGTGTGGTCCTTCCCCGGCCGCGCCACGGCCAAGGGCGTGCAGCGGTTTCATCGCGATTACGACTGCGTGGGCAATGTCAAACTCTTCTACTACCTGACCGACATCGACGCCCAATCCGGCCCGCATGTGTTCGTGCGCGGCTCACACCGCTCCCCCATTCTCGAAACGGGCAAGGCCCAGACAGATGCCGACATCGAAGCGGCCTTCGGGGCCGACAAGGTGGTGACGTTGACCGCCCCCGCCGGCTCGTGGTTTCTCGAAGACGTCTATGGCTTCCATAAGGGGCTTTTGCCCGTGTCGCGCCCGCGTCTGCTGCTGGCGTTTCAGTATAATCTCTACGTCACCCCGCATTCGCCCAAGGCCCCGGTGATGGACAATCCCGGCGGATTTGACCCCTATATCAATCAGGTCTTTCTGCGATGAGACGGGTCTGTATCATTCCGGCGCGCGGCGGGTCGAAGCGCATCCCGCGCAAGAATATCAAGCCCTTCTTTGGGCAGCCCATGATCGGCTATTCGATCCGGGCCGCCCTTGAGTCCGGCCTGTTTGCGCGTATCATCGTCTCCACCGATGACGCCGAAATCGCTGAGGTGGCGCGCGCCTGCGGGGCACAGACGCCGTTTGTGCGCCCGCCGGAGCTGTCCAACGACCATGCCGGGACCGGCGCGGTCATGGCCCACGCGCTCGACTGGCTGATCACTCAGGGCGAACGGCCCGACGCCCTGTGCTGCCTCTATGCCACCGCTCCGTTTCTGACGGCGAAACGCCTGATCGAGGGCTGGGAAGCGCTTCAGGGCAAGCGCCACGCCTTTTCGGTGACCAGCTACGCCTTCCCTATCCAGCGCGCGCTTTACGTCACGCGTGAGGGCGGCGTGGCCATGTTCCAGCCCGAACATCGCATGACGCGCTCTCAGGACCTGACACCCGCCTATCATGATGCCGCGCAGTTCTACTGGAGCTGGACAGAGGCGGCGCTGAATGGCGAAGACGTCTTTTCGATCCATTCCGCCCCGGTCATCCTGCCGCGCACTGAGGTCGTCGATATCGACACGCCCGAAGACTGGGAGGTCGCCGAACAGATGTTCGCGGCACTCAGGGCCGGTGAGAAATAGTAATCATCGAAACGAATGGCGCGATTTCAGAGACTTGGCAGCGCAATTACCGCTTAAGTGCGGGAATTTTATTGACGCCCCCAAAGTCAGGCTATAGCTGAGCCATGGCCGAGCGTATCTATCTTTATGACTCCACCCTGCGCGACGGATCGCAGGCGCAGGGAATTGACTTCACCGTTGCCGACAAGCTGGCGATTGCTGAGGCGCTTGACGCCTTTGGCATCGACTATATCGAAGGCGGCTGGCCGGGGGCCAACCCCACGGATGACGCCTTTTTTGCCCGCGTGCCGAAGACGCGCTTTGCGAAAGTGTCGGCCTTTGGCATGACACGTCGCGCCGGGCGTTCGGCCTCAAACGATCCGGGCCTTCAGGATATTCTCAATGCCAATACCCCGGCCGTCTGTCTGGTCGGCAAGAGCTGGGACTGGCAGGTCGAGACGGCGCTGAAGGTGTCAACGAGCGAAAACCTGAAGATGATCGGTGACTCGCTTACCCACATGATCGCGCAGGGCCGCGAGGCGCATTTCGACGCCGAACACTTCTTCGATGGCTATAAGGCCAATCCCGCCTATGCGCTGGAAGCCCTCAGCGCGGCCTATGAAGCCGGGGCGGAGTGGATCATCCTGTGCGACACCAATGGCGGATCGATGCCGTCCGAGGTGTACCGCATCGTCTCCGACGTCAAGGCGAAGTTGCCAGAGGCGAAACTGGGCATCCACTGCCATAATGATACCGAACAGGCGGTAGCCAATTCGCTGGCCGCAGTGGAAGCGGGCGTGCGTCAGATTCAGGGCACGATCAACGGCATTGGTGAGCGCTGCGGCAATGCCAATCTGATTGCCCTGATCCCAACCCTGATGCTCAAGATGGGCTACGAGACAGGCGTGTCGATGGAACAACTCAAAGAGATCGGGTCGCTGTCGCGTCTGATCGACGACCGTCTGAACCGCGTGCCCAACCGCCACGCCGCCTATGTCGGCAAGAGCGCCTTTGCGCACAAGGGTGGCCTGCACGTGTCAGCCATGGCGCGCGACAGCCGCTCCTATGAACATATCGACCCGGCTCTGGTCGGCAATACGCGGCTGATCCTCGTCTCGGACAAGGCCGGACGCGCCAATGTGCTGAACCGTTTGGAGCAGATGGGCATTGAGGTCGCCGCTGATGATGAGCGCGTCAATGAGCTGGTCCGGATCGTCAAGGACCGCGAGGCGATGGGCTACGCCTATGAAGACGCCAGCGCCTCGTTCGAGCTTCTGGCCCGCGGGCTTCTGGGGCAGTTGCCGCGCTATTATGAACTCCTCAGCTATCGCGCGCTGAACGAATGCCGCGTTGAAGCCTCCGGGGCGCAGGACACGATGGCCGAGGCGACCGTCAAGCTGTCGGTCGCCGGCGAAACCGTGATGACGGTGGCCGAAGGCAATGGCCCGGTCAACGCGCTGGATGAGGCGCTGCGTAAGGCCCTGATGCCGCACTATCCGGAACTGAAGGCCATGCACCTTTCGGACTATAAGGTGCGCATCCTGACGCCGTCGGACGCCACGGCGGCCCTGACGCGAGTGGTGATCGAAAGCCGCGATACGGACGGCCACGCCTGGCATACGCTGGGGGTCAGCCCGAACGTGATTGATGCGTCAAACGACGCCCTGTTTGACGCGGTGACGTGGTTCCTGCTCAAGCAGAAGGTCGCTGTTCGCTAAAACCGGGCTTGAGCGGAATGATCCAATAAAGATCATTCCGCTCTGAATATCGTGACTGAAAGGAAGAACCCCGCTTCGATGAAGCGGGGTTCTGCGTTTTTTGGCTTATCGCTTATAGCGGCCCCACAGGTGCTCGAACTTAAAGCCGGTCAGGTTTTCGACCACACGACGGCTCTCTTCCGACTCCGGCTCGGTTTCGCCCGCACGCAGACGCTCGACTTCGTGGACAAGAATGCCGTGGGATTTGACATTGAGGCCGAAGCTCCACGAAATGATCATACCCAGCACCATGACGACGATCGGACCCGCGATCAGGACCAGCACAATCGTGTGGATGGCTTCCGGCGTCTGCTGGATGACCACGGTCGAGTCCTTCGGGGCCGCCAGATAGCCGCCCTGATTGATGATCCAGCCGGTCGCAACGATAGCCGCCGATTGCGCCATCTTGCGCACCAGGGTCATAACCCCGGCGAAGATACCTTCACGACGCTGACCGGTCACCGCTTCATCAATATCCGGCAGGTAGTTATAGACCGACCACGGTACGAAGTTCAGCGTGCCACGCCCCAGACCTGCCAGAATGATCGGCACGATCAGCCAGAAGGCAACGCCGAAATTGGAGTGGTTAAAGGCGGCAAACAGGTTGCCGTTGAGGCCTTCAAGGCCGGCCGCAATGCCTTCGGGCTGCGTGAAGTAGAAGGCGAGGAACAGCAGAAGCGCCGCGCCCACAAAGCTGATGGCGATGCGGTAGGCCAGGGTCGGGCCGGTCTTGATCACCACCTGAATGGCGATCATCACCGAAACGAGCTGCGCGATGTACATCAGCGTCATCATGCCCGAAATCAGCGTCGTGGTTTCGCCCTTGCTCAGCGTTGCCCCAGCCGCCAGAACAGTCGCCACAAACAGCGGGAAGGCGGTGTTGAAGATATCCTGCGACAGGTAGCCGCCCAGATAGATCGACAGGTGCTGACGAAAGGCGCGCAGTTTCAGCGTCGAGAACAGGTCGCGGAACATGTTGACCGGGATCATCAGCGCGGCGGCGGCATTGAAGGGCTGCGGCTGAATACGCTTTTCATCTTCCGTGTACGGACGCTCCCACGAGAAGATGACCACCAGAATGACCACCAGCGAGAACAGCAAACCAAAAATGGTCGCCATGATCAGGAAGGTGTCCGGCGAATCCTTGCCGCCGAAATTGTCGATAATGAAGGTCGGCAGGTAGGAGGCGAGGATGGCAGAGGACTGCGCAATGATCATGCGTGCCCCGGCGAACTTGGCTTTTTCCTTGTAATCCTTGGTCATTTCCGCGGCGAGGGTTTCCCACGGAATGAGGAACATGGTGTAGAGCAGTTCGAAGAAGATAAAGACGAAGAGATAGTACCAGAAGGTCTGACCCGTCACGAACAACAACGCGAAGGACGGCAGAAGCGGTATGGTGATCAGCAGGAAAATCTTGCGCCGGCCAATCTTTCGCCCCACCCAGGTATGGCGCAGATTGTCGGATATATAGCCGATCAGTGGGCAGGTGATGGCTTCCAGCAGGCGCGGCAGACCGAGGATAAACCCGGCATCAATGGCGCTCAGACCGCAGAAGTTGGTGAAGAAATAGAACAGCCAGCCGGTGATGACGGCCTGAGCCCCGGCACCGAGCATGTCGCCCGATCCCCAGCCCCAGTAGTTCATCCAACCCGGTTTACGTACGCTTGCCGCTTCGGCCATATCGTTTCACTCCCAAAATCCGCCTCCCCTGCATAGCGGGGGAGGTGTCGCCGTTTTGACGGCGACGCAGCGGGCTGATCATGCCGACCTAAACCCCACCGTCTTTTTTTGGCTCACACCAAAAAATCCACCTCCCCTGAACCGGGGAGGTGCGTGTTAAATAAACCGGTACAGGAACTCGCCCATGGTCAGCAGCGCCATGGCCTGACCAAACGGCATCGAGGTCAGCGGAATGTCCTTATATTCCTGAATGGAGTTGAACACCGGGGTGCCGAACGACACCTGAGTGAGCTCACCCGAACTGTTGATATGGGCGCGCACGGCCTTGGCGGCCTTGATGCCCATGGCTTCATACTCACGCGAGATATAGCCCTTACGCACGGCCTTCAGGATACCATAGGCAAAGCCCGCCGAGGCCGCAGCTTCTTCGTAAGACGTCTCATCATCAAGGATGGTGCGCCACAGGCCCGACGGGGCCTGAACCTTTGCAAGGGCTTTGACCTGCGCTTCCAGCGTCTCGATCAGAAACAGGCGGAAGGCGTCGTCCTTCGCCAGGTTGAGAAGCTCGATAAATTCCGGGATCACGATGGTGACCCACGAATTGCCACGGCCCCACAGGGCGTTGGCGAAGTTGTGACGGCCGTCAAAGGTCCAGCCGTGGAACCACAGGCCCGTCTTGCGGTCGGTCAGGTACTTAATATGGATCAGGAACTGACGCTTGGCCTCTTCGACATAGTGCGGGCGGTTAAGCAGCAGGCCGATCTTGGCCAGTGGCACGACCGACATCATCAGCGTGTCGTCCCACAGTTGCTGGTTATTGACGCTGTTATAGACGATGTGCTGGAAGCCACCTTCTTCCGTACGCGGAAGATCATTGTAGACCCACTCCGCCCACACATCGAGATAGGGCAGATAGCGGCGGTCGCCGGTGCGCTCAAACAGGTAGGCCAGCGTCAGGAAGGGGGCGACCGTATTGATATTGCGCGACGGCGAGCCTTCCTTGAACCGGTCCTCGAACCAGTTGATCATGATGTCCCAGGCTTTTTTATCGCTGGTCATCTCCCAGACCTTGTACATGCCGTAAAGGCCGATGCCCTGCGTCCACTCAAAGCCATGCCAGGCCTTAGTGTCGATCACGCGGCCATCGGTCAGACGCAGCAGGAACTCACCCGACGTGTCCTCGATGTGGATCAGATTGTCGATCAACAGGTCGATGGCCCGACGATAATCGTCACGATCGGCATCCAGCGCCGCCGACTGATGTTGCAGCAGCGGATGGATGTTGAACGGATCGGTCGGGGTAAGGACCTGATTGTTCGTATTGACGGGCTTTTTGAGGATCTGAGCGGTCATGAGAGGGAACTCTTTGGGGAGAGAAGGTACTGTTAGCGTTGCAGTTTATTGGGTGCGGGCATGATGTCGAGGGGGACGCTCGTGCGCGCGGTACGCAGATTAACCAGTTGAACGGGCTCCAGTGCGTTTTCCGGCTTGCCATCGGTGGTGACGGCCAGAGCGATGGTGTTGTCACCATTGGGGTTTAAGATACCCGGCGGGATGACAAAGGTGCGCTGCGGGCCGATATGGGCGATAAACTGCCCCATATTCCAGCCATTGACGAAGATCAGTACACGGTTTTCCCGGTCTGAGCGCGGCTGTGTCGTGTCACCGAAGCTGAGCCCCAGTTGCACATCGTGCCCCTTAGGGAGGTCGAGTTTGAACTGGGTCCGCAGCCAGTAGGTGCCCGCCGCCGGCGGGGCCGCGGTCTGGCTGGTGGCCTCCCAGCCGTCCTGTTTGCCGGGCAGATACCAGCCTTCGCGCTCGCCGTAGAGGCCACCATTGTTCAGAGGACCGCGGACGAGGTCGGCGATCTGTTCGCCGCCCTTATTGCCCTGAATGCGCCACTCAATCGGGACGGCGAAACGGCGACCGGCGCGGGTGGTCAGAGACGCGGCGATCAGGCCGCGCGCTTCGCGGTGGGCGTCGTCGGCCATCAGGTCCCAGTTGTGCGAATTGTTGCGCACCATGACCGAAATCACGTGCTCACCGGGCGTCAGCTTGTCGAGCTTGAACTTCACGCTGTCGGTGGTTTCGGGGAACTGACGGCCCGTATCGTGTTCGTGCTGGCCGATATATTTGCCATCGACCCACACCTGAATCATACCGGCCCCGCCCGCGCCGTAGAACAGCTCAAGCTGATCCGCCGTCTGATCGGTGATCCTGACGCGCCCGCGATACCAGACGTCGCCGTGGTGGAAGCCGTAATCGCTCATGCTGAGCGTCGGCTGACCGCGTTCGGTGGTCGTCCAGGTTTGAGCCGCTGTCGGGCGGTTGTCGGCCTTCACCCACTGGCTGTCGTCAAAGCCGGGCTGCGCTTCGGGGCTGTCCATGCGGCGCGTCCACGCCACCTGCGCGAGGTCCGGCAGGGTGACCTTTTCCGGGCGCGGCAGGGGCTGGGTGCTGAACAGGCTGCCGTCGTTTTGCGCCGTAACGGCGACCGGTTCCCCGTTGAAGGTGACGCTCGCCACCGACTTCGGGCCCCAGATCGTCAGGGCCGATTCCGTCATGGTGTCGCCCAGAAGATCGAGCTTGCCGCCCGACAGTCTGGCTTCGCGCACCAGTGCCGCCGTCATTTGCAGCACCGGGCCTTCCGCCGTCTCCTGACGCCAGAAAGTGTAGCTGGTCGGCTCATCGGCGATCAGCAGAAGCAGCGGCGCACGGCCACCATCGGTGATGCGCAGACGGATCAGACCGTTATGCGTATAGCTGATTTTCAGGTCGCCGGTTTTGGCATCGTACTTCCACTTGGCTTGACCGGATAGAAGCTCGACCTTCGGCGCTTGCGAGAAGCGCAGCACGGTCTCTCCCGCCTCCCCGACACGGCCATGCAGCAGCGCGATGTCCTGTTCACCCTTCTGGAAATGCGTCTGGATTTCCGAGTTGGAATAGACAAGGTGCTGACGCTCCATCGCGTATGAGGCCAGCAACATCTTGGCGTCCTGACCATTGACGCGCACCGGGATGGTGTAGGTGCCGTCCTTGGTCGCCAACTCAAAGGTCGCGCTGTCGTCGGTCAGGGCATCGGACGGATTGTGAACCGCAAACAGGACGTGGGTCTTCAGCGTCGGATTGATGTTGTGATAGACCTTGATCCTGTCGTTCGAGGGCTTGAGCACCGGCCCCTTGTCCATCTCGGCCAGGACCTGTTCGGCTGCCTGAACAAACATGCCCTGCTGCTTCAGCGCATAGGCCTTTTCGCGCAGGCCCCGATCTTCGGAAATGGCCGCGCCATAGTCATAAGAGGTATAAACGACCGGCCCGGCCAGCCACCCCCACGAGGTGCCCCCGAACGTCATATAGACGTTGTGGATGGTGATACGGTTGATCAGGTTGGTGCCGTAAAAGACGCGCTGATAGCCCTTGCCCTGACGCTTGGCCGTGCATTCATAGGTGCCGTTGGAGCCCCAGTAGTCGAACCAGCCGCCCCCCAGCTCAGCCGCAAAACCGGGCGTTTTGGGCGAGGACAGCGAACCGATGCGCGGTGGCGTCGTGCCATAGATGCCCCAGTCGGGGGCCTTGTTGGGGCCGGACGGATCGGCATGAACGTTACAGGTGCCGCCCGGATAGCCATCAAAGGCATAGATGTCCGTCGGCCCCGGATTGGCCCACGGCGCGGTCGAGTCCTTCGGCGTCCAGTCGGGCAGACGCCCGGCCGCGTTATGGAAGAAGGGCACGCTGATACCATCGGCGCGGGCTTTTTTGGCCAGATGCTCCATCTGACGCACGTGCTTGGGCTCGACCTTGCCCAGCTCGTTTTCGAGCTGATAGGCGATGACGTTGCCCGTGCCGTTGGTGATCTGATGCCGCGCGATGATGGCGTTGATCTGCGTCATCCACTCATCGGTGGCGGCCAGAAACAGCGGGTCATCTGTGCGGGCTTCGGCGCGCTGACGCAACAGCCAGCCGGGGAAGCCGCCGCCGGTCAGTTCGGCATTCACATAGGGGCCGGTGCGGGCAATGACGTACATGCCCTCTTCTTCGGCGATTTCGATGGCACGTTCGACATTGCGGATGCCGCTAAAATCATAAACGCCCGGTGCCGGCGAGTGGTAGCCCCAGTTGAAGTAGAAGGCGACGCCGTTGAAGCCCGACGCCTTCATCTTTTGCAGCACATCACGCCACAGGGACGGATTGGGCAGGCGGAAGGGATGCACTTCGCCCGACCACACCATGATGCGCTTGCCGTCCACCATCAGGGAGTGTTCGTCCCAGGTGACTTTTTTGGGCGGATTTTTGGGCTTGGTGGCTTCGGCCAGAGCCTTCGGGTCTTCGGACAGGACGGTGAAGTGACGCACCACACCCGATACGCCGCCGATTTCTTTTTTCGGCGTCCAGGTTTTGAAGTTATCGTGGCTGTCGGAATACCAGTAGCGCTTGGTGATATAGTCGTCGAAATAGATGCGCCAGCCGCCATTAGGTAGCTTCACCAGCGCCTGACCTTCGCGCCAGTCGCCCCAGCCGGCCCAGTCACCCTTTTTCTCGATGGTCCACGGACCGTACAGCGATTTGGCCGTGGCCAGTTCGATAAATTTGGTCGTCTCGTTCTTGACGAAGGCGGTGTAGCCCTTGTCAGTCGCCACCACGAAGGTGTCGATATAGTTGCCTTGCAGGCCCTGCATGGGCTTGGGCGCCGACCATTGCGAGAAGTCAGCGTTGGGCTCGATCACATAGGCGCCGAACGGCCCCTTGGTGCCGCCCTTAGACAGGGACACCACGACCTTAAGGGAGCCATCTTTGTCGCGGAACCATTCGGGCGCCCAGGTGTTCGTCAGGCCCGGCAGGTCGATCTTGACCTCACGCACCAGTTCCCAGCTTTTCAGGTCTTTCGAGCGGGTGATGCCGAAATCCGAGCCGTCCCAGTTGGTGGTATAGACGACGTAATAGTAGCCGTCCGAATGGCGGATGATCGACGGGTCGCGCAGCAAACCCTTCTGCGGCGTATAAACCTCAGAGCCCAGCGTCTTAAACGTCACGCCGTCGGCGGAGGTAAACAGGCTGAGCGTGTTTTGCGAGGTGGCCATGAAGGCCGACATCAGGAAGACGTTTTGCGCTTTGGCGGCGTCACTGATTTGCGCCTGTTTTTGCGCATCGGAGCCCTGCGGAATCCCCAGTTCCTGTGCCGTCGCGCCAAAGGCCAGCAGGGCACCGGCGGCGGCGATCAGACCGATTTGCGAAACACGCGAAAGAGCTGCCATGCGGAAAAGCTTCCGGCGCAGCGGTTTCTGGTTGGGCATCGGGGGTCCTCTTTTGGGGTTCCTCTGAGACAGCGCCGTGGCCGGGATCTTCAGATCGGCGGGTCTTGGACGCCCGCGCAGCGACGGCCAGCGGCGGCTGGTGCGTTAAGATGACATTGACGACGGGCCATATCAATGAAAAAATATCACAAACGAGCACATAAAGGCCAATTATGATCAGAAAAAACGCCATTATGATCAAAACCAATCAGGGAAATGAGACTCGCTTGCGGACGGGCGGGCTTGTTTTGACGCTTGCCCTGACACTTGCCCTAACGTGGGGCGGAACCTCCGTCATGGCCCAAACCGCAGCTTCGGAAGCCTCCGTGACGACCCTGCCTCAGCGTTTCCTGTTCGATCCCGCCCTGAAAGCCGATGCGACGGCCGTGCGGGTAACCCCCGACATGACCTATGACGCAACCCGCGGCTATGGCTTTACCAATACACGCGATGGAAACGAGGTCGCGCTGGCCGTGAAGGCGGCTCCGGGTGATTACCGCGTGCGCGTGACGCTGGGGGCGAAAAAGGCAGAAAGCCGCACCTCGATCTGGGCCGAAGACCGTCGCCTGATGCTGGCCCCGGTAGCGCTGAAAAAGGGTGAGACGAAGACGGTTGAGTTTATTGTCAATGTGCGCGACGCCTCAGTCGTCACCTCTGAGCAGGACGCCAAGGGCAAGGCCCCGCGCGTCGGTCTGCGCGGCGACGAAGACATCAGCCGCACCTGGGATGACAGGTTGACGATTGCGTTTTCAGGCCCCTCACCCGCCGTGCAAAGCGTAGAGATCGCGCCCATCAAGGCCCGCCGCATCCTGATTGCCGGAGACTCCACCGTCACCGATCAGGCCGGCACGGACTACGCCTCGTGGGGGCAGATGCTGCCGCGCTTTTTAGCCAACGACGTCTCCGTGGCCAATCACGCGCGTTCCGGCGAGACGATGAAGTCGTTTGTCACCTCCCTGCGCTGGGACAAGCTCTTGAGCGATCTGCGCGCGGGCGATGTGGTGCTGATGCAGTTTGGCCATAATGATCAGAAGAAGCAGTGGCCGCGCACCTATGTCGATGCCGAGCGCTCATACCCGGCGTGGCTGAAGGCCTTTGCGACGGATGCGCAGACGCGCGGGGCGAAGGTGGTGCTGATTTCACCCGTGTCGCGCCGCTCGTTTGAAAACGGTAAGATCACCAACACGCTGGCGGGGTATGACGACGCCGTGCGGAAAGTCGCCGCAGAGCTGAACGTGCCGTTTATCGACCTGACGGCGAAGACGAAGATGCTGTATGAGGCGCTGGGGCCGCAGGTCAGCCCGCTGGCCTTTGGCAATAACGGGCAGGACAAGACCCACCACAATGCCTATGGCGCCTATCAGATCGCCAACTACGTGGCGCAGGTGATCACCGATCCGCAAAGCGGGCTGGACCTCAAGGCCGCGCCCGATTTCACCGCCTTCGATCCGGCCCATCCGGCCGATCCGAAACACTATGACCTCACCCCCGCCGACTGGCCCGTCATGCGCGAGGCCCCGGCAAAGATTTCAGGGAACTAAACCTTATGACCCAGATTCACGCCTTCAAAATGCAGCTCAAGCCGGGCTTTGAGGCCGAATACCAGAAGCGCCACGATGAGATCTGGCCCGAACTGTCGGACCTTTTGCACGAAGCCGGAGTGTCGGACTATTCGATCTTCCTTGATCCGGAAACCCTGACCCTGTTTGGCGTCCTGCGCCGCACGGACAACCACACCATGGCCGACCTGCCCGCTCATCCGGTGATGAAAAAATGGTGGGCCTATATGGCCGACATCATGGATTCAAACCCCGACAATTCGCCGGTGGCGAAGGATTTGAAGCCGGTCTTCTATATGGCCTGAGGTAAGGCCTTTCCCCGAACCGACACCCATCCTTGTAAATCTACCGACGGCTGGTAGATTTACAAGGATAACAGGTCTGCGATGATTGGGAAATTGCGCGTCGCTTGTCGTCTATCCGCACCTAGGCCACTTGCAGGCTGAACGCGGATGACCCGCCTTGGGCGTGGGCGAATTCAGGATAGATGGAAATTTTGATGTAGTTTTTGAGCGCGCACGTGAAAGAACCTCGCGCTCCACAGATCAAGGCTTTTGGCTTCGGAGGGGCGCAAAAAGCGCCTGACATCGTCTACGGCATCAGACCAGTCAATCGCATCGATCCTGTTCGTCAGCGCGCCATGCACCCAGTCCCTATCGGCCTCAAGGTCCGTCTGGCCCGCCCACGGGCCTTTTTGCCGCAGCGCCGCTGACAGAAGCTTCAGGTTCGGCCCAACACCTCTGGCTACGTACCAGGAGAAGTCAAACCAGTCGCGGCCTTTCACATAGGGCCGGCAAAGAAGCGCATGGATTTTCAGAGCAAAGTTCGACGAAAGGTCCTGGTGGCGGACTTCATAATCGGTTGGAAAATCGAGATAGGTTGTGTCCTCACCCGAACCCTCAGGCGGGTTTGTGTCAATTTCCAGTTTGATCTTAATGGTCTTTTGCCGCCCATCGGCAAAGCGCAGGTCAAGCTGTCGGGCGATTGCGCTATCTTTCAGGACGGCCTCACGAATGACACTGTCCATGCGTTCTTTTGATACCACCTCAAGCTGGAGACCAAACTGATCGAAGACCTCTAACAGAGTTTTCAAATAGGGTTGGAGGTCAAAGTCCGGGTCGGGCGTGCGCAGGATAAAATCAAGATCTTCAGAGAAGCGGGGTAGACCGTGGAGAATGCGCAGGCACGTTCCGCCTTGAAACAAGGACGCCTCAAAAAAGTCCGCGCGCCAGAGCGCATGTAAGGCGATCTCCTGAAGGATTTCCTTGAGGGCGTTTTCTGTCTCAAGGGTATTGCCCGCGTTGTATTGGTTCAGTTTTTGTCGAATAATGTCGATCATCGCGCCAGCTCCCTATGTTGGGCAAGGGCGTCATAGAGCCTGTTTGCGAATGCCCTGGCGGCTGTGTGCTTATAAACGTCGCACAACCGTTGGAATGTTTGAGGATCGAGCCCGGACATCTGTTCGATATCCACCCTCAGACCCTCGGTGATCCACGACACCCCCTGCCACCTGATTTTGCGGTAGGCCACGATATCCATCAGGGCGCGCAGAGGGGACGCAATCAGAGCCGTCGCGTCATTAAGACGATGGCGTTCTACACCAACCAGAAATTGGTAGGGTTGCAGGGCCAACGGTAAAAAGGTGAAGGCTCCGAAGGTCTCTGTCTCATAGTCGATGGACTTGCGTCCGGGGGTCACTGAGGCGGTTTGACGCACGGCCTCTGGAATCCAGCCGTGAAAGGACAGAGCGCTTTCGAAGGAAACGTAACTGCCCGGATGAAGCGCCTGCGCCACGACGTAAGGGTGTAGTGGTGTTGATCGGAGATGAGCTGGCAGAGCATAGAGCCCGCGCTTGATACGCAAAAGATTTCGGCTTTTAAGCGCTCGGTTCACTATGCCGTAGCGCCGTGCCGCGCTACCGCCGATCGCATCCGCAAGCTGGCGCTCGGTTAAGACCCGATCCGTATATCCATGTAACCTGAGTGTATCCTGCAAGCCGACCATAAAATTCTCAATACTTCCAAAAAGTGAAAGTTTCAAGAATTTTCACAGGCGCGCTATGCCCACCCCAATCTTGAGCGATTTGCCGACCTCAGACGACTTCCGAGGCCTTGCGGTCTTCGGCGGTGACCTGAGCGATGCGCACCTCGATACCGGCGTGCTCCAGCCATTCGCGGGCGGCGTCGGTCAGGCCTTCGTCAGTGATCACCACGTCAATCGCCGTCAGGGGACAGACCGACAGCGAGGCCGGGGCGTCGATCTTTGACGAGTCGGCCAGCACGATCACCTGATCGGCGCGCTCCATCAGACGGCGCTCGGACTGCACCAGCAGGGTGTCCGACTGCATCAGGCCGTTGCGCGTCAGGGCCTGACAGCCAATGAACATCTTGGCCGCCGAGAAATTCTGCAACATCCCGTCGTCATACGGGTTGAGGATGATGCGCTGTTCACGGAACAATTCGCCGCCCGGCAGGGTGACCTTCACCTTCGAGCGATCGAGCAGGCATTGCAGGATGGGGATCGAGGTGGTGAGCACGTGATAGGGCTCATTGGCCATCATATTGGCCAGGGTGTAGGTGGTCGAACCGCCGTCGATAATCATCGAAATGCCGGGCTTCAGGAAGTCGAGCGCGGCGCGGGCAATGGCGCGTTTGACCGGCGCATTGACGATGGTCGAGGCCAGAAAGCTCGATTGCCCGATCAGGCTGTCGGTCTGAAACTCCGGCGTCTTGGGTTCGGCCTTGGCCGTGAAGTGCTTGCCTTCAATGCGCATGGCCCCGCCGCGCACGCGCAGCAGATGCCCCAGTTCGTGCAACTCATTGAGGTCGCGGCGAATGGTCGCCGGTGACACGCCCAGACGCGCCGTCAGCTCATCGACCGAGGTCACGCGGTCCGGATTGAGTTCGTCGATGATCAGCTTCCAGCGATCCTGAAGGTGCATATGGCCCGCCCTGCGTTTCTGTTTCCCGACCTTATACGCGCGGCCGGCTCCGGTCCTACGCGATTGATGATCGAATGTGATTGATTCTTATAGGGCGCATTCCACATGGTGGGAAGCACCTTTTTTGGGTAGTCGCTTCAATCGTTTTCCATCGCCTTTAACCAGGCGGCGCGGTAGGCGCGTATGGCCTCAACGCCCTGCGGTTCGACCGGCTTATAGGCCGGCACCGGCGGCACATGATCACTGAAAAAGGCCATGGCCCCGGCACCGCGCGTCACCCCCGATGAGGTTTCGCAGACCAGAACGGGCGCATCGCGCATGGCGGCCAGAAGGGTGCAGAAGGCGGCATTGTGCGCGGCCGGACCTTCGATCAGCAGGGGCCGATCCGCGGGCGCGATCATATCGAGCGAGGTGACCGCGATCAGAGCCACGTAGATCAGACCCAGCGCGGCGCGCGTTTGCGGCGTGTCGGTTTCAAGCCCGACGATTTCGCCGCGCCGTCCGGGGAAGGGCCCGCCGGCATCAACGAAGCTGGGCAAGGCCATGGCCCCTGAGCCGATCACCTCAAGGACCGTATCGAGCGTCACCGGCACATCGACATGACCATTGGTGATCAGCTCCAAAGCCCGCCCGCCCATAAACCGCGCGCACGGCACCGCACGGCCATAGACGTCGATATTGACGAGGCAGTCGCGATCCGGGCGCAGGCTGTCCGACACGGCGGCCGGCGCAATACCGGGGGCCATGGCGACATACCAGGTGCCCGTCGTCAGTATGACCGGTAGTACCGCGGCCTCATCGTGCTGATGCCGCGCAATAACCAGCGCCAGAGCGGCATTGGAATCGTGCAGGCCCACATGGACCTGACAGTCGGGGCTCAAGCCCACGGCCTCGGCGATTTCGGGGCGCAGCGGCCCGGCCTTTTCCCACGCCGACCGTAGCGGCGCAAAGCGTTCCGCCCAGCCCTCAGAAACTGCCAGACTGGAGAAGGTGCCCTGGGTCGGGTTCCACAGATCCGTGTGACAGCCCAGCGATGTCACCTCCGAACACAGTACGCCCGACAGCCGCCACGTCCAGTATTGGGCATAGGAGAGGATATAGCGCACCCGCTCAAAGAATTTGGGGTCACGCCGCGCGTGCCAGAAGATTTGCGCCCCCAGATTCAGCCCGTTGGGCAGAAGCGGCGACAGGGTCTCCTCAAAGGCCGGACGCACGCGCTGATAAGCCCGTTCATAAGGCAGCGGGATCGAGGCTTCGTAGTCCTGAATGGGTTGCAGCAACTGCTCATCGGCGCTGAGGAAGGCGCAGCCCGCGCCATGCGCGACGGGGATAATGCGGTCGATGCGATAGCGCTGCGACAGGCGTTTCAGCTCGCTCAGGCACCACGTAAAGAGGGTATCGACGTCAAAGGCCGCGTAGAGCCGCGTGTGCAGGTGCGGCGTCTTGAACGTCGTGCGGCTGAGGATCTGCCCTTCGGCGTCGATAACGCTGAGCTTGGCATTGGTCTTGCCGACATCAAAGACGACGCAGACGCCTTCACCCGTCACGGCGGCGCGCGTGTGGCTCCCGGAGACGCCCGTCATCGCGTAACCGTCCGCCGACGGAATATCCTCCGTCGCGGGGCTTACCGACACGTCTCTCAGGCTATTGCGCACCCTTCACTCCCGCCATCAGCCGCTCTTTCGTGAGCGAACGGGAGCCCAATACCGGCTTTCCCGTCCATTGCCGATCATTATTGATCGAAAATTAGCAACAGAGATTGTTTTTTGCCGCTATTTCCGTTAGGATCTAACCATATAAGAAAAGCGCGTCTGCGCACACAAAAAACAGGTTGAGGGGCGGTTTCCCTGCGCTCTCATATACGGCGTGGCGTGTACGCCACATCCATTCCCTTCCCGTGAACGGTCTGTTGATTTGACTCCGTCCGTCTTTTAACCCTATCTGGAGGCCCATGTGCTGAAGGAATGGACACCCCGAATGGGCTATGTCGCCGTCAAAAAGACCCGGTCGGCCCTGCCGCAGGACATTATTGATCGTGAAAATGCGCGGCTGATGGCGGCGCATATGGCCGATTATGAGGCTCTGGGCGTCAGACTGGCGCGCGTGGGTGTCGATATCGAGCACGTGGTCGATCGCCTGATGACGCTTGAGGTCGGTATCCCCAGCTGGGGCATGGTCTCCGGCGGTACGCGCTTTGCCCGCTTCCCCATGCCGGGTGAACCCACCCATATTCTGGAAAAGATCGAAGACTGCGCCGCCGTGCATCAGGTATCAGGCCTGACGCCGCGCATTTCGCTGCATTTTCCCTGGGACAAGGCCAACGACATCGATGAGGTGCGCGACTTCGCTCACGCCTACGGCATGGGCTTTGATGCGGTCAATTCCAACACTTTTCAGGATCAGCCGGGGCAGCGCCTGTCGTACAAGTATGGCTCACTGACCCACTCGGACCCCGCTACCCGCGCGCAGGCCATCGAGCACAATCTCGAATGTATCGAGATCGGTGATCGGCTGGGGGCCAAGGCCCTGACCGTATGGATCGGCGACGGCTCGAACTTTGCCGGTCAGAACGAGTTTGCCGACACGCTGGAGCGCTATCTGGAGAGCATGAAGGCGATCTATGCCGCCCTGCCTCACGACTGGCGGCTGTTTATCGAGCATAAGCTCTATGAACCGGCCTTCTACGCCACGGTCATTCAGGACTGGGGCACCTCCATCCTCTGCGCGCAGACGCTGGGCCCCAAGGCGCAGTGTCTGGTCGATCTCGGCCACCACGCGCCGACGGTCAATATCGAACTGATCGTGGCGCGGCTGGCGCAGTTCGGTAAGCTGGGCGGCTTCCATTTCAACGACTCCAAATACGGCGACGATGACCTCGATGCCGGGTCGCTCAACCCGTTCCAGCTCTTCCTGATTTTCAACGAACTGGTCTATGCCGAAACGCGCGCTAAGGGGCAGTTCAATCCGGCCTATATGATGGATCAGTCGCACAATGTGACCGACCCTATTGAGAGCCTGCTCAATTCGGCGCGCGCCATTGCCGGAGCCTATGTCAAGGCGCTGATCGTCGATCGCAAGGCGCTGAAAGAGCATCAGGCCAATAATGACGTGATGATGGCCCACCATTGCCTGCGCATGGCCTATGAGACCGATGTGCGGCCGGCGCTGGCCATGGCACGACTGCGCAAGGGCGGAGCGATTGACCCCATGCTGGCCTTCCGCGCCACCGGCTACCGCGCCGAAAAAGCCAAGGTGCGCAAAACCCGCGCGGCGCACGGCGGCGGAATCGTCTGATCCACGCGTATAATCGGCAGCACAAACGGAAATTTCGCATGAGCCTTACGCGTCGTCAGTGGCTGGCCTCCGGTCTGGCCGCCTCAGCCTCTTCCTCGCTTCTGGCCCCCTCGCTGTTCGCGGCCGAAGCGGGTGAACTGATCTATGCCAATCCGCTGAAAACCGCTGCCGATGTGGCGAAGTTCAGGATGGAGGGCGATGCGAAGGTCGATTTCCCCAATGGCCGCATGCAGTTGAGCGCACGGCGCGATGCCGCCGAAGGACAGGCCTCGAACTTCGTCTTTTGGTGCCCGGAGGTCTTCCCCGACCATGTCGAGATCAGCTGGAACTTCTGGCCGCTGAAAGAGCCGGGCCTGTGCATCCTGTTTTTTGCCGCGGGTGGGGTGAATGGCGAGCATATCCTGTCACCAAAGCTGAAAGCCCGCGCCGGGATCTACGACCAGTATACCAAAAGCGACGTCAAGGCCTTGCAGATCTCCTATTATCGCCGCCGCTGGGAGGAGGAACGCGCCTTCCATCTGGCCAATCTGCGCTATGCGCCGGGCTTTGAACTGCTGGCGCAAGGCGCCGACCCCCTGCCCGATGTCGAGGACGCCCGACCACCTTACCGCCTTAAAATTCGCAAGTCGGGGGCGAACGTGGCCTTCACCATCAACGACCTGCCCGTCGTGAACTGGATCGGAGCCAACGACCGCCAATGGCCCACCAGCGGCAGTATCGGCTTTCGTCAGATGGCCCCGCTGATCGCCGAATATGCCGATCTCGAAGTGCGCCGGATCAGGGTGTAAGCGCGTCCCTCAGCCACTGTTCGTAATCCGCGCTGGCCCATTGAATGCGCGTGGCGATCAGTTCCGGCACCTCATAGCTATGGGCGGCCCTTACCGCCGCCTCCAGCGCCGGGAGTTTGCCGCGCAGGGTCTTGGCCGTCAACCCGATCTCGTCGGCCGTCTCCACCTTTCCCTGCCACACATAGGTCGCACGCAGCGGCACACACTGCACACAGGCGGCCAGTTTCTGCGTTACCAGAAGCTCCGCGATACGTTCGGCCTCAGCCCTATCGGCACAGGTCAGGGAAACGGTCATAAGATCGGTCATGGCCTCTTATAACCCCGACCACAAGACCGATCAAATATCGCCGTCAAAACCGGGATAGGCTAACCTCCGACGCAAACCGGAGCCCCTCGTGAGCCTGACCGCCAAACTCATCTGGTATATCGAACGCCGCCTGAACCAGCCGCTCAGCCTGTCACAGGTGGCGCGGGTGCACGGCGTCTCGGCCTGCCATGTGACGCGCCTGTTTGCCATGAGCTGTGATCAGCCGCTGATGGCCTATGTGCGGGCCCGCCGGCTGAGCGAGGCGGCGAAGGCGATCCGGGCGGGCAGCGATCTGATCGATGCGGCCTTGAGTGCGGGCTATGGCTCGCACGAAGCCTTCACCCGCGCCTTTCGTCAGCAATTCGGCGTACCGCCGCGGGCCTTGCGTCATGAGCCTGCCCCTGACCTCAGACTGACGGAGCCTCTGTCCATGAACGATATCGACCGCAATCCCAAACCCGACCTGCCGCCTCAGACGCCGCGCCTTGAAAAGCTGGACCGCCTGACCCTCGCCGGGCTTTCGGGCCGGTTTGACTTTGCCAACCTGTCCGGCATTCCGGCCCTGTGGCAGGCCTTTTGTCCGTGGTTCGGCCATATCGAAGGTCAGAGAGGCGGCCTCAGTTACGGCGTTTCGTATAATTACCGCACAGACGGTATCGACTATCTGGCGGGGGTCGAGGTGACCGAAGGCAGTGACCTGCCGCCCGACTTTACGCGGCTGATCCTGCCGGCAGGACGCTATGCGGTGTTTGAACACCACGGCCATGTGTCGGGCCTTTCGCACACCTGGCGCGCCCTTTATGATGACTGGCTTCCCGCTTCGGGGCTGAAGGTGCGCTATGATCCCGGTTTTGAGCGCATGGATGCACGCTATAACGGGGCAACCGGTCAGGGCGTCATCGAAATCTGGATGCCGGTGGAATAGGCCCGTTTCGTGAGGTGGCCGCCGCTTTAGAGCGGAGTGATTTCTACTGGAATCATTCCGCTCAAGCCGCCATTGAGGCGGCGGCCAAGGTGGCGAAGCCACCGCCCGGCGAGGGGCTAAACAAAAATCCAGATCATTATGTTTCTACCGGAAATCATAATGATATAGTCACCTCTCAACGCGATCACGACGCGCCGTTTCTCCAGCACGGGCCATATCCTGTGGCCGGCGGCGTGGCGCGCGACCGCCCAGCCGCACATAATGGCGGAAGGTTTCGGCATAGGAGGGCAGTGTGGCGACGCTGACGCCGATCAGGTCGGCCAGCCAGTCGCCGACACTGGCGCTGCGTCCGGTAAACAGTTGCGCCACCTCGATCAGCGCCCCCAGCACAAGCACCCCCAGAGCCAGGTCTGTGCGCCGCACGCGCGGAAAGGCCAGTTGCAGCATCACGGTCAGGGTAAAAAAGGCGATGATGTGGGCTTCTTTGTCCGTCAGCCCAAACGCCTGTTCAGCACCCGAAAACGGCCCCAGCACCAGCACGGCGACGGTCAGGGTGAGCAGGGCGAGGCAGATACGGATGTACAGCAGGGCTTTCTGTGCGCGGGACATGGCGACCTCTCATGTGTCCCCGCACCCTAAGCACGCAGGGTAAACAAAAGGATGGCAAGACGCGTTAATATCCACTGATCGCGTTTAGGGCGGATTTCATTCAAATTGAATCGAAATCACGCTCTAAATTTTTGGTTTAACGCGCTTTTTTATCCGAAAGTGCGTCACACTTTTCGGAAAGCGCTTTAATCGCGCACGTATCGACGCTTATTTAACCCTGCGCAGTTAGGGTGCGTGGAACCCCACACGCCGGAACCCTGTATGCGCCCTGAGACTGCGAAGCTGAACACCCCCTCAACAGCCTCCAAACACACAAACGACATCGGTCTTCTGAGCGCGCTGGACACCCACGCGGTCATCGAAGCGAAGATGCCACTGAAATGGACGCTGATGGGCCTGTTTATAACCTGCGGGGGCTTCTGGGCGCTGGTGGCGGGTCTGGCGACCCGGCACTGAACCTACGCCCTAACCGTCACTGACTTCGCTCAGCCGCTTGGCCGCTTCTGCCGCCAACTTGACATCCTGTGCGCGCGAAATGGGCGCGACGACGATACCCGACGGCGTGGACACGACCATAATGTCATCAAGACCAATAATGGCCACGGGCGGCCCTTCGGCGCGGATCAGGCAGTTGTGGGCGTCGATCAGGATAGTACGACCCTGCGCATGGTTGCCGACATCATCCTTGGCTCCCAGACGCCACAGTTCGCTGAACCCGCCGACATCGGCCCAGCCGATATCGCAAGGCGCTGTCGCGGCGCGTAAGGTGCGCTCCATCACCGCGTAGTCGATGGAGATAGAGGGACAGAGTTTGAAACTTTCCGGGTCAAGCGTGCGGGTCACGCCCTGCGTCGCGGCCTTATCAAAGGCCTGCTGCGTGGCATTGAGGACATCCGGCTCATAGCGGTTCAGCTCCTCCAGCATCACCTGCGGTGAGAAGAGGAAGATACCCGCATTCCAGTCATAGCCGCCATCGGCGACATAGCTTTGGGCCGTTTCAAAGTTAGGCTTTTCGAGGAAGCGACGAATGCCATAGACGCCCTGAGCCAGCCTCTCGCCGCGCTGGATATAGCCAAATCCCGTTTCCGGAGCGGTGGGGGTAATGCCAAAGGTGACGATGCGGTCCGTGGCCGTCGCAGCGGCCCGGTCGAGGGCGCCGCGGAACACTTCCGGCTTTGAGATCATGTGATCGGCAGGCACCAGCAGCACCAGCGCCTCCGGGTCGATCTCCAGACCGATCAGGGCCGCCACCGCCGCCACCGCCGCCGTATTGCGCGCAAAGGGTTCGAGCACGACCGCCTGCGGCGTGAGGTCGATGGCCTCAAGCTGCGCCGTCGCCAGGGCTTCGTGGCTTTTGCCGCAGATGACCACAGGTTTCAGAAACCCTGCCCCCGACAGACGCAGGGCCGTTTCCTGAATCATGGTGTGCTGGGTGGCCAGCGCGTGAAACTGCTTGGGCTGTTCAGGTGTGGACAGGGGCCACAGGCGCGTACCCGACCCGCCCGACATGATGACCGGTAAGATTTTCATAAATCATCCTTGGAATACAAACTGTTTCCGGACAGGTGAGCGACTATGCGCCGACAAATACCGGTTAGGCAACTGGATGACGGACTTTACCGGGATAGGGCTATAAAAAGTCAAGACCTCCGGTGGTACCGGAGGTCTTGTCGCGCAAACACAGCGTGGAAAAGGTGTTAGTAGCGATAGTGCTCCGGCTTGAACGGGCCTTCAACCGGCACGCCGATATAGTCGGCCTGTTCCGCATTGAGCGTCGTCAGTTTGGCGCCCAGCTTTTCGAGGTGCAGCAGCGCGACCTTTTCGTCGAGCTTCTTCGGCAGGGTATAGACCTGCTTGTCATAGGCCTTGTTATTGGTCCACAGCTCGATCTGCGCCAGGGTCTGGTTGGTAAACGAGGCCGACATCACGAAGGACGGGTGGCCGGTGGCGTTGCCGAGGTTAACCAGACGCCCTTCGGACAGGACGATGATCTTCTTGCCATCCGGGAATTCGACGTGATGGACCTGCGGCTTGATCTCATCCCACTTATAGTTACGCAAGGACGCGACCTGAATTTCCGAGTCGAAGTGACCGATGTTGCAGACGATGGCGTTGTGCTTCATCTCGCGCATGTGCTCAAGGCGCAGCACGTCCTTGTTGCCGGTGGCAGTGACGAAGATGTCGCCGACCTTGGCCACCTCTTCGACGGTGCGGACTTCATAGCCTTCCATGGCGGCCTGAAGGGCGCAGATGGGGTCGATTTCGGTGACGATGACGCGCGCGCCGCCATTGCGCAGCGACGCGGCCGAGCCCTTGCCCACGTCGCCATAGCCGAGGACGACCGCGACCTTACCGGCCAGCATGACGTCGGTGGCGCGGCGGATGGCATCGACCAGCGATTCACGGCAACCATAGAGGTTGTCGAACTTCGACTTGGTGACCGAGTCGTTGACATTGATCGCCGGGAACGGCAGCTCACCCTTTTGCGCCATGGCGTAGAGGCGGTGCACACCCGTGGTGGTTTCTTCGGAAACGCCGGTGATGGCGTCGCGGATCGCAGAATAGAAGCCCGGCTTTTCCTTCAGGTAACGCTTCATGACCTTATAGAGGGCTTCTTCTTCCTCATTGGTCGGGTTGTCGAGAATAGACGCGTCCTTTTCGGCCTTCGGCCCCAGCACGGTCAGCAGAGTCGCGTCGCCGCCGTCATCGAGGATCAGGTTCGGATAGCCGCCATCGTGCCATTCGAAAATCTTGTGCGCGTAGTCCCAGTATTCTTCGAGGGTTTCCCCCTTGATCGCAAAGACCGGCGTGCCCTTGGCAGCGATGGCCGCGGCGGCATGGTCCTGTGTCGAGAAGATGTTGCACGAGGCCCAGCGCACCTCAGCACCCAGCGCCTGAAGCGTCTCGATCAGCACGCCCGTCTGGATGGTCATGTGTAGCGAACCGGCGATACGCGCGCCTTTCAGCGGCTGCGACGGACCATATTCTTCGCGCGTTGCCATCAGGCCCGGCATTTCGCCTTCGGCGATGTCGAGTTCCTTGCGGCCCCAGTCAGCGAGGGAGAGGTCTTTTACGATATAATCTTGAGCGGCCATGACAGGTGCATCCATAGTTTCAAATGTTGCCGTCTTATAGCGGGCCACAGCACCAGATGCAATCAAGATATAAAGATGTCTTTATATGAGCGAGGGGCGCGCTCAAGAGGTCTTGACATATCAGGGAATGCAAAGGAATGTTGAACGACGTTCATTTTTTTGGAGCGAGAGGTGATGAAAAAACGACTCCGACACGTTTGCTTTGCCCTGTCAGGTCTCGTCCTGACGGCAACGCCTCTTGTGCTGACAGATTACGCCTTCAAGCATTGGAGTGATAATGGTGCCGCCCTTCTTTGGGTATATCCTCCGTATGCCTTTTTCATGCATGGAAGTTTTTGGGCAGGCCTTACATTGGTACTTCTGAGCCTATCAGGGATCATGACGCGCTCGAAAAAACCAGATTAATCATGTCTTGCCCCCACTCCCACACCCAAAGTGCGAAGTCGATCACATAGCGTGCGCCGAAATAGACCCAGGCCGTCGCCCCGACCGCCACGGGGACGGACAACAGCAGGCAGACGCCGTCCCGTTGCAACAGGCCCAGCCCCGTCAGCACCACGGCAATACCGGGTATGACATTGGCCCCCGGCATGGGCAGCAGCAGGATCAGCGCCATCAGAAGCGTCTGCGCGCCGGCATAGAACAACCACACCCCGCGCGTCAGGAAGATCAGTCGCGGCCGGGTCAGAAACTCCACCTTACGCAGCACGACGCCGCAGGCGCGAAAGGCCCCGCGCAGCGTCTCACCCTTGAACGCCCAGTTCTTAATGAAGCCCGGCATCCACAATGCCTTATGCCCCAGCAGCATCTGGATCGACGGCCCGATCAGCAGCAGGCCAAACAGGGTCGAAATGCCTGGAATATTGGGAATGCAGATCGGCAGGGCCAGAATGATCAGCAACAGCCCCAATCCGCGCCCTTCGAGGTTTTTGAGCAGGGTGCCGACCGTCACGGTGGGCGCATCGCCAAACGAGTCAGCCAGATCGTCAACCAGTTGCGAAGCCCTGATCCCATGTTGGGGGGCGGTAGCATCAGGCATGGCGAATCTCCACAAGCGCAACGACAACACCGTTACCATAACGCGCCGTCTGTGGGCTGTCATGTGCCGGGTTTGACCGGTTTGTCCGTTCGCGCTAGACGAGACGCGCACCCATGCCTTAGGCACAGGGATTAAAGCCCGGAGTTTGTGATGCCCGATACCGCCCCGACCTTCGCCACGCTGCGTCACGACTGGACGAAGACAGAGATCGCCGCCCTGTTCGACCTGCCGTTCATGGAGCTGGTTTATCGCGCGGCCACCGTGCATCGTCAGCACTTCGACCCGTCGGAAATCCAGTTGTCGCAGCTTCTGTCGATCAAGACCGGCGGCTGCGCCGAAAACTGCGGCTACTGCTCGCAATCGGCGCACCATGATACGGGCCTGAAGGCCTCCAAGCTGATGCCGGTCGATGCGGTATTAAGCGCCGCCAAAGCTGCCCGTGACGGCGGAGCGCAGCGTTTCTGCATGGGGGCGGCGTGGCGCGATCTGAAAGACCGTGACGTGCCCGCCCTCGCTGAGATGATTGCCGAGGTGAAGGCGCTGGGGCTCGAAACCTGCGCGACGCTGGGCATGGTCACCCCGGATCAGGCCAGGGCCCTGAAAGAGGCCGGGCTCGACTATTACAACCACAACCTCGACACCTCGCCGGAATATTACGAGAGCGTGGTCACCACCCGCACCTATCAGGCGCGCCTCGACACGCTGGAAGCCGTGCGCGAGGTCGGCATGAAGACCTGCTGCGGCGGCATTGTCGGCATGGGTGAAACGCGCGAAGACCGCGTCTCCTTCCTGCACCAGCTCGCCACCCTGCCCGCCCATCCGGACAGCCTGCCGATCAACAATCTGGTGCCGGTATCGAACACGCCGCTGGGTGAACTCTCGAAAATAAAGGGCGGGGTCACGCCGGTCGAATTTGTGCGCACCGTCGCCGTCGCGCGCATCCTCTGCCCCAAGTCGATGGTGCGTTTGTCGGCCGGTCGTAACGAGATGAGCGAGGAACTTCAGGCCCTGTGTTTTCTGGCCGGGGCCAATTCGATCTTTGTCGGCAATCAGCTTCTGACCACACCCAACCCGGAGCGCGGTTCAGACGCCTTCCTGCTGCAATCGCTGGGGCTGCGACCAATGGCCGCGTCATAAATCCGCCGCGTCCAAAGGCGACAGATACCCAAAGGCTTCGCAATGGGATAAAGCGAAGCGGGGTTGGGTCGCCGCTTAACCCTCTTGCTGTCTGTCTAAAGGCCTTCTGAAAACAGGAAGGTCACGGCGACCGACCTGATCCGGATATATGAGGCGAAAATGAAAATCGGTATTGCCGGCATGGGCTATGTGGGCCTGTCCAACGCCATGTTGCTGGCCCGTCATAATGAAGTTGTGGCCTTTGATATTGTCCCGGATAAGGTCGCCCTGCTCAATGCGCGCAAATCGCCCATCGTCGATGCTGATATCGAACGCTATCTGAGCGGCGAGCCCATCAACTTCCGCGCTACGCTGGATGCACAAGACGCCTTCAGCGACGCCGAATTCGTCATCGTCGCGACCCCGACCAATTACGACGTGACGACCAACCGTTTCGATACGCGCTCCATCGAGGCCGCCACCGCCAGCATCCTGTCGGTCAATCCAAAAACCACCATCGTCATCAAATCGACCATTCCGGTGGGCTATACGAACCGTCTGCGTGCGATGCACCCAGACGCCCACATCATTTTCTCGCCGGAGTTCCTGCGCGAAGGCCGGGCGCTTTACGACAACCTCTATCCATCGCGCATCATTGTGGGGGAACAGTCGGAAAAGGCGCACCTGTTTGCCGATCTGCTGAAAAACGGCGCGGAGAAAAAGGACATCGAGGTCCTCTTTACCAACAGCGATGAGGCCGAGGCAATCAAGCTGTTTGCCAATACCTACCTCGCCATGCGCGTCGCCTATTTCAACGAACTCGACTCCTATGCCGAAGCGCTGGGACTGGATACGCGCCAGATCATCGAAGGCGTTTCGCTCGATCCGCGCATCGGCAAGGGCTACAACAACCCGTCCTTTGGCTATGGCGGCTATTGTCTGCCCAAGGACACCAAGCAATTGCTGGCCAACTATTCCGAAGTGCCGCAAAGCCTGATCAAGGCGATCGTCGAAGCCAACACCACACGCAAGGACTTCGTTGCCGATAGCATCCTGCGCAGAAAGCCTAAGGTCGTAGGCGTTTACCGCCTGACCATGAAGACCAATTCGGACAATTTCCGCGACTCCTCGGTGCAGGGGATCATGAAGCGCATCAAGGCCAAGGGCGTCGAGGTGGTGATTTATGAACCTGCGCTTGAGGCCGAAGAATTCTTCAATTCAAAGGTCATCCGTGATCTGGAGACCTTCAAGTCCCTGTCGGATGTCATCATCGCCAACCGTCTGGCTGATGAACTGAAAGACGTTGCCGACAAGATCTACACGCGCGACCTGTTCGGCGCCGACTGATCGGCCCGCTGTTGCAGTCGTTCGTGAAATTTCGGCGCGGTGTCAGACGCACCGCGCTCTTTCATTTCACGCACACGGTGCTCAGCGCTGCGGATCAGGTCAGGAATTAACTCGGCCTCCGGCAGGTTCTTCCAGTATTTCTTGGGCATTTCCGACTGCATGGCCTGCACCTTCAGCCGCGCCGGATTGAAGATGTTGGCGAAATAGGTGCGCCACAGGTCATCCGTCTCGTCGCGAATGTCGGGCTTTTCGGCGGCCTCATCACTGACCCTAAGTGTCTCACCATCCCAGGCGGCCGAGCCCTTGGGCGTAGCGATCAGCCAGTCCATGTCATTGAAGCGCCGCTGAAAAAAACCAGCCGTTCGCGCGACGATAAAATGCTCCGGTTCAAACCACGCCACGAAGGCGCGGCGCGGTCCTTGCGTCGGGATTTCGCGGAAACGGACAAAGGCCTTCATCTTGTGCGTGTCACGCCCGACGGATTTGGCAAAAGCATGGGCCAGCGCCACATCCGGATCGGTCACCACGCGCAGCAGAGGCTTATCCGTCTGAAGCCGCCACAGAAGGCGGTAACACAGGTCAAAACGCCGCGGATCGCTATGGCACAGCACGGCTTTTGATAATTCGACAAAGGCGGAAGGAACGGTGACGGCCCTTCTTCCGCCAATTTCGGCCGTCTCTCCCCTGAAATCAGGAGGAAGGCCGGTATCAAACAAACCCGCCTGCGTGCCGGTCGCGCCCCATTCCACCTCCCTCGGCGAAAGTCCCTGACATAAAGCTTCACGCGCCGCGTCGCGCCATTCGCCATAGTCGCCGCGTCCGCGAAGTTCAAACCGCTTCATAGCAGCACCAGTTGCTGCGGTTCCGGCGCGAACAGGGTGCGCAGATCGGCGCGATCGATCAGACGCACCGGCGTCCAGTCAGCGGTGACGACGAACGGCTTGATCTTGCGCAACGACACCTTGAGCCGCTGCAAATCCTCCAGTTTGAGCCGCCGGAAGCGCCGCACGCTGAGGATGGACTGCACCGCCTTGACACCAAAGCCTGGCACGCGCAGCAGCATCTCCTTGTCCGCCCGGTTGACATCGACGGGGAAGCGCGCGCGGTTTTCCAGCGCCCAGGCGAGTTTGGGGTCAAGTTCCAGATCAAGCATCCCGTCGGGTCGGCCCGCCGTGATCTCCCCGATGTCAAACCCGTAGAAGCGATAGAGCCAGTCGGCCTGATAGAGGCGATGTTCGCGCACCAGCGGCGGCTTGATCAGCGGCAAGACTTTTGAGGCGTCGGGTATCGGCGAAAACGCCGAATAGTAGACGCGCCGCAGTCGAAAGCGACTGTAGAGCCCGGCGCTGGAGCCCAGAATGGTGGCATCCGTCGTCTGATCGGCGCCAATGATCATCTGGGTCGATTGCCCGGCCGGCACGAAGCGCTTGCGCCGCTTCTTGTAGGTTGGCTCAGACGCGGCGTCGATCTTCTGTTTCAGTTCGCCCATCGACCGGCGGATATTGGCCGGGTGCTTTTGCGGGGCGAAGGCCTCCACCCCGGCATCGGTGGGCAATTCGATATTGATCGACAGCCGGTCGGCATAGAGCCCGGCTTCCTCGATCAGGGCGGCGGAGGCTTCGGGGATGGTTTTGAGGTGGATATAGCCGCGAAAATCGTGCTTCAGCCGCAGGTCGCGGGCGATGCGCACCATCTGCTCCATGGTATAGTCGGAATTGCGGATGATGCCTGAGGAGAGAAACAGGCCTTCGATATAGTTACGCCGGTAGAATTCGAGCGTCAGCCACACCACCTCGTCCGGCGTAAAACGCGCCCGCTCGACATTCGACGACGAGCGGTTGATGCAGTAGGCGCAATCGAAGATACAGAAGTTGGTCATCAGTATCTTCAGCAGCGAAATGCAGCGCCCGTCCGGCGCATAGGCGTGACAGATACCCGACCCTTCGGTGGACCCCAGCCCGCCTGAGGATGAATCGCGCTTCGATGTCCCGGACGACGCGCAGGAGGCGTCGTACTTGGCGGCATCAGACAGGATGGCGAGGCGTTCCTTGAGCGTCTTCTTCATAATTGTTCATGATATGTTCCAAGGACCCTTTCGTCAATACGGTAGCCCCACCGAAAGACCGGCCACCAGAGCGGCACAAAAACCAAAGGCCATAATCATAACCGTCGCCGTCGATTTCAGTTCGCGCATCCTTGCCTCCCATGTGTGGAGACAGTGTTGCGCGTCACCCGACAGGCCGAAATACGGACCTCACCACCCGTTTATAATGGCCGCGCAAAGCGCGACATGCGCCTGAACAAAAAGGCCGGAACCCGATCAGAGGTTCCGGCCTTAGATCACGCATTTAGAGCGATACTCAGGCGAAGCCGCGTGCCCGCATAAGAGCCTTCGGGACGGCATCGCGGCCACGGAACTGACGATAGGCATCCGCCGGGTCGATGGTGTTGCCGACACTGAGGATGTATTTGAGCATCCGCCCGGCCACGGTCTGATCGTAGAAGCCCTTGGGTGCTTCGGCGAAGGCTTCGGAGCAGTCGGCCGCCACCACATCGGCCCACAGGTAGCTGTAATAACCCGCCGAATAGCCGTCCGACGAGAAGACGTGCGAAAACTGCGGCGTGCGGTGGCGCATGACGATTTCCTTCGGCATGCCGAGCTTGCTCAGTTCCTCGCGCTCAAAGGCGTCTGGATCAATGTCTGCGTCACCGGCCAGGTGCAGCTTCATGTCGATCAGGGCCGACGAGAGATATTCGACCGTGCCAAAACCCTGATTGAAGGTATCGGCCTTTTTGATCTTCTCAAGAAGCGCCGCCGGCATGGGCTCACCGGTCTTGTAGTGCAGGGCAAAGCGCGACAGCACTTCGGGGGTGGAGAGCCAGCGTTCATTGACCTGCGACGGGAATTCCACATAGTCGCGCGCCACCGAGGTGCCCGACAGCGAGGCATAGGTGACGTTCGACGACAGGCCGTGGATAGCATGGCCGAATTCGTGGAACAGGGTTGTGGCGTCATCCCAAGAGATCAGGATGGGTTCGCCCGGTGCCGCTTCGATAAAGTTGGAATTGTTCGACACAATCGGAAGGATCGGCTTGCCGGCTTCTTTCGACTGGCTGCGATAGGCGTTCATCCACGCGCCCGACCGCTTGCCCTTGCGTGCGTAAGGATCGAAGTAGAACAGACCCGACACCTTGCCGTCGCGCAGCACTTCGTAGGTCGTCACATCCTCATGGAAGACGGGCAGACCGGTCACTTTTTTGAAGGTAAAACCGTAGGACTGACTGGCAGCCCAGAACATACCTTCGACCAGTTTATCCAGTTGCAGGTAGGGCTTGATTTCGTTCTCATCGAGATCGTAGCGCGCCTTGCGCACCTTCTCTGCATAGAAGCGGTAGTCCCACGGCTCGATAGTAATACCGGCCTTTTCAGCGTCGGCGACCTTCTGCATATCGGCCACTTCTTCGTGCACGCGTTTGACCGCCGCCGGCCATACCGACTCCATCAGTTGCATCGCGTTTTCCGGCGTCTTGGCCATGGCATTTTCGACGCGCCAGTGGGCGTGCGTCTTATAGCCCCGCAGTTTCGCGCGCTCGACGCGCAGCTTGAGGATCTTCTTGATCAGGGCGTTGTTGTCCCACTGATCGCCATTGTCGCCGCGATTGACGAACAGACGCCACACCTTTTCGCGCGTCGCGCGGTTGGTGCAGAAGGTGGTGACCGGCTCCATGGCGGAACGGGTGTTGGGGATGGCATACAAACCGTCCTTACCCGCTGCCTTGGCCGACGCGGCCGCCGAGGCCATGAAGCCGTCCGGCACACCCGGCAGCTCAGCCTTGCTGAGGTAGAGCACCTGTTCTTCGTCGTGCAGCAGGTTGTCGGAGAACTGGTTGAACAGCACCGACAGTTCCTTGTTGATTTCGGCGACGCGCGTTTTGGCCTGCGGCGTCAGGGCGGCCCCCGACCGCACAAAGCCATTATAGGTGACCCACAGAAGGCGGTCCTGCTCCGGCGTCAGCTTGAACGTGGCGCGGCGGTCATAGACGCTCTTGATCTTCTGAAACAGCGCTTCGTTCTGATTGATCTCGTCGCCAAAGGCCGCCAGCTTGGGCGACAGGCGCTTGGCAATGGCCTGAAGCTCCGGCGTGGACAGCCCACCGCTCCACACGCCGTAGAGGGTGGAGACACGCTCCATCTCCTGCCCCGAACGCTCAAGCGCGACCACGGTATTTTCAAAGGTCGGCGCGGCTTTGTTTTGCGTGATCGCCGCGATTTCCTGACGCTGAGCCGTCATGGCTGCGTCAAACGCCGCTTCGAAATCCGCGATCTTGACCTTATCAAAGGGAGGGATGCCGCCATAGGGGCCGGTCCATTCCGCCGTCAGCGCCGACGCGCCCGTAGCCGCCAGAGCGACGCCCGGCATCAACCCGGCCGAAGTCATTAACCCGATCACCATGCGACGATCCATTTCCATCTGCTGCTCCTGAATACGATTATGGACTCAAGCCTTAACGCCCAGCGCCGCCAAATCCGTTCCATTCGCAATCATCTAAGCATGTACCCTTGCTGGCGACAAGGGCGCGGGTCTATAGACGAGAGGACACTCATTATCGGCATTGCCGAGTGGTTGCGTAAGGGAAAATAAACATGGCTATCGGGGTATTCGATTCAGGCGTCGGCGGGTTGAGCATTCACCGGGCGTTAGTGGACCGGATGCCGCAGGCCGACTTCATCTACCTCGGCGACCAGAAACACGCCCCCTATGGCGAACGCTCCGGCGAAGAGATCGTCGAATTGACGCGTCAGGGCTGCGAAACCCTGTTTGAGGCCGGTGCCTCTCTGGTCGTTCTGGCCTGTAATACGGCGTCGGCCGTGGCGCTGCGCCGCCTGCAATCGAGCTGGCTAGCCGGTTATCGCCAGACCGCGGGCAGAGCCGTCAATGTGCTGGGGATCATCGTGCCGACCATCGAAGCGGCGACCGGTCTGCCGTGGGAGCACGAGGCCGAACGCCGCGGCCCCAAGGTCGAGAATGTCGATGTGCTGGGTATCTTCTGCACCACGGCGACGGCGCGTTCGCGGGTCTATGAAATCGAGATCGACAAACGCCGTCAGGACCTCGCGGTGTTCAGCGAGCCCTGCATCGGGCTGGCCGGCATGATCGAGGCCGGTGAAAGCGAAGACAAGCTGAAGGCGGTCGTCGAAAGCCGCGTGCAGGCGCTCAAAACCCGCATCGGCCGCTATCCCGACCGCGCCATACTGGGCTGCACGCATTATGAGATCATTGGTGACCTGTTCAAGGCCGCCCTGCCCGAAGGCACGCCGCTGATCCATCAGCCGTCCTCAGTGGCCGACGCGCTGGAACGCTACGTGGCCCGCCACCCGGACTATCAGATTGGCACGTCCGGCCTCCGCCGCTTTTTGACGACGGGAGAGCCCGGTCCACAATCGCGCATCGTCGAAGCCTTCTGGGGCGCGCCGGTAACGTTTGAAGCGGTCTAGAACATGTCCAGCGCCTTTACAGCGGATTTCGCTCCCGACCTGTCCAGTGATCTTGGCGGCATCACGGATGATCTGCGTGTTCCTCAGCCCGGCAGCGCCCGGTTTGCGTTGGAAGGCCTTTATCGCTTTCAGGCGAATACGGGTCTGGAAATCGAACTCACCGAAACCGAAACACTACGGCGCACAATCCTGTACCTGAACCCGGCTAGCGAAACCTTCTTGTTCCTGCCGCAGGGGCAGTACGGGCTCCACTACCGCTACACTGGGAGCGCACCGGACAAGGCCGTAGTGCTGAGTGCCCGGCGTCTGGGCGCTGCTGAGAAACTCGGCCTCTATGCCGCTAAGGCGTCCCGGCTCCTGCTCACACCCGATCGGTGGGCCTCAGCCCTCAAAAGCCTGCTGAAACGCCGATCTGGCACAGCGGTCGGCATGAGTCTGACCGCCCCCAGCCAAAGCGCGGCCGCCTCAGACTACCCCATGCGTCCGCTCGAACATCCGGCCGAGGTAACCACCACACCGGCGGTCTCCATCATTATCCCGACAAAGGTCCGCTACGATCTTCTGAATGCCTGTCTGGAGTCGCTGAGCCTTGTCGAGGGCGTCCACTATGAAGTCATCATCGTGGACAATGGCGCAACCAGCCCGGCGATGCTCGACCTGCTGCAACAGGCCGCTGCCCGTCCTGATATGCGCGTTGTCCGACACGACATACCCTTCAACTTCTCGCGTCTGTGCAATCTGGGGGCGGCCGAAGCCCGGCACCCGCTATTGCTGTTTCTCAATGACGATATCGAAGCCCGAGATGGCACGTGGCTGAAGGCCATGGCCGCCTATGCCTTACGCAAAGACGTTGGCGTGGTGGGCGCAAGGCTCCTCTACGCCTCTGGTGACCTGCAACACGCGGGCGTAGCAACCAATCTTGTGCCAGGCCCCGGCCATCCGTGGCGGGGCGCCCCCGAAAGCGTCTGGCAAAACCATCCTTTGCTGGCCACAGCCGGTGAAGTCGATGCGGTCACCGGTGCCTGCCTGCTGATCCGGTCTGACCTGTTCCGGTTTTTAGGGGGCTTCGACGAAGCACGATTCCCGATCACGCTGAACGATGTCGATCTGTGCCTGAAGGCCCGTCAAGCCGGCTTGAAGGTCATCTATGCCCCGGAAGCCACCTTGCTGCACAAGGAAGGGCAGTCACGGAGCGAAGATGACCAGCCGGAACAACAGACCCGCCGTAACGCCGAACTGAGGGCCTTTGTCGAAACCTGGCCCACAGCCGCGCGACAGTCGGTCTTTTACCGTTGGGATTTGCGTCGAGACACCGATACAGGTAAGGCCGTTTGAAGATCTGGGCACCCTTATTTTGTTATCCGAGCGTCAACTTCACCGACAATATTCATCGCCGACAGTATGGCTGCGTCCATATTATAGTACTCCCACTCCGCAAAACGCCCGCAAAGCCATATATTCGACGTCTTCAAGGAGCCTCTTACCAGGTCGACTGCCTCGCGTGCACCCTTGTTTTGGATCACATAAGAATTCGGCTCAAAATTGGTAGAAATCGGGCTTAGATTAAAGGGAAGCTGGCTTATCGAGGCATCGACGACCTCTTTGGAAACCTCCCCAACGAATTCGACTGTGCAAGTCACGCGGTTAGGCGGCAAGTCAGCCGAATTGTTGTTAGGGGAGAAATTGCCAGTCATAATAATACGATGACATTTCAGGTCTTTGTGGGGGATATAGACCCATGAATAAGGGTTTGCGTCACATGAGCACAGAACGGTCGTAGTCCCATTTGACGGCAAATTTTCCACCTGAGCGAACAAGTCACCACCGGAGGTGACGATTTGAGAAATTTTGCGGATATCACCGGTGTAAATGGCTGCGTCGTATGCCTGACCGTTTATGACGACCCTTTCGGACGTTTCGATCTTATCTATCTGTTCGCTGGTATGTACGGCAATACCGTGAAGCAACCGATCGATAATGAATTGCGATCCGCCCTTCTTGGGATAGTAGAACTTCGAATGTACCATACCAGATTCCTTATCGCGCAAAATATTTGCTGCGATAATTTCCTTGACGCTGGGCATAGGGAGCTTGCCGTCCAGCCAGGACAGAGGCATCTCGCGTAGGTCCATTTTCCAGATCTTGGTGTTGTAAGGAATGAAATATTCCGTACACAAAGTTTCGCCAAACCGCTGCACCAAGAAATCGTAGAAGCTAGTATAGTCAGTCAAACGATTGGACGAATTCGTCGCCTTAAGGAGGTCCTCAATAACCTTAGACGCAACGGTTTTATCAAGTTCATACAGATACTGCTCAATTGGATATCCGACGAAACGGTCGCCGAAAAATATCGACGCATTACGTTCGGCGAACAGGAACTCTGTTTCTTTGTCGAAGTTAGACCAGAACCAGTCGGAAACCGCTGCATCCTTGGAATTAAATACATGGCCGCCCACACGGTGAAACAAATTTCCAGCTTCTTCCGTGCATTTTATCAGCCCTCCCGGAACCTTTGCCTTCTCGTAGACCACCACCTCATGACCGCGTTGCTGCAAGAGTTTGGCACAGGAGGCGCCCGATACGCCGCCACCGATGATCGCAACTTTTCCCACAATAATTCCCTTTTAAAAGCGGCTTAAATGGCTGTTTTGGCGTCTAGAGTTCTGAACAGGCGCTGAATGACCTCGGGCGCGATTTCATAATCGCAGTACCCCGCCGTACCCAAGTCCTTGATCTCCGAAAATTCGGGTGTAATTGGCTTTGGCGCGTTTTCACGAATGTGGCCCCAAAACGACATCTGATGGAGATGATGGGTTTCCGAATGTGCCACACCGGGCTTGCCCGCCAGCCACGTAACGAACACCAGACCTGAGCCGATGGTCGCAATATAGGAGTCAATTTCAAACGCCCACATCAAAGTGTCGTACATTGATACTTTGGTACCATCGAACAACTGTACGCTCGCCGGCAGCCTCTCTTTTATAGCGTTGGCCGCATCGGCACAGTCGGGTGTACCATCAAGATAAAGCGCAACCCTACCATGAGCTTTAGCCAAATCTTCCGCCACGGCCACGATACCATCGATTTGGTTGACCCAGACTTTGTTGTGCGCTCTCAACGCCGCCCAGATGAGATAATCTGCTTTCCGGGCCTGCTTCAAAGCGACTTTCTGCTCAGAGGATGCTTTCTTGTTGGCTAGGACCTTTATTTCATTTGCCATTTCATCGGAGATCGACGCACCGATAGGGCGTATGCAGAAAAGATGCTGATCCAGAACTGCTTCACATAAGTCGACTTCGGTTTTTAGGCTCTGACGATCCGGCAAAAGCGTGTCGGGTAGTATGGTGTAGGGGTCGATGTAATCGGCATTATATGTCAAGCCGACCGTAATACCGTCCAAATATCCCTTGCTGGCATAATCGTGCAATCCAGAAATTTCATTCCAAAAGAAATGTCCTACATTTTGCATAGTTCCACTAACTATCGCCCGGTGCGTCGGTGCCTTCAGATATTCCATAACTTTGACAAGTCTGGGCATCATCAGACGGTGGAATTGATCAACGATGGTTTGCATGTCACCCCACTCGAACAGGTGAGAGTGCAACCGCAAGACTATGTTGCCCTTGGGATAATAAAGGAAATTCTTGCTGCCGGAAAAGCCCGATATGATCAGATAGAATGTCTCCACGCTTTCGAAGCGGTAAAACAGCAGTACCTGTTTGACAGCGTCCGTCGGTGAAACCAAGCAGTGGCTAGAGGTTAGTATGGCACCGGTAAACGGGCAGATAGTTTGCGCGCTCCCGGTCAGGGCCGCCAGCTTGCTGAACCCGCCCTGAACTTTTTTGAGCTCCGGGAACCATTCCATTCCATGAGTCATGTCATACTCATTATGGGGTAGGTCTTTGAGCTGCAGCGCTACATCTTTAAACCCCGCGCTCTCGGCATAGAGCGCCGATAGCGCCGGCCGATCAGTGCTCAAAATTCTAACCGCTTCAATGTCGAATCCCGCATCTGAAAGGGCGATTGAATTTGGTACAAAGAACTCACCCCAAGCGTCCAACACCGTCACACGCGGCTGCGCAGCCAGCCACGGATCTAGAGCACTTTGAAAATCCAAGCCAGTCGTCAAGGCGCGCGCTACGCGAGCATCGACGCCGTCATGCAGGGCCTTAGCCACGACATCCAACCGGCGGTAGTCTTCGCCTAAGGAGCCGAAAACTGCTTCAGCCTCCTCAAGGCTCACAGAAGCGCTCCGGTCGAGAAAGGCATCCACCTTCTCGATCTCTTTTCGAATCAGCGCTTTACGCTCCGCCCTCTTTGCCGCGCTTATGTCGGGCGAATAAACCATAATCACATTCAAAAGGTCGAATGCGGCGCCGGCGGACTTGATGCGAATCTCAAGCCCTTCAAGGTCCGGCAACTTCGTCGAGAGACTACAACCCGGCTTCAAATCCGCACTGGCTAGGACCGCTCCGCGCTCGCACAGTTCTAGGACGCCATACGTCTCGGCTTCACGATGAGGGACAATTTGAGGGCTCACTACATACAGCCCCTCCTGCATTACCCAGTAAGGCCCATAGATTACGAAATCCGTGTACCCTTCAGCAACATGAAGAACGCCATCATCCGACAACGAACCTCGCAATTCATCAGGTATGCGGAAGTCACCAACAGGTATTATCTTATCCAAGGCCATTTCATCTCTAAAACTAACTCATGTTTGGAGGCAGAATTACGCCGGCTCATGAGTTGCGATACCTCTATTTACAAACACTCGATTAACTTAGTTACGTGATCGGTGGATTGGGTTGGCGTTTGAATTGGTTCAAACCATACACCTGAGACTATACCAAGGTACGTCGCTTCATTGGCTGCAAATCAGATCAGAGGGGCAGTTTATCTACCAGATCAGTGATTTTCGAGATACCACGAATAGGCATTTAGAATACCCTCTTTGAGACCTATTTTTGGCTGCCATCCCAATCCTCGCAATACGTCCGCACTCATTAATTTGCGTGGAGTTCCATCCGGTTTGGATAGATCATTAACGACTTGACCTTCGTAACCCACGACCTCGCAAACGATTTGCGTGAGTTCAAGAATGCTTACGTCTTCGCCTGAACCAACATTCACATGCTCGGGGGCGCTATAATTTTTAAATAGGAACACCAAGGCGTCGGCGCAGTCGTCACTGTGAAGGAACTCCCGACGAGGCGTCCCGGTCCCCCATACGACTACTTCTTTGTCACCATTCATCTTGGCCTCGTGAACCTTGCGAATAATCGCCGGCATCACGTGACTGGTTTTCAAATCGAAATTGTCACCAGGGCCATACAAATTGGTCGGCATCGCCGAAATATAGTCATGGCCGTATTGCTTGCGATAAGACTGAGCAAGCTTGATCCCTGCTATCTTCGCAATCGCATACCATTCATTCGTCGGCTCCAGCGCGCCGGTGAGAAGCGAGTCCTCACGAATAGGCTGCTCCGCGTATTTCGGATAGATGCAAGAAGAACCCAGAAAAAGAAATTTCTCGACATCAGCCTCATGCGCGGCATGAACAATATTCGACTCTATCATCAGGTTGTCGTAGAGGAATTCCGCTGGATAGAGATCGTTTGCCAAGATACCACCGACCTTAGCGGCGGCCATGATGACCCCGTCTGGGCGCTCGGACTTAAAAAAAGCCTCCACCTCGGACTGTCGCTTCAAATCGGCTCGCGCACGATCGGCGGTTATTACCTCGCACCCCTCTGAAGCAAGTCGACGGACAACAGCCGACCCTACCATGCCCCGGTGTCCAGCAACATAGATACGCTTGCCTTGCAAATTGTAAGTCATATTTAGCCTTCCAAACTGACCGGCAATTCCAAGCCGTGAGCTTTAAGGATGGCAAAACGACGGGCAGCCTTATAGTCCTCGGCAACCATCTCAGCGCACATTTCCTGCACGGTGATCTCCGGTGTCCAGCCCAGACGTTCCTTTGCCTTGGTGGGGTCACCTAGAAGGGTCTCCACTTCGGCGGGACGGAAATAGCGCGGGTCGATCCTCACGATAACATCGCCGACTTTCAGGGCCGGGGCAAGTTCGCCCTCGATCGCCGCCACTGTAGCAACCTCATCGATGCCCTCGCCAGAGAATTCAAGCGTAATCCCCAACTCCTTCGCTGACCAACTGATGAATTCACGGACTGAATATTGCACACCGGTAGCGATAACGAAATCTTCCGGCGCTTCCTGCTGCAACATCATCCACTGCATGCGAACGTAATCCTTGGCATGCCCCCAGTCTCGCAAGGAATCGATATTGCCCATGTAGAGGCACTTTTCGAGGCCGAGAGAAATATTGGCTAGACCACGCGTGACCTTGCGCGTAACGAAGGTTTCCCCGCGGCGTGGTGACTCGTGATTGAAGAGGATGCCGTTGCAAGCGTAAATCCCATAAGCCTCCCGGTAATTCACTGCAATCCAGTAAGCATATAGCTTGGCGACCGCGTACGGCGAACGGGGATAAAACGGAGTCGTTTCACGTTGCGGAATCTCTTGAACCAGACCGTAAAGCTCAGACGTCGAGGCCTGATAGAAACGGGTTTTCTTTTCTAGGCCGAGGAAGCGGATGGCCTCGAGCAGACGCAGAGCCCCCATAGCATCAACATCGGCGGTGTATTCCGGAGCCTCAAAGCTCACGGCCACATGGGATTGGGCGCCGAGGTTGTAGATTTCATCCGGCTCAATGTCGCGAATGAGACGAGTTAGGTTTGATGTATCCGTCAGGTCACCGTAGTGAAGTTTGAAATTCGAGTTGGAAATGTGCTGATCTTCATAAATATGGTCTACACGCGCCGTATTGAACAACGATGCGCGACGTTTAATTCCATGAACCACATATCCTTTTTCAATAAGGAACTCTGCCAGATACGAACCATCTTGGCCAGTCACGCCCGTTATGAGGGCCGTTTTTTGCTTTTGTGTCATCTCTAAAATCTCGAAAAGTTATAATTCTGGAACCTACGCCTACGGCGCGACACCATGATGGTTGATTTCATACGACCAAATCGCGGCATTTGCCAACGCTTGTTAAAATAATTTTGCCGCACCGCACATCAGGAACCGTTTTTTAATTAACAGCTAATTCATTTCGACCAAACCAGCAAGCTCAGCTGGAAGGGCGCGCTGTTCAATTTGCAGCTTTTTGGCGGCTTCTGCCGCTAGCTTGACGTCTTGGGCACGGGCAATGGGCGCCACGACAATTCCCGAAGGGGTCGAAACCACCATGATGTCGTCTAGCCCGATGACCGCCACAGGCGGGCCGTCGGCCCGTACTAGGCAGTTGCGGGCGTCGATCAGGATGGCACTGCCCTGTGCGTGGTTGCCACTACCGTCCTTGGCCCCCAAGCGCCAAAGCTCGCTGAATCCCCCTACATCGGCCCAGCCGATGTCGCATGGTACCGTTGCGGCTCTTTTCGTGCGCTCCATGACCGCGTAATCGATCGAAATCGACGGGCATAGCATAAAGCTTTCAGGATCAAGCAGGCGGGTCTTGCCATTATTTACCCCACGTTCGAGCGCGTCACGCGACGCTTTCAGCACCGCGGGCTCATAGGCCGCAATTTCCTCAAGCATGATTTTTGGCGAAAAAAGAAATATGCCAGCATTCCAAGCATACCCGCCGTCGTTGACATATGCCTGTGCGGTCTCGAAATTCGGCTTTTCAAGAAAGCGGCGAATACCATACACACCGTCCGTCAGCTGCTCGTCGCGCTCTATGTAGCCAAAGCCCGTTTCCGGAGCGGTGGGCTGAATACCGAACGTAATAATCCTGTCGTCGGCGACTAAGCTGGCGCGCCGCATTGCAGCGCGAAAGGATTCGGGCTTTGAAATGACATGGTCAGCGGGCACCAAAAGAACTAAAGCCTCAGGATCTACCTCCATACCTATCAAGGCCGCCACCGCCGCTACCGCCGCCGTATTTCGCGCAAACGGCTCAAGCACGACCGCTTGGGGCGACAGATTGATGGCCTCAAGCTGAACGGTCGCCAGCGCGTGATGGCTTTCACCGCAGATAATCACCGGGCTTAGAAATTCCGGCCCCGAAAGACGCAGAGCTGTCTCCTGAATCATCGTATTATGCGTCGCCAGCGCGTGAAACTGCTTGGGCCGCTCCGGCGTAGACAAAGGCCAAAGTCTAGTACCTGATCCGCCCGACATGATGACCGGCAATATTTTCATAACTGGGTATCCCCAAAATATTCAAACGCCATTATAAGCCCCTCTCCCCCACATAACAAGGCGCTTATACTTCCCCATAAGCACGAGAAATACACCGCGACACCGTTCGTAGATGTCCATAGGCCGCCACTAAATACAAGTCATGACGCCGATATCGAACCGCCACTCACCAGCAAGGGTTCGATTTTCGCCACCGTTTCTAAAAAGGGCGAAACAAGCAAGCGCTCACGTGGGACGTTATCATAAAAATTAAATAGATCAATGAGATATTGCTTCATGGTGAGCGAGCGGCTCTCACCAGCTGGGGTAAGCCAAGCTGGGCGCTTAAAATCGAATGATCCGCGCGCGCCGATCCGCGCGGCTAGGGCCGGATAGACTGGCCAAGTAAAGCTTTCCCCGAGATGGTCCTTCTCGATTTCGGGCAGGGGGGCGCTCCTGGGAATAAGGCCGAGCCGACTGTAGAGCTGAGCAGCTAGGGCAGCGAGTACGCGAACGGCAGGATGATTGGTCATATACATGAAGGGCTCCCCCTGGCCGAGCCAACCATCAATCATTCCGTCGATTTCGAACCCCATCTCTCGCAACTGCGATTCAACAGCGTTTCTTGCCGCTGGGAAGACGTCGAAATACCCTAACTCGGTAAAAATCAGACCGTTGTAGAGGCTCAAGGTGCGCTGAGGCGACAACCCCAAAAGAAAGCCAGCGACTGCAATCTTCGAGTGAAAATCGGAATGGACAGCGTTGATAAGTCCCGTACTGTCGAAAGCGTAGCTGAGATCGGGGTGGAATCCCGAGAATACGAAGGTGGGCATGAAATGGGCGTTGGGATGCCATCCCGTTAAACGATCGATCTCCAATTCGGGCATGCCATGGCCTGAACCGATTTGTGTGAGGACAAGATCGAAATCCTTAATTTTTGCGACAATTGCCTCAGGTGAGTCCGGGGGATTGACGCCGGCGTGCCACGCCGAAACGACGGCGTGTGGAATTAGGTGACGCGTTGCCTCCGCCAGTCCTTCCGCCTGACACCCTCCGACAATCGCCACTTTCAGCTTTTTCTTGAACAGCTTGAACATTAGGCCCTCCGGTCAATGTGTTCTTCGTCGCAGATGACCTGACTCACGCTTTCGATGAGTGCTCTCTGGTAACGAATATCTTCTTCCCGGATCACATAGCTTCCCGCTGCGACGTGCGATTTGACGAGTGTCTCGTCGAGATAGTGGCGGGCGAAGTTGCGCATGACATGATCGACCCCTTCGGCGGTAACCTCACGCAAGTCTTCCATGAAAAATCTACCTCGCGCATGCGGCCCGGTGATCATCTCGTAGGACGGGAAATAATCGACAAAATCGAAAGCATGCTGCGCCATGTCAGCCACGACCCGTAAGGCAGCCTTGGAATAGGCGTTTGCTACCAGGACATGCTGGCGTGCATACGTGGCGATCAGCGCGACCGGCGACACTGTCAAAACGACTCGCACAGTTGGGTTCACCTTGCGCAGCAATGTCAAAAACAGGGACAGGTCGGCAGACATCTCCGGAACAGAAAAATTATGAAATACAAAACTCTCACCGGCCGGGGCTTCGGCCACAACACCGGGCGCGAGAGGTACGACCGCCTCATCCGACTGACTCCTCCACCCTTCCGTCAAGCCAAGCGTAAAGATGAAAACGTTGCAGGTTTCAAAAATAGTCTGTACCGCTGCCAGATGCGCCTCCCTGTCTGCCAGCACATCCTCCTCGTTCGCAAAACCTTCGGACTGGATCACTGGGCGAAACGGATCCACAAAGCGTCCGTCGTCCCTGCGCCAGGCGCGTCCGGCGGGATCGAAAAGTCCGAACGCCCTCTGAAACAGTTGCAGAAGCTGACGCACGGTATATATGTTGCCATAGCGCGCCGAGAAAGTGCTGTAATTTTCGTCAGTTGCGCCGACAGAGCTGGGGCCGGTTTCCGCGCGCAAGTAGGTGAACCCTGTGGATTGCAGGGTCCGGGCGATATGCTGGGCGAAGCAGCTTCCCGCAGTAGCTATGCGATCTTCGCGGCCAAACCGAAATCGTGAAGGGATAATCGGATCTAAGGTCTCCGGGGTTCGCCCGGACACGGATCGACGCCAGAAGTGATGATCGGGAAGGTCTCGGTAAGGACTGATCATAACGGCTCCGGTTTAAACACGGCTTCAGACAACATTCGGAAAATATGCCCGGTGGTCCGCAGAAACGACCGAGACAAAGTAGTCCTTCGGTTTGCCGAAAACAACGGCCGACCCGCAGAGGCATGTCCGCCGACAAACCGACAGTATGGCGAACTAAGCTTCAAGCGCATCCACAAACTCATGGAAGGTACTGACTTCAATATGTTTGGGCGTATGGTTTTCGGGGAATATGTAAGCCACATGCCCCTGCTTGATGTGGGCTATCCCATAGTGCCAAAGGTTGTTGCGATGGCGGAGTGACAATACGCCCAGCCGAATACCCGGTTGAGCGAATACTATATTATGCAACGCACTCCCGTCTTCACCTATGACGATTCGTGCCTCCCTCATCATCAACAACTGCTGTTCGACCGTGTAATCTTGTGGGGAAACGATCCGATATCCGCGGCTTTGCGCGGCGCGCTCCAGAGCATCGATATTATCGAAGCTCTCCCGATTTCCCTTTGACCAGCCCCGACGACTGAAGAAAATTTTCTCCGCCATCGCGCTGATCGGCATACTGTACACCGCCGGAGGGCGCACCTGGGCCCATGCGTCTTCAAGCGCCCGCCCACCCAGACGGAATCCAGATTTGGAACTAGTGGGCACCTTGGCGTGTTCGACTCTGAAAAAGCGTGAAGGATGTGGCCTTATGGCATCTATGTCTAAACCAAAAGACTTTAGGAAATAGGCGGCCCAACGCGGGACGCTGTCGCAATACACTGGCAATGAATCGAGCCCGGCCTCACGCAGGACATTGAGCCTCGGCAACATGTCAAGCAACCAATGCCCATAAATATCTTGACCCGGCGCAGAAAGGACCACCGCCTCACCTCTTATAGTATTCCGGTCAAGAGTTTCGTCCAGTTGGCGACGAAAGCATGGGTCGGCGAACCTTCGGACCATTTTAGGCAATTTATGGCGTTCGGCGTACCAAAGGGCGAAATCACATCCCCAGCACAAAGGCTCGCCAATAACGGCCTCGTTCGTGTCGAAATCGATAGGAAGTGCGCAGTTTTCAACGAAGGCATACTGATTGAAATCAATTATGCCAGATGCAATGAAGCCAGGCGTTGCTAACGCATCCTTGTATTCCTGATGAATATGATCGTCCGGACCGAAGCGTATGAGGGTCTTTTCGTCGAACTCCAGAAATGGGCTGTCAATTACGCGATCGAAAGCGATCTTGCCGTCCTGCGTTACAAAGCCGGCAAATGCGTCTTGTCCGTCCGTCGGAATGCTACGAATGGCGATATGTTCAAGATACTCGTATTTTATTTCGGCAGTCATGCAAGACCGTAGCTCGCGGTTGGGCGCAAAAGAGTTATTTGGAAATGGTGGCTATCAGATTTCGGATACCATCCGCCAGTTCCACGGTCGCCTGCCAACCCAGAATTGACCGCGCCTTATCGACATTCAGTACATTCGAGCGGACGTCGATGCGGCGCCCGGGCATACGAGTCACGGACAGTTTACGCCCGAGCTCGCCTTCGATTTTAGTGAGGAGACGATTGAGACTGGTACCCCGACCGCTGCCTATATTGAAAACCGCCGGCGCGCCCTCGGTAAGAGTATTGCATTGCGCCAAAGCTATCATCCCCCTTGCCGCGTCATCGATATCGATATAATCGCGAACGACTTCTCCATCGCCCCATATCTCGATCTGCTCGCCGCTCACAGCAAGACGTACGAAACGTGACAAAGCTCCCTGCATTCGGCCCTTGTCTTGACCGGCACCATAAGGGTTCGACAGGCGCGCTACGCGGGCATCAACTCTACCGGTAAAGCGATAGAGATTACAGTAGGTTTCCGCGCAAACCTTGCCAGCGCCGTATGCATTTATAGGCTGAAGCGGATGCGTCTCGTCTATTAGGTCCATGGCTGCATGCCCGTAAACCGTTCCGCCCGAAGAACAAAAGACAAGACGGCCGCCCGTCTTTTCCATCAGATTGAGTAGACGAAGCGTGAATATCACATTGGTTTCCATGTCAGCAAGTACATCGGCTTCAGCCGACGAGGGCAGACTGGACCATGCCAGATGGTAAACCACGTCGCATCCGTCAATGACACGGCGCAGGTCATCATCCGAACTGTTGAACAGGTCGAGCCCCACCCCCTCGAAAGGAGGCGATTTGGCTTCGGCCATCCTAGGAAACGACCTGCCGACAACCCGGACGTGCCCGCCCTGTTCGCCCAAAGCGCGCACCAAACCATTGCCGACAAATCCTGTCCCGCCAAGGACTACGCTGCGCAAAGTCATTACCGCGTGTACTTAGGGAAGTAGGTGGAGGCGAGCTTGTAGCCAGACTCTTCGACGATGACAGGCAGAAGGCGTTCTAACGCGTGTAACATAGTGCCATCGATCGGCAGTGGCTCCTGCGGATAATCTTCCTCTGTGAATTGGGCTTCGACCAGTTTCTGAAGCGCATCTCGACGGGCCCAGAACATGGTCCCGACCGGGAATTCCAAGTGCTCAGGAATCTGCTTAATGCCCAGTCTTGGTGCCATGTCAGCCGCAATTTCCTTATTGAGCTCCCAGCCGACCAGAAAATCGTTTTGCGGAAACACCATGCCGATCGACGGATCTTTTTCCATCTCTTCAATGATGATGTCGGCGGCCGGAGCGTCTGGCCCCATGAGATGCTGCCACAGGAACACACGCCATCGGTTACCCAGATCGGAGTCGTAATCCATCGTATGGACGCTGCGCTTGCCGTGTACGTGACCAATGATATCGTACCCGTCCAGAGCGCCTTCAAGTAACTTCACGAATGGACGCACATCACGTCCGAGGTTGTTGAGAACGCTGATCTGTACGCGTCCCTTAGTATAGGCCTCGGTCATTTTTTCCAGACGGTGCGCTGCTTCGGAAGCGGTGGTGGTTAGGAAAAGGTCGACCGGCTGTTTGTTAGCGTCCATCGCCTCAAGAAATTCGGGGAAGTTGTCGAGGTAATGGAAGTGACCATGCATTGCGACCGGTTTGCGGGTAACAACGAGCTCACGTTCGCTACGGTCACCAGGCAGATGAATGACTTTATGTATCCAAGGCCCAATCGGGCGACCGGAGCGGGCGAAGTGGACCAAGGGATCGACCGTCCCGTCACGCGGGAAATCCGGAGCAAGCTCCCCGTAGCGCAAAGCGTGAAAGCCCTCCAGTGCCCGCCGCGGGTGATCGCCCCACACGGCCGGGCCACAAAAGTTGACGTTGCTAGTGTCGAGCAGGTAACGACGCGCCGCTTGGGCGAGAGTCAGCGAGGCAGTCGCCTTAGCCCCAAGATAAAGTTCAGCGTTGAACGATTTTTCAGTCACCAGCGTTTCGACCTGATCGTCAATGCCCTTCAGACGTGCCGCCGCATGACGGCCGAACGTGTCGAGCTTCTTAACGTAGGTCATCATGTTAAAATTCGCGCGAGCGATGCGCGATACAGTGCGGGAAATCTTTTGCTTTCGTGAAGCATCTTGCGCTAGAGACGCCAACTCTTCAGCGATGGCGCCCGTATCCATATAAGCGGCCACAAGTCCGCGGGTGTCTTCATGAGCGGACAGAATTTCTGCAAATCCCGTCGCTTCCTCGAAACACAGAACTGGCACGCCGCGCAACATGGCGTCAATGCCAACATTGGGAAGCGGATCAAGCCGTGAGCTTACAAAAAGCGCGTCCGCAGCCGCGTAGACTGGCTCAAGATCATCGACGGGTGAATACATATGTATCCGGTCTTTTATTCCGCAACGTTCGATCTGTTCGTCTAGGAAGGTATAATACTGATTTGGTTTGGGAAGAACCCGCTCGCCGATCCAGATAAAACGGAAATCGATATCCGGGTAGCGAGCATTCAGTGCGGTCGCCGTGGCGATGAACAGATCAACGCCCTTGCGCAAATCGACCGCACCGAGACCGACCACCGTAAAAGGAGCATCCTTGGCCGCCAGCAGTTTTTCCAAGGCCTTGTCTGAAGCACCCGACATGGAGTTGCCGGCTTCAATCACTTCGCCGTCCAGAAGCCGCGGAACCTCGGAGGGGCCTTGTGGTTGCAGTATGTAGTGACGCTGTTCAATTATGCCGTAGGCATCTGAATTCGACCTGTGAACCAGCTTCGACGGAAAAACGATCAGGTCGCTGCTCTTGAAAAACGCTGTCAAAGCGTAAGGCGCGCTATGGCTCGCAAATTCATGGACCAACGAAATAAGTGGTATCTCAGTCTGGCGCAGCGCCACCCCGAACATTCGCGTTTCGACACTGTTGGCAATGACATAAATCGGATCATAGGCGGCCTTGATTCGCTCGGCCAGACGCTTACATTCGTGCGGATTGTCCGTCACCTCCGGGCCTGGACACTCGATCACAGCGGAGGCGAACGTGTCTAAACTCTTTGTTAAAGGCCCCCCTTTACGCAGGAGAACCACGACGTTACGCGTTAGTTTCAACTCGCGCATGATATTCCAACCAAGGATCGGCGCGCCGGAATAGGTAGCTTCATGCAGGATCAGCACGACCGTCGGTTTGCCGGGGTCTATCTTCGAAAGGTTCAACCTTATGCGATCACAGGCGAACGTGATCGCCCGTCCCTCATGCCGCCCGAACAACTCGTAATGAACCAGCGCACTCATGCCCGACGCACGCACGTCGGGGTTTAGACTATGATAGACTGAAGGATCGAACACCGCCGACGCCGGTATACCCAGCCTCTCACCGACTGTCAGATAATGCAGAGCTGGGTTTTCGGCCGCCTTGGGATCGGCGGCCTGCTTGAGGTAAAAATCTTTATCGAAGTAAACACTGTCAGTGATCAAGTGGACCGTGGACGTGTCTATGGCAGCATCATTTTTTTGAGCCGAATTACTCATTATTTCCTAGTCCTGAATACGGTCAAAATAGCTCTAGGCAGAGCTGTCAGTTTCCAGCTGTTCGACGCCAAGATAGCTTCGCGTTCCCGAAGTAGCGGTGCGGCGTCTAATTTTTCCTGGCGAAGAGTCAATACTTCCTGCTCAAGCAAATTCAGTTTTTCCGTTGCATCAACATAGACATCACGGGACACCATATTCTGCTCATTGAACGATTGAATGCGCATTATCTCCAAACTCAATTCCGCTACCCGCGCCGCCATAATCCCGCGCTCATGGTCAATCGAACTTGCGCGAGCCACTTCATGTTCCAGTGCCTCGCGTAGAGACGCAACAGTCTTTTCCCGGTCAGCCTCGACGTTTCGCACGTGCTGCTCGACCTCTCTGAGCCGCTGGACCGTGCCATTGTATGCTTCCTCTGCTCTTATTGCCCGCGCCTCGACGGCTTCAGTGGAGTGCGACAAGCCGGCCTGCAGACTATCGGCATATTGTTGAAGGCGGATGACTTCGGAAGAAAGTTCATCGATGCGCTCCTGAGCGGCATCACGCTCGCGCTCGGCAATCGCCATACGTTCTTCGATTTCCCTCGCTTCGGGCGGGGCATCGGATCCGCCCATCTGGGGCACGGGTTGTGAAACAACAATTTTATTGTTGGCGAGAACACTCTCGAGAAGCGTGCGGTTTTCCTCCTGCAGCTTTAGATTCACTTCCTGCAGCCGATAAAGCTCCCGTTCAAGCTCAATTTTACGCTCCGAGTAAAAACTAAGCTCTCGGGAAAGGTCCCGAATCTCTTCTAATAACTCCGAGGCCTTACCATCACTATCCTGCGATACAATGAGATCGGTCTTGAGGACAGAGACCGTAGGCTTTTTGAGGAATTCTGCGCCTACCACGAGCTTATCGTCCGGTAAAAGGGCCCCACGAGTACGGTCGGCGCCGGAAATCTCGCTAATTGGATCCGATTTCGCTTGTTCGTCTTCGCCGAGGGCTTCCGGTATTGACCTTTCTTCGACAAACTCTGCTGAGACAGCAGCCTCCCTGACATCGGTAGGCTTGATCGGTTCCACGAAGTCCACGGACTCGACGAGATCGAGTTGCGGAGGTGACACGTAGTCGCGGCTATCGTTTAAGTAGCGCTCAATAGCTTTTATAACGTCTGCGTCAACCTTCTGGTTGTTTTTTGTCGCCCGTAGTAACGCTTGGTGCACCATATCAGCGAAAGGGTGAAATGGAGCGGTCAGAGTGTCACAAGGTTTTGATATAGCAAATTCTATCCGGCGCCGTAAGATCAATGACTCCACTTGCTGGTAGGACTCTTCGGATAAATCTGGCAGACGGGTCTTGGTTATCCGCTCTACGTCGTCAAGACGCTCAATCCAAGATTCCAGCAACGTTGCATAGTCAAGGAAAATGCCGCCTCCCTTTTCGGCAAGCGTATTCGCAATGACGATAGCTTTAAGCCAAGTCCTGAATTTCTCCCCAGCATCACCGAAACTGTTCGTGGTAAGGTTCTCTGGGGCAGACACCTCAAAAATGGATACCACTTGCCCGCCCGATGCTTGAAAGGCCCTGAGCCAGAAACCCGAAAGGGCACCAATGTCGGATAGATTTACGGCGATTTTCTCGCAGTCCGTGAACGCCGCGTCCAACGCCTCTACGGCGCGCTGCGTGAAAACTGTGTCGAAGTTAGAAAGATCCGCCGTTTCAGGACTGATATCATCCAGTTCCCCAACCGAAGGAACAATGTCTGAGACATCCTTCGACAACGCCGCAATCTCTTTATGATTCCAGTAATCCGCGGAGTTCGTTATACCAAGGGCACAAAACAACCTATGGAGCGTGGAAACGTAACGTGGCTCGCCCCCTGCGATAACATAAAAAATTTTGAATGACATTACAATCCCACCATCATGCGGCAATGCCGAAATAGAAAGTGCAAAATAAAATTATTGAAGTCGTTAAAAAGATGCACAATTAGTGAAGGGTAAAAAGCCCGTTGTCACTCCTGTTTTTTCGTTTTCGGCGTCATTGTGGAGAAGTCCCAACCGTCGACCGGTCCAAAATAGGATTGGCTTCCGCTGTCAAGGATCAGCAGCTTGTTACAAACGTTTTGCACCAAATCAGCATTATGGGTCCCTACCACCATAACACGCGACTTCTCCAGTATCTGATTCATACGTTGGATTGCGCGATCCTGGAAGGACGCATCGCCAGCACCGATCCATTCGTCCAGCAAAAGCACATCGGGTTCTAATGATGTTGCCACGGCAAATACAAGCCTTGCCTGCATGCCAGCGCTATATGCCTTTACTGGCAAGTCCACATAACTACCCAGTTCGGAAAATTCGACCATTTCTGGCATTCTCGAAAGTATTTCCTTCGTGCTGTGTCCTCGCATACGACCCATGTTCATAATGTTGTCGCGCCCGGTCAGCGAACTGTCCAGCCCAAGCCCAATATCGATCATTGACGAAATCCGCCCCTTGACATCTACAAGGCCTCGATCAGGTTCGTAAACGCCAGCTAGAACCTTCAAGAGAGTCGTCTTACCGGCACCATTGTGTCCCATGACACCCAATCGATCACCTTCCTCCAAGGAGAACGTGATCGAATCAAGTGCTTTTACGTGGATCACATCTTGACCGTCACGCAGCAGCTTCCCTCCTATAGCCATATTGGCAAGCGTGTTTCGCAACGAAGCGGCACGGATCGAGTATATCGGGTAAGCAAGCGAAACGGAATTCAGAGAAACAATAGACATTATTCACCTATACCCAGAAAGGAATACGGCGTCTCAGCGGGGGAAACACGAGAGCGCTGACGAGGAGACCCGAAATCATCGTTACAAGGGCCAGAACCCAGAGATGCATGGGGGGCGCATTCCCAAGCAAGGGGTCTCGTATAACCTCAACGAGACCAAAAAATGGATTGTAATCAATTATTACCTTCCGCCATCCTTCCACTTTTCCCGCAGGATACCAGAAAATGGGCGTGACGAAAAAAACGAGCTGCGAAATGTAAGGCATCAGGAAGCGCAGATCGCGAAACCGCGCTGCAAGCATACCCATGACGCATCCCCAAGATAGAATGGTGACGATAACGATTGGCAGCCCCAGCAAAACCGACCAATGCGGAACCTTAAAGTTCTGGACACACACGAGGGCAAAGAAAAACACAATCAAGTTGTGGAGGAAGATAAGCACTGAACGGGTGACGTTTTCGAATACGTAAAAAGTGAATGGATAGGCGTGATTTTTGATTGTGCCCGCCGCGCCGAGGAATATTTCGACTGCTTCGCCCAGCACATACCCCACGAGTCCGTAGACCAAGATCCCGGCCATGATTCGCGGCAGAACCTCATGCAGATTCTGACCCATGATGAGTCCAAAGACTAGGGACAGCGAAAGAGAGGTCGCCACCATGCTACCCGCAATCCACAACGATCCGAGAGCGGTGTTTTTATACTTTGAGGAGATGCCGTGGTAGGCTTGGTGAAACCATACCTTGTAAAGCTTGAGACCGTTTCTCAAGTCCTTCCCGGCCTTGTTAAAATCTGAACTCATTTATTGGACCTTATCTTGCTGCACCGCAAAAAAATCGCGATACTATGTAACTTACTTTGTGTCGGCATGCAATCTCCTGTCGCACGACGAACTTAAAAATCAAAAAAAACCAGTCACTTAATTAGGCAACTCGTTAGGCGCAAATCCGTATGTTTTCGAAACGTATTTCAGGGCTTCTTCAAGGGCTTTCAGATCATCGCCGACCTGTCGCATTTCGATTACCACCCAGCCATCATATCCAGATTGCCGTAACCTCCGGGCTACCGCAGGATGATCACATATCGGCGCTTCAAAGCTGCCGAGGTTCGGCTCGGAAGCATGAAAATGGACGAAAGGCGCTTCATTCAGTTTTTCCACCGGGTTGTCTCCGCCGAGAGTTATGCAGGCGATATCGAAGTGCGTGGCGATAAATGGATGATTACATTCTGCAACGAAGTTCGAAAGCTCGTCTATCCGGTCTAGGAAATCACAGTTATAATACGTTGGCACCGGCTCGATCCCGATAATGTATCCGTGAGACTCAGCGATATCACCCAGCAGACGCATACGCGATAGACCTAAGGCGGTCGCCGCTTCAAGGCTTAAATCACCGCGCTTGCGATTGCCAGGCGCGCCAAAAACTGCGATTTTGGCACCTAGGGCCTGAGCCACGCTACCGATACGCTCCATCTGTTGACATAGGGCCTGAAACCCATGGTCACCTGCAAGCAACTGAGCCTGCGGCTGATTGAAGAGAATGGCCTGTAGGGAGCATATTTCCAAACCGCTTGAATTGCACTTAAACCTGTACTCGTCCAGTCTTTCCGCAGTAAGGCAATCCCACGCGGCCAGACGCGAAGGCGCGACCTCCACACCCGCCACGTTATAGTCCGCCAACAAGTCAAACGCTTCAAATTCCAGCGCGGGGCCCCAAGCAAGATTGCTGACTCCAAGCCTCACAATGCACCCGCCGACACCTTGGCAATCATGCGTGCCATAGCAGCAAATATCTCCTCCTGCCTAAGGATGTATGGCACCTCCGCCCCAAAGACGCCGGCATACTTCGTACGAAAGTCGTAAACAGGCGCTCCTGCGGTCTCTGGCGCCACCTCGGCATCGGGAAAAAAACGCTCGATAAGGGCCTTCATCGTCACCGGTTCGGTCGCGAAATGCACCAACTGCAAGTTCTGCTTTTCCACTATATCGAGGTCGCGCGCTAGGCGCTCAAGCGGGTACCATTGAAATGCACTTCTCGGGTTTATATTGATCGTCCGATGCCTGTTGATGAGATCGTATAATGCGTTCTTCCGTAGATTGTCACCGAACAAAGCCGGCAGACGCACAATACTCGCGTGGGGAAAGCGAGTACGGACGAAACTTTCAAAATAAAGACGGTTAGTGCCGTACGCATTCAAACCAGCCTTGTCTGGAACGCGATCTTCAGTAGCCCCGCAGGGATTCTTAAATACATCGATCGTCGAAATCAACGTAAACGCGTCAGATTCGACATACGACAAATGTGAGATCAGGTCGTCGATCTTCGCCAAATCCTCTGCCGGATTTTCGTTTGCCCACCACTTAACGGCCGAAACGCCAGCGCAGACAAGACGATCGAACTTTTGCCCGCGGATATTCGCGATATTCGCGGAGGCATAAAGGTCGCTGAACGGCTTTTGCATCAGCAAGTTTCCTCCGACGAAGCCTGTATAGCCTATCAGAGCCTCACGCATTTTTAGACCTTGAGATTGAGCGTTTTCTGTTTCAGTGAAGAAAAATCGTCTTCGACCTGATTGTTGGAGAAAGACTGGATAAAATTGAGAATGCGGTCGGAGGCAACGAAAATGGTGTCGATCTTACCCGACATAACCTTGAAGATCCGATTTTCACGATATACACCGCAGCTGCGGTCGTCAAACTTTCCTACAGGCTTCGTTTTGATCGACAATTGCGGACCTATGAAACGGTATGTATCCCTAAATTCTGGGAGGTATCTAGTGATCTGCATCTCCATAGAATCAACCTTGCCTCTCACCACATCAACATTCACTGCATCCCTTAAGCTACGAGCTTCCTGCGGAGTCTGGCAAGTCCCTAGCGGCGTGTGAGGGACGCTGGACAGAGTATAGATATTAGGGTCTTCGGTCGGATAGATCGAGCAAAGAGGCCCATCGACTAACGTAATTGCTGGCAGATTCACTCCGGCTTCGTAATACAGTAATATGGTTGGTTCGTAGAACAAGTTAATAGGCAACCTTTTATGGTGCCCCCATGTAGCCTCCACCAAAAAATCGAAAATCTCGCCATCCACCTCGACGTGCTTACCGTGATCGACAATCTTCTGGACACGCGTCTTCAGGTGGAGGCTGTCGCCGAGGAGAGTTTTGAAGTAATTGCGAGCACGTTCCACGAGAAGGACGCGTTCGTCCACCATCATTACTCCATCCATATTTTTGAGGCCGCCCGCCGTCGCGCTTACCTCTCGATAGTTAAGGCCCGTTGACGTCATGATCAGCTTGTAAGTCTGCCAATCGATCAGGCTGTCTTCGCGCGGGACCGCGTAGATGTTTTCCTCGACTTCACGACTAAGGCCGGAATAACGTTCCATGAAGCGGCTGAAACCGTCACGCGACTGGATGCGCGTGCCGTGGTGACGGGCGTAGTGAAAGCCAAGATGGAGTCGGAACTGGTTGTTACCGGATGCTTCATGAAGCAGACGACCGTGCTGCTCGAAAAGCTTCACCTCGAAGCCGAGCGCCATAAGACTGGTGGCCACGTGACAGCCGTACCAACCACCCCCGATGACCGCAATACGCGCCGCCATATGCGCACCCCTGTTCTCAAATTTACACGACAGAAACTAGAGCGTATGTCGTTTATTTTTATTGGAATTAGCGCTCTGAATTTTTCGTTTAACGCGCCCTTTCATGCGAAAAGTGGGGCACACTTTTCGGAAAGCGCTCTAGAGTCTGCACGTCGAATAATTCACGGTTCGATTTATGCAATACTTTTTATTCTCTCGACTGCCCAGTCGGCAAAATCTTTCGGTTTAATTGTAAAATTTTCACGGTCTGCACCCTCAAATCTCAGCAAAGAAGCGTCATTCGACGGCAAAATTTGAGCCTTTTCAGATGGCATAAAATCTAGGGCTAATGCATCTTCCAAATATAGTTCAGTGTCATAAATCCGGACATCGTATTTGTAATTAATAACACTGCGACTAGAGAATACACCTCCCCTTCCATTAGCTAACCATTTATATTTGGCCAGTCCCGCGCCCCAATGAGTGATAAAATAGTCGCAACGCAAAGCAGCAATGATACTGTCGCTAACAGGGCAAGGCACGATAGATTCAATCGTTACAGGGGGTGAATCCGCAACACTAAGCACGCCTCTTCTTTTTAGAGAACTCAGTTCAGACCTATACCATGCAAGAAATTTTTCCACTTTCTCTTTCTCGATTTCGGCAATAGACTTCTCTCCTTTTATAACAGTTTCCATATGACTGTTCATCAAAGCGGTGCTGTCGTTGCCAATGTAATTATGTCCATCAAAAATGATGTGGTAGCTACCTCCATCGGCAATCAACGCTCGTATCAGCGCCTTGTAGCCGTTAAACTGTTCAGGCCACATGCGGTTTTCGAGGCGGAGACCGATAAGGACGACCTTGCGCCCCTCATCCTTTCGTGCAGCAATTTCGGCATCCAGAGCCGCACTTTTCCTTTCGGCGATTTTCAGAACCCGTTCTCGAAATGCGGTCGTTATCTTGAAAGTGCTGTAAGGGAAAAAATTGTGCTTTTCGATAAACGCGGCTCGGACCAGTTCGAAATCGGTGACGTTACGAAAGACTTGGCTCGCCAATTCGGGGAACACTTCATCGACCGGGTACAAGGGCTCGTCACAGAGGTAATGTACGAAGACCGACAGCCTGCGCCCAGGCTTCAAGCATATACCGAGTGTCGATAATTCATTCCAAATATAATGCCCAATATGGTATTCGCGGAAGCAATGCGCCCTATCGCTTGTTGGACCATCATTTAGTCTTTTCGATATCGCGCTTTTCAAAAAGCAGGTTAGTGTTAAAGCCCGAGGGAATATATCTCGACTGCGCGGCTCAAATTCGTAAGTAACACCTTCAACTGTGTCTAGAACTCCAACAATGTGTTTCTCATGGCTAGAAACTAAAAGTACCAGGCTCGACCACTCGGGATGATCATTGTAACCTAAGAAGTCGAAATTATTGACCATAAAGAAGAAGCGCCAAGAAATAGTGTCTCCCTCATCGTTGTCAGCCTCTATGGAACCTTTTTCGTACTGCTCATAGGTAATGAACTGTGGGAAACAATATCCCTCTCCCACCGCGTACGCATCCGCCTTGAGGCGCCGAATGAACGACATAATGCGCGCCTGTCGCTCGGTCTGCGGCGCGTCGAAAGTTTGAAAGGACAGGTGCGGATAGCCCGGTTGGAAACATGGACTGTGGCGACCAAGCAAGTCGCCCAAATCAACCAGGTCTTTCAGAGCCTGCTCGTCAACCTCGGCCGCCTCGGCGTCACTTAATGACGGACCTTCGCCAAGATAAAGGTTTCTTATGACGTCTGGATCAGCCGGGTCGAGGTGCGGGACCACCACATTAAGTTCATGATCGAGAATCCACAGCGCCCTCAGATCTCCGCTCACCAGCCGCATGAAAATACACTTTTGAGTGTAGACGGCATACTCCGGCCCCCAGTCCCCTGTAAACCGCGGCAAGGTTGGCCCAAAGGACTGAGACACGACCAATCCCGGGAAAATGCAGGTCATCTCCGTGTCACTGATCGTGATATTTCTTGTGTGAAGAACCATAAAACCTACCAACTAAATCTGAAGACCCGCCCCTGTGGCGAGTTCACCACCCCGTACTAAACAGCAGCGCTGCTCGTGAAATTAATTAAAAAAATCAACAAATAAAAAAATGACAACCATCCATCAAGGCCAATCCGACGGGTTGAACGCCGAACTTAAGCGACAGGACAATATCTTCAGCCACTTGGCAACAGCGTATTTGGTGCGTTTTCCAGAGATGCATCGGCAAAGTCTTGGCTTTCGGCGGCCTCCGTACAGATTTGCTCAAGCATATTGGAAAGCACTCGGGCCATGGCCTCGGCACTGTGATACTCTCCGACGAGACGGATGGCAGCATCCGAAAGTTCACGCCATGCCATATCGTCAAGGCCATACAGTTCAATAACGGCTTTCGCAATAGTCGCAGCTGAATCCGCTTCCCGGCCAAATGCCTTGATATCGGACGGCATCCCTTCAATGGCAACAGGCGTCCCTACCACCGGCAGCCCATGCGCCATGGCGGTGACAATCTTGCCTTTCGCCCCAGCACCGTAGCGAAGCGGTGCCACGAAAACGCGCGCTTGCTCAAGCCTTGCCGTAAGATCTTTAACGTAACCAGCGATGACTACGCGCTCTGACTGCAAGGCTTTAAGCTCCTCTGGTGGGTTGTTCCCGATGATAACCAGCCTGGCCCCTGGACAGGCTGCGGCAATGCCCGGCCAGATGTGCCGGATCATCCACAAGGCCGCATCTAGGTTAGGCGGGTGGCCGAAACTACCGATAAAAACGATATCAGAGCGCGCATAGGCAGGCGCCGATGCCCCGGCTATGGCAGACACAAGAGGCAGCACCGACACACGAACCGAGGGGTCGTAGTCGATTAGGAGGTCTTTTTCGACGCTGGAATGGACGAACGTGCCGTCGACGCCCTGAACGATATCCATCTCCAGTCGCTTCATATACACGGCATCGGCCAGAAGCTCCGGATTGTTTTCCACGATGGACTGACGTTCGAGGCGCAGATAGTGCAAATCCGCGTTTAGATAAAGAACCCGTGCGTCGATATTTTGTGTTTGCAGTATAGACAAGGCCCGTCCCGCCGGTGCCGGGCGAATGAGTTGCAACACGGAGATATATGGGGCAAAGCGGCCCAGAATTTCCCCCATAGACGATTCGTAAGGGGCATATAAGCACTCGACACCCATGGCTTGAAGCGCCGCGGTCCGGTCGCCGTCGTACAGGAAGTTGTCCTCTGGTAAAAAGATGACGTGGTAACCAAGGCTGAGATACGCTTTCATAAGCGCGACTGTCGCTGCCGATCCTGCATCTTGGTCCGGGGTAGGCGTAACGGAGTCGAGCATTAGGACCACTTTTTTAAGAGGCCGGTTGCGCTCTAGCCACGGCTCAACACCGTTTTCCCTGTGGCCGGCGAGAACCGGCGCCCATCGTTCAAGGAATTTTTTCTGGTTCTCGACTTGGTAGGCCTTAACACCCACTCCTGTGTCCGTTCCCGACGTGACCCCCTCATAGTGTATAACCCTGGACAGGGGCGTCATCCACACCTGTTGTCCACGTTCCCTAATACGGAACGCCATATCCGTGTCTTCGTAATAGGCCGGCGCGAACAACGGATCAAAGCCGCCAAGCGACTCCCAAATATCTCGGCGCAAAGCAATCGAACACCCCGACACATAGTCCACACGACGGGCATGACTGTACCGGGGCCGATTGGGGTCATCATTGCGTCCGTAATTCCAAGCCGACCCGTCTTTCCAGACGATACCCCCGGCCTCCTGAAGGCTGGCATCTGGAAAATAAATCTTGGAACCGACCAGTCCGGCGTTCGGTAAGGTTTCAAGCCCCTCGATCAACGCATCAAGCCACCCGCTGACAACCCGTGTGTCGTTGTTGAGGAGAACTACATAGTCCCCGCGTGCTTCGCCGACCGTTATGTTACAGTTGTGCAGAAAACCGACATTCACCCGATGCCGCACGTAGCGGATACCTTTTATGCTGCAGAGTATGGCCTCGGTACTGTCAGGCGACGCGTCATCGCCAACGATTATCTCGAAAGCATAGCGAGACCGATGCGACAGCAGCGCGTGAAGGCAGTTAAGAGTATAGGCGACCTGACCATAGACCGGGATAACTATGCTGACGACCGGCGCGGACAAGTCCCGATCCATTTGATTGAGAATGCGAACGGCGGCGTCCATATCTGGCTGGCTTTCAAATATTCGCGTCGCTGCCGCAAACTCCTTCGCAGCCCGTATCTCGTCTATCACCGCATCATCGGGTCGCTGATCGTAAGCAAGATGCCCGCCCTCCCGAGTAGCGCCGTCGCGGCGGGGCCAATTGACCGTTCGCCAGTCATCTACTCGCAGAAAACCTTCTGGCCTTCCACTACCGAAATTGGACGGCTCGAAACGTCGGCCCTCGATGTAGCCATGGGAAAGAAAGTGGACATATGGGTTGATCCCAGCCTGCGCCACATCTGCATGCGCAGCGAGATAGAAAGCAGTATCGAAAAAAGGTTCTGGGTCCAGTTGGTTTTTCACGCCGTGCATTGCAAAATGTCGGATCGGATCTTCCGGTTCACTGCTGTCGAAAGGATTCTGGCGGAGATAGAAGTCACTATCAAAATTAGAGTGCCGCAGGGCGCGCAGATCGAAAAGAAGCTTGAGGCCTTCGCGCGCACCCATTTTTTGGGCCCATTTCAGCGTCGTCACTAAATCTCCGGCCAGCGCGGTGGCATTGCCTGCGCGCAGCCATTGCGCTCTCTTTTCGGTTTCAGCGTTACCCATTGACCATGGCAAGGGTTGTCTGGACGATTTTCTGAGAAAGATCTTCTGGTCCAGCCACTGGATAAATTGCCCGAGCAAAGGATACGGCTCCCGGATTCATTGAAAAAAAATCGATAGGAGCACTACACCAACACGACAATCAAAGGAAGCCTCTTGATCTCTGATCGCTGTCAAGGCATGAAGTCGAATTTATAAACGAAGCCTGCCGGTGCCAGTTGCCTCCTGTGGTCGCAGCCCCCGTCATGAGTTGAACATTTTGCGGGTATATTTTTATGAAGTTTGCGACTTTCGATGTAGCTGGTCCAGCTATAATCACGCCGACAAAGATTGGCGATGCGCGCGGCTATTTTATGGAGACATATAAGGACGCTTGGTTTCGCGAGCACATCGCGGATGTCACATTCGTCCAAGATAACCAATCGATGTCAGCACAGGTAGGTACTATACGCGGCCTTCATTATCAAAAGACTCCGTTCGGTCAGGGCAAACTCGTGCGCTGCCTAAAAGGTGCAATTTTCGACGTCGCGGTTGATATAAGGCACGACTCGCACACATTCGGTCAATGGGTTGGGGTTACCCTTTCGGCGGCTGGGGCGGAGCAGTTGTGGGTTCCCGAAGGGTTCGCGCATGGGTTTTGCACGCTTGAGCCCGATACCGAGGTTTTCTATAAAGTGACCAATACGTATTCGCGTGAGCATGACGCGGGACTGGCCTTTGACGACCCCGAAATTGGAATCAACTGGCCGATTGATTTGGCAACTGCGATATTGTCCGATAAAGACAAATTGCAACCTCAGCTTCACGACCTACGATAAATATTTTTCTCTTTCACAACGCGATTCATTTCAAGGATTATAGATGCGCATTCTTGTCACAGGCGGAGCTGGTTTCATTGGTTCAGCACTGGTTCGTTACCTGGTTTCTGAGGTAGGAGCGACCGTTCTTAATCTCGATAAGCTGACCTATGCCGGCAATCTGGCCTCGCTGGCGCCGATCGAAGGTGCCAATAATTACAGCTTCGTTCAGGCGGACATCTGCGATTATGCCAAGGTTGCGCAGACGATTGCTGACTTCAAGCCTGACCACATCATGCATCTGGCCGCCGAAAGCCACGTGGATCGCTCGATCACCGGAGCGAAGGATTTCGTTGAAACCAATGTGATGGGCACCTTCTCAATGCTGGAAGGCGCGCGTCATTACTGGAATTCTCTGACGGGTGACGCAAAGGCGGCTTTCCGCTTCCTGCACGTCTCGACCGATGAGGTCTATGGCTCGCTGGGCGAAACCGGCCTTTTTGAAGAAACCACGCCCTATGATCCGTCGTCGCCTTATTCGGCGTCGAAGGCCGCTTCGGACCACCTGGCCAAGGCCTGGCACCGCACCTACGGTATGCCGGTCGTCGTATCGAACTGCTCGAACAACTATGGTCCTTACCACTTCCCGGAAAAGCTCATTCCGCTTAACATCATCAATGCGATGCAAGGCAAACCGCTGACGGTTTATGGTGACGGCTCCAATATCCGTGACTGGTTGTATGTCGAAGATCACGCACGTGCCCTGCACCTGATCTGCTCGACCGGCCGTCTGGGGGAAACCTACAATGTCGGTGGCCGCAACGAGCGCAAGAATATCGACGTCGTCAACCGCATCTGCGCAATCCTCGACGAACTGCGTCCGCAGAACGCCCCGCATTCGAATCTGATCACCTTTGTCACCGACCGACCGGGTCACGACCATCGCTACGCGATCGACGCCACGAAGCTGGAAAACGAGTTGGGCTGGAAGGCGCGCGAGAACTTCGACACCGGCATCCGCAAAACGGTTGAGTGGTATCTGGAGAACGAGCATTGGTGGGGTCCGCTGCGCGGCGAATACACCGGTGAGCGTCTCGGCGTTTTGAAGGCCTGAGCCATGCGCATCCTTGTCACAGGCACCGAAGGTCAGGTTGATACCTCTCTTAAAGCATTGGGAGAGCAGATGGGGATCGAAGTGATCCGCATCGGTCTGCCCGATATCGACCTGTCTAAGCCCGACACCCTCGCCGGTCCGGTGCGTGCGGCAAACCCTGACGTCATCATCTCTTCGGCCGCCTACACAGCGGTTGATAAGGCGGAGAGTGAAACCGAACTGGCTCAGGCCATTAATGGCGATGGTCCAGGTGCTCTGGCGAAACTGGCGGCTGAGCTGAACGTGCCGATCCTGCATCTCTCGACGGACTATGTCTTCGCGGGTGACAAGACGGGCGTCTATGACGAGACGGATACTCCGGCTCCGGTCAGCGTCTATGGCCTGACGAAGCTGTCTGGGGAAACACAAATCGCGGCGGCAACGTCCAATCACGTCATTTTGCGCACGGCGTGGGTTTATTCGCCCTATGGCAATAACTTCGTCAAAACCATGCTGCGGCTGGGCGAAACCCGTGACGAGCTGAATGTCGTTGCTGATCAGCGCGGCTGCCCGACCTATGCGCCGGAGATCGCCCGCGCCCTGATCGCGGTGGCGCAGCGTGTGGTGGCTGACCCAGATCCCGCTCTGAGGGGTGTGTTCCACCTGACGGGGCAGGGGGAAACAACCTGGGCCGGCTTTGCCGAACGTATTTTTGCCGGCTCGGTGGAGCGCGGCGGCAAGCCAGTCAAGGTCAATCCAATCCCGACGGAGGCCTATCCGACACCGGCCAAACGGCCTGCCAATTCGCGACTTAGCGGTGAAAAGTTAAATACATTTTTCGGGTTACGTTTAGACCCGTGGGAAAAATCATTAGATGAATGCCTGACCGCCCTGACGGGTAAGTCGGCAAACGAGGTATATTGATATGAAGGGTATTATTCTCGCCGGCGGCAGCGGTACGCGCCTCCATCCCATGACGATTGGTGTCTCCAAGCAGATGATGCCGGTCTATGACAAGCCGATGATCTATTATCCGCTGTCCACCCTGATGATGGCTGGTATCAGGGACATTCTGATTATTTCGACGCCGCACGATCTGCCGCTGTTTAAAAAGTTGCTGGGTGACGGCAGCCAGTGGGGCATCAACCTCGAATTCAAAGAACAGCCTTCGCCGGATGGTCTGGCTCAGGCCTACATCATCGGGGCGGAGTTTGTCGGTTCGGAACCGTCTTGCCTGATCCTGGGTGACAACATTTATTACGGGCCGTCCCTGCCCCTCTTCCTCGAAGATGCCGCCAAGATCCAATCGGGCGCCAGCGTCTTTGCCTACCAAGTCTCAGACCCTGAGCGCTATGGCGTCGTTGAGTTCGATGAGAACTTCAAGGCTCTGTCGGTTGAAGAAAAGCCGATCCGCCCGCGCTCGAACTGGGCGATTACCGGCCTTTATTTCTACGATCATCAAGTCGTTGATATCGCGGCGAACCTCAAGCCCTCCGCGCGCGGCGAATACGAAATCACCGACGTCAACCGTGTTTATCTGGAGCGCGGCGAACTGAGCGTGCAGGCCATCGGCCGCGGCTATGCGTGGCTCGACACCGGTACGCCGGACAGCCTGCTCGACGCCGCCGAATTTGTGCGCGTGCTCGAAAAGCGTCAGGGCTTCAAGATTGCCTGCCCGGAAGAAATCGCCTGGCGCAAGGGCTTCATTGACGACGCTCAGCTTGAGAGCCTGTCGATTACGCTCGGCAAGAGTGACTATGGTAAGTATCTGCGCAAGTGTTTGACGTTATCCTGACGCGCCAAGAAATCACACTGGATTTGTTTTTCGGACCGGTTAAGTTATTTAGCCAACTTAATCGGTGATTTTTACTTATGTATAGAACCCCGCTATGAGAGCTTTGTTTCTCTTGAGCGCGGGTATTAGTCACCGGATTGAGCCATTCGGTCCCGAAATCGCATGGTGTTTCGATGCTGTCTTTATCTGCGGATGGGCTTTCAACATCATTTTTGAGGCAAAAAAGCCTGATGTTGCCGGATGCGCAGAAAACTTATGGCACGCACAAGACGATTTACAACCTCTTTTTTTGCCCTAGACCCGAATCCCGCCAGTGTTCTTTTTCAGGTGAAAAAGCTGGAGTTGGGTCTGCACCATGCATCTCCGGATTGTGCATCTTGTCTTTTTGAAGTGTCGTCAGAACGTGAACGATGCGTAGACTAGTCTTCCATATGCGGATTGGCCAATGAACCAATATTTTTTTGTTGTGGCCAGCGCCTTACTTCGAACAGGCCTATGGTTAAAAACTGCCCGGAATGGGAGTGTGGGAGACTGCCAGAATGCTTGTTTTGCCAGTGACAACAACGGCGGACGCTTGCGATCTGGCCCGTTGTTATGCAAATAAGGCTTGATAGAAGGAGCTTGCTACAGTGAAACAAACGCTGATCGGTTATGACATCTTATCTATCCTACACACCCCGCATCAGGGCGAAGCGCGGTCGGCATACAGAGGTGTCGAGTTTTGGGAGGGGAGCGGTCACGATTGGCACTTGATGCAGGTGCCGCTGGCAGTGCCTACCGATACAGAAGTCACCGTTAGAATCGTTGTTGAAGCTGATCCCGACGCCGGGTCTCTTCTTTATGTTGGAAAGGTGAACGCGGAGCATCTTCTCTTTTTGAACACCTCTACGCTGGAATTTTCGTCATCTGAGAACGTAAAGGCTAACGTCAAGCAACAAAACGGCGGCGCAATAGAGATTAATCTCACATATCAAATCAGCGCTCCAATTCTGTTTTTGGGATCAGCCCACGCATCACAGAACCCGCAGTATCAAGGGAAAGGTGCGCGTCAATATACAATTTTAATGATTGAAATTGAGTATTGGTCAAAGCCTGTCAGTGAAAAGAACAGCGGACTAATAATAAGCTCTGACTTTATGGCCCATCGTGCCAATGTTGAGCTTACAAGTTTGACATTGCCAGTTGGATATTCATCGCGTGATCGTGTTTTAGCCGTAGGAAGAAACGGCTATATATTTGTTTATGAAGGAACAAATAACCACGCGATGCAGCTTACCATGCCGGAAGAGATTGCATCTGATTATGCAGATTTATGGAAACGGACTATAAACAATCGGAAAAACTTATCAAGGCGGCATAAATTTCAGTTTTTGCAATTGGTCATTCCTGAAAAGGCAACAATACTCCCAGAGTTTGCTCCATTTGACACGTATGGCGGATCGACAATATTTAAAGCAGTAAATGCGGCATTTGAGAAAGATGCAGATTACATAAATGCCGTAAAGCTTTTCGACGATAAAACACGATTGCTTTCATATCCGACAGCCAACAATCATATGACTGCTTTTGGAAGTTTCGTCATGTTTTCCGAGATGATGCGACGGCTAGGTCTTAAGTCACCAAAGGTTGAATTCACAACGCCTCGCCCGCAGCGAAGCGATCTTGCTGACCATTTTGGAGGTATTCAGATTTTCCAACTGGCATCTGATCCCATTTCACCGGAACTGGACGATGCGGCGAGACAATTAAGCATCACAGAGCGAGTGACAGCGAAAAGCAAGGTGGGGACCGGGATTACGTGGCATAATCCGAGCGCCCCGATTAAAAAGAAAGTCATCGCTTTTGGAAACTCATTCTTTGACGCTGGTGATTTTCCCCACCAACTTAGCTGGTGGTTTGCGCGTTGGTTCACCGAATTTCAGATCGTATGGACAGCGGACATGATAGAGCAGACTGTAGCGGCAAGAAAACCAGACGTTGTTATTTGCCAAACCATTGAAAGGTTTATGATCCGCCCCCCGAAGAGTTAGTTTATCCGAACCGCCATCAAAAAAAAAATATCGTTAACTGGCTGTACTTTTTCTCAATACGCGAGCCCATTAAAACTAAAATCTCTAATTAAACTCCGGGTTGCAGGATAAAGAAAGTTCCATGAATAAATAGAAACTCAGGGAGATGGAAAGCAAGCGTTTATCTGGCCGATTGAGCTTAAAATTCTAGGGCATGAGGTAATCCAGCCGTGAGAGCGGCCAGAGTAATGGCGATTGCTGAGATTAGTCGCAAGGACTTTTTGCGCCAATTCGTTTGCTGAGATTATCGGAGCCCGATATGATTTGATATGGTCGTCCTTCTGAAAGAACTGCTCGGCACCGTTCATCGGCGTTTGTTTGCTTTGCGATGGCAAGCCACTTCGACGCGTTGGCCTGCAACACAGATGCGCGCGCGCCCTTCTGCTGACGCCCTCTGGCTAAGTGGTTTTTTATCCGAGCCTTTGGGTATAGGCAGGGCTGGACAACTGACCGCCCTAGCGCTCGAAAATGCCGGATACACCGTCCTACGAGACGATTTACGCCCCTTGCATCGCAGACTGTTGACACGAAAGCCGGAGCCCTTTGCGGAAGACGCTCCGATATGGATCATCCATGGCAATCCGCCGGAAGCAAAGATAGCTCTGTTTGCCCGTGATCCGGATCAATGGGCTCACATGTACCGCATCGCTTACTGGGTATGGGAGAGTGATCTCGCGCCAGCGGACTGGGTGGCAATAGCACAATGGTTTCACGAAATCTGGGTGCCCAGCGCCTTCGCCAGAGACGCGTTTCAACGAGCGTTCGAGCGCGCGGGTCAAACGGATCTGGGGGATAAACTGAGGGTTATGCCGCATCCCGTGCCGATTAAAAGCGTCTCTCCTGGCGCGCATCATTTTGTGCGTGTTTTGACCCTGTTCGATCCCCGAAGCGATCTCGAACGCAAGAACCCGGCTGCCGTTGTACGCGCCTGGCAACTGGCTTTCCCCGATCCGACCAGTGCGCAGCTGATCATCAAGACCTATGAAGCGGCAGAGACACACGCGACATTTAAGGCGTTGCTGAGTCAGGCTGGCAACCGGTCCGATATCGTTTTCCAATGCGAAACCTTGGATATCGAAGCCACAGAGCAACTGATCGCCAATGCAGACGTGCTGATCTCCTTGCACCGGGGTGAGGGTTTCGGGCTCCCTCTCGCAGAGGCCATGGCCGCAGGTGTCCCCGTGATAGCAACCGGTTGGTCAGGGAATATGGAGTTTATGGATGCGAATACGGCAAAGCTGGTGCCGTACCATCTGATACCAGCCAACGTGCGCTACAACGGCCCTGACGCGCAGTGGGCGGAGCCAGATGTCGCTGCCGCGGCAGGTGCACTGAAACACCTTTTCGAAAACGCGAACGCGCGACGTGCTCTTGGGAAACGTGGCCGCGAGGCCATTGCACGCTTGCATGTTCCGTGGCAGCGCGAGGGCCTGTTTTAAGCCACGCCCGCCCGCAGGATTTCATGCAGGTGAATGACGCCGACGGGGCGGGCGTCTTCGACCGCGAATATGCCTGTAATGCTGCGGGCGTTCATTTCTGCCAGAAGCTGTGAGGCCAGCGTGTCCGGTGTCGTTACGCGCGGGGCTTTTGTCATCATCTCTGACACGGCCCGGTCGGTAAAGCCCTCACTGAAGGCACGGCGCAAGTCGCCATCGGTGACGATGCCAGTCAGGCGGCCGTCTGTATCGACGACGCCAGTCATGCCGTAGCGTTTCGACGACATCTCGACAATCGCCTGAGACAGAGGGGTCTCCTCGCCGACCAGCGGCATGGCGTCGCCGCTATGCATCAGATCGCGCACCTTGAGCAGGCGCGAGCCCAGCTTGCCGCCGGGATGATACTGCCGGAAATCCTGCGCCGTGAACTTGCGCAGCGACAGGAGCGCCACGGTGATGCAGTCACCCATGGCCAGTTGCATGGTCGTGGAGGTCGTCGGCGCCAGCCCGTTGGGGCAGGCCTCGGCCATCTTCGGCAGGACCAGAGCAATATCGGCTGCGGAACCCAGCGCGCTTTTGGCGCCTGATGTAATCGCAATCAGCGGCACCTCGAAACGGCGCGTATAGGCGATGATGTCCGCCAGCTCCGGCGCTTCGCCCGACCACGACAGGGCCAGCACCACGTCATTACTACCGACCATGCCAAGATCGCCGTGGCTGGCCTCAGCCGGATGCACAAAGTGCGACAGTGCCCCGGTCGATGCCAGAGAGGCGGCAATTTTGCGCCCAATATGACCGGACTTGCCCATGCCAGTGACAATGATGCGCCCGCCGTGAGCCTGCGCCTTCAGTATGGCGTCGATAGCCGCCTCAAAACGCCGCCCCAACTCCCCGTCCAGCGCCTCGCGCAGGGCGCTCAGGCCGGCGGTTTCGATCTCGACGGTCTGCTGTGCAGCCTGAAGGGCAGAGGTGGCCTCAAGGGCGGTTTCAAGAACCATGACTATTTCCCACTGAGGCGACGGCGCGCCTCTTCCAGATCAGCCAGCGTATCGACCCCCAGTGGCACTTCGGCCACTTCAACGGCGTCGATGCGCATACCGTGTTCAAGCGCGCGCAACTGCTCCAGCTTTTCGCGCTGTTCCAGCGGCGACGGGGCCAGCGTCACGAAACGCTCCAAAGCCGAACGTCGCCAGCCGTAAAGGCCGATATGGTGATAGAGGGGCCCCTCACCCCACGGCGCGGTAGCGCGTGTAAAGTAGAGGGCACGGAAACGTCCGGGCGCAATCGGCGTCCCGACCATCTTGACCACCGATGAGGCGGTGCGTTCGGCTTCGGTATGAATTTCAGCCACCGGCGTGGCGATATCCACTTCGGCGTCTTTCAGCGGTTCGAACACCGCACGGATGGTCTCCGGAGCCACGGTGGGCAGGTCACCCTGCACATTGAGCAGAATGTCATAGGCGCGATCCGGGTCGATATTGGTGATGGCCTCATAGATGCGATCGGAGCCCGACGGGTGGTCGGGCTTGGTCATCACGGCGTTGCCGCCGACAGCACGAATGGCCTCAGCGATCTCGGGCGTGTCGGTGGCGACCCAGACAGGGGCCAGATCGGCCTCCATGGCGCGCCGCCACACGGCGACGATCATTGGCTCGCCATTGAGGTCGGCCAAAGGCTTATTGGGCAGTCGGGTCGAGGCCATGCGCGCCGGAATGAGGATGACCGGCTTCATCTTAGTGGGCAGAGTCCCGCGCCGTGATGGCCTTGGCCACCTGATCAATCGCCATCAGGTCGCGCATCAGGCCTTCAAATGACGCCAGCGGCACCATATTCGGGCCGTCAGAGGGCGCATTATCCGGGTCCGGATGGGTTTCGATGAACAGGCCGGCGACACCGACTGCTACGGCCGCACGCGCCAGAACGGGCACGAATTCGCGCTGACCACCGGAGGAGCCGCCCAGACCGCCGGGCTGCTGCACCGAGTGGGTGGCATCGAAGATCACCGGCGCGCCGGTCGAGGCCATAATGGGCAGACCACGGAAGTCCGACACGAGCGTGTTGTAACCAAAGCTGGTGCCGCGATCGCACAGCAGGACGTTCGGGTTGCCACCCAGCACGATCTTATCGAGCACATTTTTCATGTCCCAGGGGGCGAGGAACTGCCCCTTCTTGACATTGATGGCACGACCCGTCGCCGCGGCCGCCAGCAGCAGGTCCGTCTGACGGCAGAGGAAGGCGGGGATTTGCAGCACATCGACGGCTTCGGCCACCGGGGCGCATTGTTGCGACTCGTGCACGTCGGTGAGGACAGCGAGACCAAGGCTTTCACGGATTTCCGCAAAGATCGGTAGCGCGTCTTTCAAGCCAATACCGCGCGCAGCCTTGGCCGAAGTGCGGTTGGCCTTGTCAAACGAGGTCTTGAAGATGACGCCGAAACCGAGACGGTCGGAAATCTCCTTCAGGGCCGACGCCACTTCCAGGGCGTGTTCGCGGCTTTCCAGTTGGCACGGCCCGGCAATGACCGAAATGGGCAGGTGATTGCCAAACTTGGCTGAGGCAAGTTCGACGACGGAATTGGCGCGCAATTCGGACATGGCTGTACTCCAGAGACTGTTGCGGTCTAGTGCATAATGCGCAGCACTTCAACCCGCCTTCGGAGCAGAGACATGGGGCCATCGGCGGGCGATTACAAGTCAGCCGCAGAGGTCAGATGACGTAGGTCGGCTCCACCGGCAGATAGCCGTTTTCAAACAGCCACTGGAAGATACGTTCGGCCTCGGCCTCTGGGGCTTCACCGTTTTTTGCCACCACGATTTCCGGGCTTTCCGGCGCCTCATAGGGGCTGTCGATACCGGTAAAGTTGGGGATCTGACCGGCGCGCGCCTTCTTGTAGAGGCCTTTGACATCGCGGGCCTCAGCGACCTCCAGCGGCGTAGCGACGTGGATTTCGACGAACTCACCGTCCTGGAGGAGTTCGCGCGCCATTTGACGCTCAGCGCGGAACGGCGAGATGAAGGAGACGAGCGTGATCAGACCGGCTTCGGTCATCAGTTTGGACACCTCGGCCACGCGGCGGATGTTTTCCACCCGGTCAGCATCCGAGAAGCCCAAATCCTTGTTCAGTCCGTGGCGCACATTGTCGCCATCAAGCAGCGTCGTGTGATAGCCTAGGCTGAGCAGTTTCTTTTCAACCAGATTGGCGATGGTCGATTTACCCGCCCCCGACAGGCCGGTGAACCACAGGACCGCCGGCTTCTGCCGCTTGATGCCCGCGCGCGCCTCTTTCGAGACCTCCAGCGCCTGCCAGTGCACATTGCTGGCGCGGCGCAGGGCATGGTCGATCAACCCCGCCCCTAGGGTCAGGTTCGAGATGCGATCAATCAGGATAAAGGCCCCCGTAGCCTTATTATCCGCGTACGGATCAAAGGCAATGGGCGACTGCGTAGCGATGTTGACGGTGGCGACTTCATTGAGTTTCAGCGTCTTTGCTGCCAGCTTCTCAAACGAATTGACGTCGGTCTTGTGGCGGATGTCGGTGACGGTCGCCGTGACCGTGCGCGCGCCAAGCTTGAGCAGATAAGGTCGGCCGGGCAGCAGCTCGTCTTCGTTCATCCAGATCAGGCTGGCCTGAAACTGCTCACACACCTCCGGGCGAGCCTGCGGGGCGGCGAGGGTATCGCCGCGCGAAATATCGATTTCGTCTTCCAGCGTCAGGGTAACGGCTTCGTCGGCACCGGCCTCCGGCAACTCGCCGTCATAGGTGACGATGGCCTTTACGCGCGAGGTCTTGCCGGAACTGGCCACAACCACCTCATCGCCCGGACGCACTGTGCCCGAGGCGATGGTACCAGAGAAGCCACGGAAATTCAGGTCAGGGCGGTTAACCCACTGCACCGGCAGACGGAAGGGTTTTTGCGTCTCATCGCGATTAATCTGAACGGTTTCCAGATGCTCAACGAGCGTCGGGCCGTCGTACCAGCCAAGCTTTTCGCTGCGGTCCAGCACGTTGTCGCCAAAGCGCGCCGACAGTGGGATGGACACCAGCGTCTCAAACCCGAAATCGGCGGCAAAGGCGCGATAATCCGCTGTGATCTGCTCATAGACCTCTTTGGAATAGTCCATCAGGTCGATCTTATTGACCGCCAGAACGACGTGCTTGATGCCCAGAAGCGAGACGATGAAGGAGTGCCGGCGGGTCTGGGTCAATATGCCCTTGCGCGCATCGATGAGGATAACGGCGAGGTCGGAATTGGATGCCCCCGTCGCCATGTTACGCGTATATTGCTCATGGCCGGGCGTGTCGGCGACGATGAACTTGCGCTTTTCGGTCGTGAAGAAGCGATAGGCCACGTCGATGGTGATGCCTTGTTCACGCTCAGCCTGAAGTCCATCGACCAGCAGCGCCAGATCAATCTCTTCACCCACCGTGCCAAAGCGTTTGGAGTCTTTCTCGAGGCCCGCCAACTGATCTTCAAAGATCAGCTTGGTGTCGTAGAGCAGACGACCAATCAGGGTCGATTTGCCGTCATCGACGCTGCCGCAGGTCAGAAAGCGCAGAAGGCTCTTTTTCTCATGCGCAGCCAGGTAGTCGGTAAAGGCCGCGGTATCGATCTTTTCCAGAGCGTTCATCAGAAATAGCCCTCACGCTTCTTCTTTTCCATCGAGCCGGCTTCGTCGTGGTCAATCAGGCGACCCGATCGCTCAGAGGTCCGTGCCACCAGCATTTCGGCGACAATCTCTTCCAAAGTTTTGGCATCGGACTCGATCGCGGCCGTCAGAGGATAACAGCCAAGCGTGCGGAAGCGGACATTGCGGATTTCGGGGGTTTCGCCGGGTTCGAGCGGCAGCCGCTCATCATCGACCATGATCCACTGACCGCCGCGCCGTACCACCAGGCGCGGGGCAGAGAAATACAGCGGCACGATGGGGATATTCTCGACGAGGATGTATTGCCAGATGTCCAATTCAGTCCAGTTGGACAGCGGAAAGACGCGGATCGACTCGCCCGGCTTGATGCGGGCATTATACAGATTCCACAGTTCCGGCCGCTGGTTTTTGGGGTCCCAGCCGTGGTTCTGCGTGCGGAAGGAGAAGATACGCTCCTTGGCCCGCGACTTTTCCTCATCGCGGCGCGCGCCGCCAAAGGCTGCATCGAAGCCATGCGCCGTTAGGGCCTGCTTGAGCGCGTCGGTCTTCATGATGCCGGTATAGACCGAGCTGCCATAGTCAAACGGGTTGACGTTGTCGCGCAGACCATCAGGATTGGTATGCTTAAGGAGGGTCAGACCGAGACGCGCGACCGTGTCGTCGCGGAACTGGATCATCTCCCGGAACTTCCACGTCGTGTCGATGTGCATCAGGGGGAAGGGTGGCTTCGACGGATAGAAGGCCTTTAGCGCCAGATGCAGCATGACCGACGAATCCTTGCCGATCGAATAGAGCATGACGGGGTTTTTGAACTCCGCCGCCACTTCGCGCATGATATGGATCGACTCGGCTTCCAGCCGCCGCAGATGAGTCAACCGGTCAGGGGTAATCGACATGCCTTGCCACACTCTTTTCGCGGACCCCGCGGTCCGTTTCTTGTCCGGCTTTTACGAAGGAAGACTTACGCGGACAAACGTAAAAGGCTGTTAGAACGGTTCAGCGGTGCTAATCAATGCCGCCTAGCGGTCAACGCCCCTATCCGGCTCTCTATGCCGCTGTCGGCGCTGTTCTTTATCCTGCGGAGTTTCGATCACTTTCGGACCAAGTTTGCGCTTGAGGAAGTGAACGATGTCTAAAGCCGTTTGCGGATTCTCGTGCGCCCCTTGCGAGGGATAATCTCATGAACGTCGTCTTCGGTGAATGCACTCGGCTCAGTCATCGGGAGATAATCTCCACCGGTCACGATTGCAGGTCATTAGAACGGCAACGTGTTTAAGGTGTGCTCTTAACTCAGAGACAATGTCATCCCCACGAATGGCTTCATTTATAGAGGCGAATTCACAACCACGAAGCTGGCGGACCATCTGAGCAATCCGACGGTTGCTTTCGCCCAATGCCTCGAGCTCGTACTGACCAAACTGAGGTAGTCGCGTCAGATACCCCCTCAATAAGGACGCATACCATTTTTGAAGTGAAAGCCCGGAAGCGGTGGCGCACGCCTTCGCGGCGGCGAGTTCTGAAGGCGTGAATCGGACTTGAACGCCTATAGACACCTCTTCTGGTTCGACCGGTTCAATTTTGTATGACGCCTCTTTTGTATTTAAGGCTTCAACAACAAGCCGCCTTAAACCTTCGGACGCACTCACCCCATCCTTTTTACATTTGCCGACGAAAAGCGGCTTTAGGTTGCCAAGATAAGCAACGACGCTCTGCTCACCAACCTGGGTCATACCTCTCATTGCCTGTCCTCTCGCTGGAGGACTGTCAGCGTATTTCAGTAGTGGCAGAGGTCAAGAGAAGCGAGGCTCAAACTCAACCCCAAGGCGTTACGCACAATTCAGATTTGGTTTCAGCGCTATGCAGAGGCAATTGCACCAACAAGACTCTGATCGCCATAGGCGACAAAATAAGGATTGGCAAAATCGGTTGCGTCCGCTCGGTCGCGTTTGCCGTAGGTAAGCGGCTGCCCATCCAGTGTTGTAACCAGACCACCGGCGGCGCGCAATACGGCATCGCCGGCTGCCGTATCCCATTCCATCGTGCGACCGTGTCGGGGGTAGAGGTCAGCTGCCCCTTCGGCCACGCGGCAGAATTTCAGCGATGACCCAGCGGCTACAAAGTCATTGACCACATACTGCTTAAGCCACTCTTCCGTCTCCGCGCTGCCGTGCGAGCGGCTGCCGATAGCGGTCAGAGCGGTGGGAGCCTTGCGCACACGAATGGCCTGTTGCGTGCCAATGACACCTTCATTGACGGTGGCCCGGAAGGCACCCTTACCTTGCGCGCCCCAGAAGATCTCACCAAGCGCAGGGGCATAAACCACGCCAGTAACAGGTACGCCCTCTTCGATCAGGGCGATATTGACGGTGAATTCGCCATTACGGGAGATAAATTCACGCGTACCATCCAGCGGATCGACCAGATAGAAGACCTTGTCTGTCTCTGGCACGTCACCCTTTGAGACGGCCTCTTCGGCGACGACAGGGATGTCCGGCGACAGCTTGGCCAGTTCCGTCAAAATGATCTCTTCCGCCGCGCCATCCGCTTCGGTGACCGGAGAGGCGTCTGACTTGGCATCAACCGAAAAATCCGTCTGATAGACGTCTATAATCTTGGCCCCCGCCTTCAGCGCAATCAGTATCAGCAAGATTGGCGGGACATCAGACATTCGGCGCACTCCGAGAAAAACTACGGGCTTTTAGAATGACGTGAGCGCACACTCAAGCCCGTAAGCTGTCTTTGAGTCTCACATTTCAACGCGGAAGGTTTCGTCGATGGCGCAGATAATGTGATAAAGGGTCGAAGCTGGTGCGGGCTCCTGTACGAAGCTGCCGTCCGGGTTCATCTTGTCGCGATAAAGCCCGCGCACAGGCGCGTCGAAATATAACTCAAGACCTTCGATACCCTTGATCAGCTTTGCGACATAGCCCGTCTTTTCTTCGGGCGTCGCGGCGATGGACTGCAAGGCCACATAGGCCTTCATGCGCTCAGTCTGGGCCCACAGGCGCGCCTTGTTGTCCTTAACCGAGAAGTCGTCCCACAGCTCGAACACCGTAGCGTTGCGTTCATGATCGGTGCCGAAGTCTTCAGCGATTTCGACCAGACGCTTGGCGGGCGCAATAAACTTATCATCGCCACTGATGGCCGCCCAGCGAACCAGCAACCACGCCCATTCAAACTGATGGCCCGGCTCGATAATACGACCCATCTCACCTTCCAGCGGGTTCCAGTCGCCGTCGAAATATTCGCGCAGGCTGCCATTTTCCGGGTGCAGGAACTTGTCGAGACATAGCTGCGCGATTTCGCCCGCGATCTCTTTCCAAACGCCGTCACCGCCGGCTTCGATCCACGCCAGCGAGGCCTCGAACATGTGCATGTGCGGATTGGTTTTCAGCGGCAAGGTGCGCGGATTGGCTTCTTCGAAGCCGCGCACCGGGTGCTTGTAGGTCGTCATCAGCGTATCGCGGATAGCGATGGCCTTTTGCTCAAGGCTCTTGTCGTGTGGGCGCACCTTGAAGGCCGAAGCATAGGCCAGAAGGGCGAAGGCGTGGTCGTAGAAGTCGAACTCGGCCTTTACCACTTCGCCTTGTGGCGTCAGCACAGCATAGACGAGGCCTCCCGGTGCCGCGGCCGGACCGCTCAGCCAGTTCAGCCCCGCGTCAATGACCGTATCGACATCGCCCTCATACCCCATCTGTCGGGCCAGCGCATAGGAATAGACCTGACGGGCGGCGACGCGCGTGCGACGGTTAACGTCCGCAGGCGTTCCATCAAGCGCCAGGGTTTCAAAGACACCGCCCTTGGCCTTATCAACGCCGGTATCGCGCCAGATCGGCAGGGCCGCGTTAAACAGCCAGTCTCTCAGCCGCGCCTTCGCATCGTTCAGCGCCTTCGCCGTGTCGTTCATAACTTAACCTCAACATAAATGCGCCCGCCGCATCCGAATAGGGGGCCGGCCTTGAACCCTACGCCCTTATTGCGCGGGCGTTGCCATCTGAAACTGAATGATCAGCGTCTTGCCCGAACCGCCGGACGGGGCATTGACCGACGAATTGCCAACAGACACGACCCGCAGCAGGGGCTCTCCACCCTCAGGCTGGTTGCGTAATTGCCCCAAAACAGGCCGTGAAGCGACCAGAGCCTGATGGAAGGCCACGGATCGTTCCAAAGACAAGGCCTGAGCCGCGCGCCCGTCGGCCGTAAAGGCGTTAATATTGGCAACGGCAAGGATCGTAACGGCACTCATCTTGGCCTCTCCCTGACAACCCGCTGCATTGGTGCCGTAGGCCATGCAAGGCAGTCGCGTCGCCAGACTACTCGCCAGCTCTGTTGCGGCGGCCTGTCCCTCGGCGGACAAGGTCGCTGTACCCGGCGCGAACAGGCGATCCGCGTCGAAACTGGTGGTACCATCCGAGAGGTTTACGCTCGCTTGTGGCATTTTCTGGCTGACATCACCATTCAGGGCGGCGGCAAATACCGCCTGAGCTGCCGCTGATTTCTGCGCAGCTTCGCTCTGAACATCGACAGGAGGCGCCCCGGAATAGGCAAAGCAGCGTCGCTCGCCCGTCCCGCCCGTTTCAAGAAGGTCCGTGTCTTTCAGACAGACAATTCTGTTTTTGTAATCGACTTCGATATTTGCGGAATGAGAGCGCAATTCCGTCGCCACCTTCATCAAGGCAGTGGTCTGCGCGTCCTTAGCACTGGTGAGTTCTTCAGTCGTGTCCCGGAAATGCAGGGCAAAATAGGCCAGCATGATGATGAAGATGAAGAGGACGCCGACCATAAGATCGGTCATCGAGACGTAGTAGCTTTCGCCTTCTTCCATTTCGGAGGCGCGGCGGTGTTTGAAGCGCATATTCAAACCTTTCCGCCGATCGCGGTTTCTAGTCGCTTCAGGCTCTTGAGCTGCTCCAGTGAGACCTTTTCCGGCGGCATGAAGCTCACACAGCTATCAAGGGTCACGAAGAAACCCGCCTCAGCGCTCTCAATCGCCTTGCGCCAGAACCGGGCGACCACGCGTAAGATGATGGAGCAAAAGACCCCGGAAATGGAGGTCCAGAACTTCGTGGCCGCAATCGCAAGCAGTCCCATCAGCGCGCTTTGCATCTGCGACCCGCCGTCACCGCCGGCCATGGCCGCTGTCGCTTCTGACAGAGCGGCGACAATACCCAGAAAGGTAATCACCAGACCGACAGCCACCAGAATATTCGCCCACCATTCCAGAGCACGGGCGGGCTCATCCAGACGATCAAAAGCTTCCGCCGCACAGATGGAGGTAACGAACCCATCGCCTTCGCTATCGACAAGCAGGCTTCGGTAATTGGCCCAGCCGAGCACAAGAGCCGCCGACAACCGGCCATCGGCTCCGGTACCGGAAAAGCGTGTGTCCACCGTCGCAAACTGTTCAAAGAAGGCCATCCGACGATTGCGCCCGGCAAGACCCCCTAAAAGGTTCCAGCGGTCACGGATTTCCATAAGCAAGGGGTTATAAACCCGCACAGCGGTAAACCCTATCAGACCCAGTGCGAAAACCAGTATGGCCCCCGCCAGAATGAGCGCAACGCCTGGCGAACCGAAGGCCATCACGACAAAACCGGTCACGGGATCAAGCTTTGCAGTCATAGGTGCTCCTAAAAATCAGTAATTCCGCGTTGCGGTCAGAATGCCATGTTTAAAAATAGAACAGGGCTCAATGACGGCCCCCAACGATTAAACCTAAAGCACTTTTTGAGGCAAAATCCAAAAGGCTTTTTGGCGGTTGCCTATCTGAAAGTTGAAAAGAATGGGCTCGCCCGCTTCTCGTTGCGGTACTTACAGCGGCCAGTCCCGGAGATGATCCTCCGCCCATATCTGCCTTTGCGTATCCGCACCGATATTGCCACCAGAAAGGATGACCAGAACGGTTCGCGGTCCCGTTTGGGTTCTCAGCCAACGCTGAACCCCCGCCATGCACATGGCCGAAGTGGGTTCAATGGTCAGTTTCAAGAGATGGGTCAGCCATTGGGTCCACAGGATGATTTCACGCTCGCCAACTTCATGAAACCCATCGAGTTGACGCAGGTAGGACAGGGTACGTTCAGACACGGCGAGCGTCCTTACACCGTCGGCTATAGTCATCGGTGTCTCGTTCAGACGCACAATCTGACCGCTTTGTACAGAGCGGTGAGCATCGTTAGCCATTGCCGGTTCACAGGCAAAAACCTTCGCCTTTGGCCGCGCCAGCCGGGTGGCCAGCCACGTCCCCGACATCAGTCCGCCCCCGCCGCAGGGGGCGAAGACTGCATCTGCCTCCGCCCCATCCTGCAACGCTTCGAGACAGGCGGTGCCCTGACCGGCAATAACATAAGGGTTGTCATAGGGATGGACAAAGGTGGCACCGCGCTCAATGTAGTCCGAAATTGCGGCTTCTGCGATCTGACGCGTTTCGGTGACCACCACCTCCGCCCCGCAGGCACGGGTCGCAGCTATCTTTAAACCTGAGGCCTGCTGTGGAATAAATATGGTGGCCTTGACGCCTAGACTGCGGGCCGCATAGGCCACAGCCTGCGCGTGGTTGCCGGAGGAAAAGGTACACACGCTATAAGACAGAGCGTTCTGTTCTTGCAAAGCTTTGAGGGTGTTGGTCGCACCGCGCAGTTTGAAGGCCCCGATCCTTTGCAAATTTTCGGCTTTGAATATGATACGGTGACCCAAGGCTGTGTTCAGCGTCTCGGATTGAATCAGAGGCGTTCTGTGTACCTGCCCGGCGATGCGGACCTGCGCCATCGCCACATCTTCCGGGGTCACATCCGTCATGCGCTCAGCCCTCTGTCTTTCCCGACCGTTTCAGCGCCTCAAGCTTCATCATCAAAGGGAGGTCAGAGAACCAGTGGCGATTGCAGCGGGGTTCATAAATATCATTATGCCCCAACTGTATCTCTGCTTCGTCCTCAACCTTCTTGAACGTTTTATGGGCCGGCTGCCCGCAAACCGCGCAGTGCGACCGCAGTTTGACCACTTCGTCAGCCATAGCCATCAACAGACCCGTCGCGGCAAAGGCATCGCCCTTCCAGTTAGTGTCAAGACCGGCTGCTACAACATCCGTTCCGGCTTCCAGAAGGCATTTGACCACATCGACCACGTCACGGTCCATGTCCTGAAAAAACTGCACCTCGTCAAAACAGACCAGATCGGCCTCACGAAAACGGGCTTCGATGTCGCCAAAGGCGTGCAACACAACTGCCTCGGCGGCCAGGCCATCGTGCGTAATCACTTCGGTTCGTGAGTAGCGCACATCAAAGGCGGTTTTGACGACCAGCACATCCTTACCCTCGCCATTGCGGGCCCACAGGATGCGCTTCAGAAGCTCGGTCGTCTTGCCCGCAAACATCGGGCCGCAAATCACCGTCAACCGGCCATACATCTCAAACGTCTCCGGACACATTACGAATCGCTGACAGTGTACACATGAGCAAGGCAGACCTCACCGCAAATCCACAGGACGAAAATAGGGAAGCCGGACACCCGCAAAAACCTCATGAATTGGGCGGCATAACACGCTGTTCGGATGCGGCGGTGTTCCAGCGGGTCAGGATGTGCGTCTATGGCGCTTTTATTGGTGTTTCGGTCGGTGTTTTGGCCATTTGTTCCTGAAACCGGGCGGACTCATCCTAGGGCTCGCCTGCGTTCATGGAAGATCAGCCGGTTGAAGTTATAGGCCAGATTGGCCAAGGTGAGTTTGGCCTCAGCGCGTTTGAGGCCGATGGTGCGGATAAACAGACCAAACCGGTTCTTCTGATGCGCAAACACATGCTCGACATGGGCGCGGACCGAGGACTTGGCCGCATTGGCCCGTGCCGACAGCCACTTCTCGTTGCTGCGTGACCGGTACGCGCTGTCGGCCCAGTCGTCGCCACTGATATTGTCGGTCGTGACCACACGTTTCAGCAGACGTCCGTCCGCCTCTTTGGCCGAGGTCACGGCCATTGACCGGATAAAGCCAAAACGCCGGTCGATACTGATATGGGACTTATAGCCGAAGACGGGCACCGCAATCATCGGCAGGGGCGTGCCGTCCTCCCGGTAGCGGACCTTGCCACCCACCTAGAGCGTCCAGCGCGCGTCTGTGTCCTTTTGCGCGGCCTTGTTTGGCTCATCCGGCCAGATCTCCTGCGCGCTCTTTCCAGATTTGATCGCGTCCCGCTCGCTTCCGGTGTTGCGCTGCTTCGGCGCCGGCACCAGTGAGGCATCGACAATCTGGCCCGACATCGGGATGTAGTCCTTCTTATGCAGTTGCCAATCGAAGGCTTTCATCACCCGTTGAAGTGTGCCCGTCTCGGTCATACGATTATCCACATCGGCAAACTCATATCGACCGGTACCGCGCCTTATCTCGACAAGGCAGACGAGAAAGAAAGTCATTTTATCGTTCTGGAAAACGAAGGGGGAAAGCCATTCAAGGTGTGGGGCGTTGACCTGCCAAGAGCTCTTGAAGAATCAAGCGCCAGCGTGGGTGAGGAGGTGCTGCTTGCCTTCAAGGGGCGCCAAAAGGTGGAAGTGGATGTTGCGGTCCGCGATACGGCCGGAAAAATCATACGCCACCAAAAGCAACTCGTCGATCGCAATGCCTGGGAGGTCAAACGCTTTGAAGATCTGCGTGAGGAGGCTCGCCAATTGGCCCAGCGCGCAGCGAAGGCTTTCGACACACCGCCCAATTTAAGGGTCTTTGACAAGGCCGCGCCAAGCTCCGTTCCTCTACCTCAGTTGAAGGTCAAGCGTCCGCGGCCTCTGGAACGATACCTGTAGATTTGCTGACCCGGTCTCGTTGAGCATTTGGCCGGGGCCGCGCTCGCCGGCGCCTCGGAATGCTGTCCTATTCGGCGTCGTAGCGGGAGTAAAACTCGGTTGGATGCCGGGAGATCAAGCGCAGTCTAAGAGCAATCATAGTCAATTATTTACGTGAGGGCGCTTGCGGGCAGGCACGGCGCCAACTAAACGAGTGTGGTAGCCATTCGCGCAGCCGTGTCGCTATAAATTCGTTCCACTGCATTTCAAATGGATCAGATATGACATTTAAACGGGTACGCAAAGCGGTGATACCTGTTGCGGGTTTTGGTACTCGCGTTCTGCCGGGTACGAAAGTTATTCCAAAAGAACTTCTGAACGTCGTGGATCGTCCGATCCTCTCCTATATCGTGGCTGAGGCGCGCGACGCCGGCATTGAACATTTCGTCTTTGTCACCGGCCGCCAGAAGGGGGCCATTGAAGACTACTTCGACCATCAGTTTGAACTGGAAGCGCAGCTGGAGGCAAAGGGCAAGACCGCGCTGCTTGATCAGTTACTCGCGGAGCTACCCAAATCCGGCGAGATGAGTTTTGTCCGTCAGATGCAGCCCCTGGGACTTGGCCACGCAGTTAACTGCGCGCGTGACATCATAGGCGATGAGCCTTTTGCCGTATTGTTGCCGGACATGGTGATGGATGCCGAGACCCCGGCTCTGTCGCAAGCCATATCCGCATATGAGAAGGTCGGAGGTAATATTATCCTCGTCGAAGAGGTGCCGGAGGACGAAACCCATAAATATGGCGTCGTCGCCGTTGAAGACTCGGATGATCCACTTCGGCGCATGACCGGCATGGTTGAAAAGCCGGCTAAGGGTACGGCGCCGTCTAACCTTATCGTTTCCGGTCGCTACATTCTCCAGCCTGACATCTTTCCCTTGCTGTCGGAACAGGTGCCAGGCGCAGGTGGCGAAATTCAATTGACCGACTCAATGGTTTCTCTGATGAAAACGCAGGGCTTTTTTGCTTTGCGATATGATGGAGAGACCTATGATTGCGGCGATAAGATCGGTCTGCTAAAAGCCAACGTCGCTCTCGCTCTTAAGCGACCCGATCTCAATAATGCCGCGCGAGCGGCACTCAGTCCTTACTTTGCTAGATAAACAGCTTTTATTTTACCGGATAATTTCATGACCGTTCTTCTGCCTCGCACCGACCTTGTCCCCAACACATTTGAATTTGAAACAGAGGCCTTTGTCAAAACGACGGGTTTCCGCGAATATGACGCCCGCTGGGTGTTCGGTAAGGAGATCAACCTGCTGGGTATTCAGGCCCTCGGTCTGGGGCTCGGCAGCTATATCCACGAACGCGGAGTCAAGCCGCGCATCGTGGTGGGTCACGACTATCGCTCCTATTCCATCAACATCAAGAACGCTCTGATCATCGGCCTCATTCAGGCCGGTTGCGAAGTGCTGGATATCGGCCTGTGCCTTTCGCCGATCGCCTATTTTGCGCAGTTCGACCTTGATGCGCCCTGCGTGGCCATGGTCACGGCCTCGCACAACGAAAACGGCTGGACCGGCGTCAAAATGGGTTGTCAGGCCCCGCTGACCTTCGGACCAGATGAAATGGGCCGCCTGAAGGAAATCATCATGGCGGGCGCAGGCGTTGAACGTCCTGGCGGCTCACTCAAGCTGGTTCAGGGCGTACAGGAGCGTTATCTCGCCGACGTCGCCTCGAAGGCCCAGTTGAAGCGCAAGCTTAAGGTTATCTGCGCCTGTGGTAACGGTACGGCTGGCGCGTTCGCGCCGCAGGCTCTGCGCGCCATGGGGGCCGAGGTGATCGAAATGGACACCGTCCTCGATAACACCTTCCCGAAATATAATCCGAACCCGGAAGACCATCACATGCTGATGGAAATGGCCAAGGCCGTTAAAGAATACGGTGCCGATCTGGCGCTGGGCTTCGACGGCGACGGCGACCGTTGCGGCGTAGTCGATGACACGGGTGAAGAAATCTTCGCCGACAAGATCGGCCTGATGCTTGCGCGTGACCTGTCGGCCCTGCACAAGGACGCGACCTTTGTTGTCGATGTGAAATCGACCGGCCTCTACAAGACCGATGAGGTGCTGAAGGCCAACGGGGCGCAGACCGTTTATTGGAAGACGGGCCACTCCTATATCAAGCGTAAGACGTCGGAACTGAAGGCGCTGGCGGGCTTTGAAAAGTCCGGGCACTTCTTCTTCAACAGCCCGATTGGTCTGGGTTACGACGACGGTATTGTCGCCGCGGCTGCCGTTTTGGCCATGCTCGAACGAAATCCGGGTAAATCTCTGAGCGAACTCAAGACGGCCCTGCCAGTCGCGTACACATCGCTGACCATGTCGCCGCATTGCGGAGACGAGGTGAAGTATCAGGTCCTCGAAAAGATCGTGCAGGAATATGTCGATCTGTACGCCAAGGGCGGCGAAATCCTCGGCCGCAAAATCGTCGAGGTCATCACAGTGAATGGCGCTCGCGTGCACCTTGAAGACGGCTCGTGGGTGCTTGTGCGCGCCTCATCCAATAAGCCGGAACTAGTCGTCGTGGTGGAAAGCCTGACGTCTGCTGACGATATGCGCGACCTGTTCCGCAAGGAAGTCAAGCCCCGTTTGGCTGCTCATCCGGAAGTCGGCAGCTATAATCAGGAAATCTAGGCTCAGGACTCATTGATCAGAGCCAGAAGATGACGGTAGCGGCGATGAGTATGGCAGAGAAGAAGGTGTGGGCACAGCGGTCGTAGCGAGTGTGTACGCGCCGCCAGTCTTTGAGCTTGGCGAACATGTTCTCGACCTTATGGCGTTGTTTATAGAGTATTTTGTTATGCTCGATCTGGATTTTCCGATGACGCTTTGACGGGATGCAGGGACTTATGCCCTTATCCTTCAAAGCGTTACGGAACCAGTTGGCGTCATATCCCCGATCGCCCAGCAAAGTTCTTGCTTTGGGCAGTGTATCCAATAGCAAAGCCGCGCCCTTGAAGTCGCTGACCTGTCCGGCGGTCAGCAACAGGCGTATGGGCCTGCCATGCTGATCGGTAACCGCATGAAGTTTGGAGTTCAGGCCGCCTTTGGTGCGTCCGAGAAGGCGGGGAAATCCCCTTTTTTTAGCAGACTGGCTGCGGTGCGGTGGGCTTTGAGATGCGTGGCGTCGATAATCAGTTGCTCCGGATCACCGGCCTGCGAGGCCAGAGCGGTGAAAATCCGATTGAAAACACCCATCCGGCTCCAGCGCATGAAGCGGTTATAAAGCGTCTTGTGCGGACCATAGCCCTTGGGGCATCCTTCCACTGAAGTCCATGTTTTATAAAGTAAATAATCCCGCTGACCACGCGCAGATCATCCACGCGAGGAACGCCGTGCGACAACGGAAAATACCGGCGTATCCGATTGAACTGCACCTCAGACAGCAAAAACAGGTCATCCATGATCCACCTCCTTCCAAAAGTGAATCACCTCAGACCTCCCTTGGGAATCCTTCCCGTTAATTAATAGGGCCTGAGCCTAGCTATTCAACTTGGCGCAGACTCTGTCCGTTATCTTGAGTCGTCAAGGTAACGGACTTCGATTTTAGGAATAAGACAAAAAATCAAGGCAATATCTGTCAAAACGACTCTTCTGAAGAGAGCTCATCTCGTCTATCCACGTTGTTAAATCTGCGCACACCATCCGAAAGCAAGAAGCCGTTTCGTAAAAGATCTGCCTCCAAGGCTTCAGGGGACGTGAACAAATGGGTTTTGAAGCCGAGATTGTGCGCTGCCTCAATATTTACGGCGGTATCATCGACAAACAGAACCTGATCGGGCGTCTGTGCCATTCGATCAAGGGCTATTTCAAAAATTTCCCGGCTGGGTTTGATGACCCCTTCCTGACCCGATACGATGACGTCGGCAAAAAGGTCGAACACCGGCGACATTGCCCTTACACCGTCCCAGACCTCTAAAGGCATGTTCGTTAGCCCAAACAGCGGAACTTGTTCGGCATTGAGCCGCTCTATCAGGCCAACCGTCCCTGAAATAGGTGGGGCGAACATTTCTAAAAACCGATCTCCCCACGCAACGATATGCGCCTGATGCTCTGGATAGTTAGACATAAGCTCTATCCGGTTGTCGGCGAATGTGATGCCAGCGTCATGCCGCTCGTGCCAGGGTCGGGTAATAACGGCATTAAGAAAGTGATCGCGTTCCGATGGTTCGGCAATCAGATGATTAAAAAGGTTGTGCGGATCCCATGGTATAATGACATTCGCTACGTCGAACAGGACTGCTTTTACCATATCAACCTCCGATGCCACATATTCCCACAAATGCTGCATTTGCGTAAAGACTAAGTTGCAGGGTGGGGTTGCAAATGTCGCTTAATTCTTGACCTCCAGATGCGAGGAAGAGATCAGCCCCGCGTTAACATATGTGGTGGGGGGCTATGGCTACGGCCCAGTTCCCAACGGGCTTCTAACCCACGGGGGATACGGCCTGCCCCGCGCTGCCAGAGTCTAACTTATCACAGGCCGCGTTCACGAACTTACAAAGGGGGGAGGTTAGGTCGCTCGCCTCCGCCATTGCCCCTGCCGCGCGCCACTTTTAGGCCCTCGGCTGACCGCTCCCCAGAGCAGGTCTTCGAGGTCAGGTTCCAGCGCGGTATCGTCGAAGGTCCCTACGAGGGCGTCCATAATCTCGAGAACGGCACCTTCGACCTGATGGTCTTCCGGCAAAGGACGTGGGTCAGGTTCTTCAAGGCTTGGGCGATAACCGTAAAGCTCCAGCTCGGTCAGATAGTGGTCGGTGGATGACGCGGCACGGGCGGGTTCGAATTCCGGGTATTGATGGGACATGGCGTGGCTCCTTCGCTGTTGAGACCGCGCCGTCGCGGCCTTCAAGGCGAGGGCAAATCAGCCTTCGGCCGCAAGCACCGGCGCGCGCGTCGGCGAGCAACGCCAAGAGGCCTTTGGCCTTGCGGCGGCCGAAGGCTGATTTACCTCGACCTCTGAAGAAGGCCGTGGCGCGGGCCCCGAAGAGCCAGCCTGGCCGAAGAACACGATATGGGACCGATGGACGGGTCAGGGCCCCTCGACAATCTGCAGCTCGGATACCACCTCAATCAAGCGGGTGAACGGCCAGACCAGTTCTCCGGCTCGATAATAACTGGCTCGCGATGACGGATTTCAGCCATCCGGGTGCCGGGTTAGCCACACTTGAGCTTAATCCTCAGGACTGGACGACACCTTGTAAAGTGTCAGAAAATTTAATATATATCTGACACTATGGAAGGTCACATGAACACGCTCGCGGAACAGATTGAAGCCTTGGCGACAGCCTTGCCGGAGGGAGAAAGCCTTTCTGCGAAGGCGTTGTTGCATCTGGGCACACGCGAAGCCGTGGATCAGGCTCTCTCACGCCTCGTCAAGCGCAAGAAGCTGATCAGGGCTGCACGAGGCCTCTATGTCTGCCCGGTCACCAGCAGGTTCGGTACGCGTCCGCCCGCCGCCGCAAAGGTTGTGGAGGCTTTGGCCAGCCAGACCGGTGAAGCGATCGTCGCGAGCGGAGCAGCGGCGGCGAATGCTTTGGGCCTTACGACGCAGGTGCCTGTCAAAGAGGTCTACCTGACGTCCGGTCGTGGCCGAACCCTAAAATTGGGGAAGCACCAGGTCGAGCTGCGACACGCGCCAGCCTGGCAAACTGTCCTACCGCAGTCAAAGGCGGGCCAAGTCGTCCGAGCGTTAACCTGGTTAGGTAAACTTGGTGCTCCGTCTGCCGTTTCCATGTTGCAGCAGAAACTGGCGCCAACCGAAATTCAGGAGCTTCTCGGCCTACGTCGTCAACTGCCGTCGTGGATGGCGCAAGAAATCAGCCGGATGGCGCCACGTGGCTGACGACTATCTCTCCATGTCCGCGGATGAGGTCCGGGCACGGTGATTGACCTGAGAGCCTGACCGGGCGCGCCAGGGGCTGCGCATATAGGACTGGTAGAGGTCGGCGGCTTGATCCCGCATAGCTTCGAGCACGTCCCGACGGGCGATAAGCGCCCTCCCCGCGACGATGAGACGTTCCAGCTCAACTGCGCGCCCCTCTGAGCCGTCCTGCTCGTCCTGTCGGATTGGCAGCGTCTGGCGAAGACACACGGCGTAAACGCGCCCTCTCAGAAGCAGATTGCAACCTGCCTTAGCGGAACGGGCTGAGGTGACTATTCGCTTCATCGGTCTCTCCTCTCAGCGGCTGCGGGTTTCCTAAAGTGCCCTTTGCAGATAAGCCATTCCCCTCTGAGATATGGCAGCCTTACCCTTACGCCTGCACCTCAGAGTGGGACTGAGCAGACCAACCGGTAATGCGATCCTTGCGAAACGTGCGTTCTTCCTGACGATTGAGGCAAACGCCTTCGATATAGGCGCCGTGGCTGCGCCAGTTGGACACCCGGCGCTCGGTAACGACCCCGTCGCGATCGGCATAGGTGAAGGTGGCAAACTCACCCTCTTCGCCTTCAACCCAGCGCGGGTCCGTCGCGGCGAGGTCGCGATCATGCTCGTCAAGCGTTCGCGCGACCTCCGGGTCGGCCCGCTTGTACTTCGAAGGATTACGCAGAGCCTCCGTCGGCGTCACACCCCGTCTCATGCCGATCAGATAGGTCAGGGCCGCACCCGCGATAAGCCCTGCCACAAATGCGATCAGTGTCGTTACGGTCATCACTTGCCTCCCCGAACGAGATCAATGGCAATCGGCCAATGGTCGGAGTTGCCAGACCCCGTGCCGGTTTCGGCATTGAACCGGAAAGCCTTGGGACGCATCACCTGATCGCGATCGTCCCATTGCAGTTGTTCAGTGTCGGTCAAAACCGTGCGGAAGGTCTTGGGATCAATGGCCCAGTCCTGGCTCGCCCCGCTGGCCTTCTGGGTGATGACGTCGAGATAGGACCAGGTCTTTTCACGGCCATAGAACTGGCTGCCGCTACCCCGGCAGGCATTGTCCAGTTGTGTCGGCAAAACCCAGCCAGTGAAGGCGGCGGCAAGCCCTTTGCGCTCCTCCGGCGCACAGTTGAAATTGAAGTCGCCCGCCGCCAGGATGACGTGGCTCTGCGGCAGTTTGGCGGCCAGGGCCGCTATCGTCTGTGCGGCGATTTCCCGGCACACGCGCGGATTGCCGCCTGAGGGCAGATGCCCGCCAAAGATGGTCAGCGTCTTGCCGTCCGGTAGAGCGAGATCGACCTGCAGAAGGTCGCGGGTCGTACCGGCAGAGCCATCGCGGCTCTTGCAGTCAGAGGCGCTGGTCAGATCCACCGGGAAGGACTTCGGCGTAAAGCCACTGGCCAAAGGCAGTTTGGACAGAAGGGCGACCTTGATCCCCCGCTGATCGGGCTTGGGGGCCGGACGGTTAGGATCGGCGTCCAGAAGCACCGCCGTCACATAGTCAGCACCGGCATTATTCAGTGTGCCTTTGATCGCCTCGAGGCTCGCCTGGCTTTCCACCTCTGTCAGAACGAGGACATCGGGCCCCCGCCCGAAGTCAAAGCGCTGGATGACGCGGGCGACGTTTGCAGCCTTGGCCGATACCCAGGCCGGCGTATTGATGACTTCGTTGCTCGAGCCATTGGGCATTCTGGGGTCGTCTTCGGCGTCGAAGAAGTTTTCGACATTATAGGTCATGACGGTCAGGCGCGGTGCGGCCTCCTGCGCGGCAGCGCCGCCCGCAACGACAAGGCTCAACAGGCCACTCACCAGCCAGGGGGAAGTTTTCAGGGTCATGACGGGCTCCATTGATGTTGGCTCATTTACCGGCAGGATTTCGATACCGTCCAGCGGTTTTCAGGTCCGCTAACCCGAAACGGCAGAGACTTGCGCCGCTTCGAGCGTCGCCATGGCCTCAACAAAGCTCAGGCCCACACCGGCCTGCGGCAGATCAAACGTCACACCGTCAAAATCGCGATAAACCCATTTGTCATCGCGCAGCATGCGCAGGGTCGCGCCATCGCGCGAGACGTCCTTTTGATCGACCTTGGTCATGGCCCGCGTCTCCCAGTCGGTGATCAGCTTTTCGATGCGTCGCTGCATGGAGGTCAGGGTACCGAGCGCACAGGCGCGGCCTTTGACAAGCGGTTGCGGCAGGTCGCTCAGGGTGGCGATCATTGCGGCCAGGCGGTCATGATAGAGGCGCAAGCCTTCGGGGTTGAGGCTCATATCGGCTTTCCGGTCGGTCAATGAGAGCGGTGAGGTGCCACGCCGGCAAAGCCCTTGGCAAGGTGCAGATATTGGGTTTCACTCAATGGCCCACAGGAAGAACGACCGATGTGTAATCTCTACTCTATGACCAGC
>NZ_JAIXSV010000092.1 GCF_027484505.1 Asticcacaulis sp.
ATGGCCGAATGCAGCAGGGCGGTCGCCGCCAGCCACGGCATGAAGGAGGCGTTTTCCACCGGGTCCCAGAACCACCAACCGCCCCAGCCCAGCTCATAATAGGCCCAGAACGACCCCAAAGCGATGCCGAGCGTCAGAAACACCCAGGCCACCAGCGTCCACGGCCGGACCCAGCGCGCCCATTCACGCCCGATGCGCCCTTCGATCAGGGCCGCAACGGCAAAGGCGAACACCACCGAAAACCCGACATAGCCGAGGTAGAGCAGCGGCGGATGAAAGGCCAGAGCCGGGTCCTGAAGCATGGGGTTGAGCGACTGCCCCTCATAGGGGGCCGGGTCAAGACGGGCCAGCGGATTGGAAGAAAACAGCGTGAAGCCGCTGAACAACGCCCCCAGAAGCCCCTGCACCCCCAGCACCTTGTGCCGCAGGCCGGACGGCAAGCCGCGCCCGAACAGGGTCACCAGCGCGCCATAGCTGAGCAGCACCATGCACCACAAAAGCATCGAGCCTTCATGGCTGCCCCACGCGCCGGAAATCTTATACAGCAGCGGTTTCAGGGTGTGCGAATGTCTGGCGACGTTGGAGACGGAAAAATCCGACGTCACAAAGGCGTGGAGCAGGGCGGCAAAAGCCAGCACGCACGCCACCGCAGCCGCCAGCGACAGGCCTTCGCTCCAGCGCGCCATGCCGCGCAAGGGTCGCCACGCCGCCCCCGCCACGCTGAGCACCTGCGCCAGCGACAGAAGGAAGGCCAGCCCCAGACAGAAGGTGCCCAGTTCCGCGATCATTTCGCCTCACCAAAGGGTTTGGAATCGGGTTTGGCCGCACTTTCCGGCCGCCACTCGCCTTGCTCTTTGATGGCCTTGACGACCTCCTTGGGCATGTAGGTTTCGTCGTGCTTGGCCAGCACGGTTTTGGCCTCGAACACGTCGGCGCTGACGCGCTGCCCTTCGCAGACCACGCCCTGCCCTTCGCGGAACAGGTCGGGCAGGTCGCCCTTGAAGCGCACGGTCATTTCGGCCTTCTGGTCGCGCACGACGAAGGTCACTTCGCCACCGGCCCGCTTGACGACGCTGCCCGCCTTGACGAGGCCGCCGAGGCGCATGGTGCGGTGCAGTTCGGCCTTGGCCTCATAGGCCTGCGCCGGGGTGTAGAAATAGACGACCTGATCCTTCATGGCGAACAGGGCCAGCGCCACACCGGCCATCAGGATCGGCGCGGCAATCAGAAAAATCATCAGACGCCGACGCGCCTTCATGGATTTGGGAAGCAGGGTCATGATAGTCTCCCCCTCGCCCTGTTTACCGGGAGAGGGCCGGGGTGAGGCGCGCGCGATGGGCCACCCCACCACCCCGCCCTGCGGGCGCGGTCCCCCTCCCCGCCAGCGGGGAGGTATAAGCGTGATGCGTTGCTCATTGCGCCCCCACCGGCCGGCCGGCCCTTTGTACGATGTCGCGGGCGATGGCGGGACGATCCGCATACAGACGATCCAGCGTCGCCAGCACCCGCTTTTCGCCTTCGACGTTTTTCAGCACGCGATAGGAACGCAGCAACCGCGCCCAGCCGTCGGGGTCTTCGGGGTTTTTGGCCAGACGCGCCTCAAGGCCCGCCACCATGCCGCCGATCTGCGCCTGAACCGTCGCCGCCGTCTGTGCCGACTGATCGAGCGCGGCGATTTCCGCCGCCACCGTCTGCTGACGCCCGTCATCAGCCGCCAGACGCGACTGCACGACGGCATAGAGCCTTCGCGCCTCTTCATAGCGGCCATCTGTGGTGAGGATACGCGCCGAGTAATAGAGCGCCGTCAGGTCGTCGGCATCGCGCGTCAGGGCCTCGGCAAAGGCGGCCCGCGCCTCCCCATTGCTCTGCCCCTTGTTGAGCAGCGTCAGCGCCTCACCCAGATTAGACCAGCCGACCGCCGCGTCGGGGGCCAGTTGCGTCACGCGTTTGAAGGCCTGCGCCGCCTCATAATAGTCGCCCGCCACCACCTGGGTCTGCCCCAGTTGCAGCCAGTAGGCCCGCTTGTCGCCATACTTGCCCGACAACTGTTGCAGCGCCACCGCTGCGGGCTTGGCCTCCAGCGTTTCCGGGGCGGTATTGAGCGTCTCGACCCACGCCTTGACGCGCCCCGCATAGGGCTGATCCGGCAGGTCGGGCTTACCGACAAAGACCGACAGGCCCAGCGCCGCCACGGCGATCATGACGGCCCCGGCAAAGCCGATGCGCGGATCGACCGGCGCCACCGCCTCGGCCTCCTCAACGCGCAGAAGCGCTCGCGCCGCTTCGGTTTTTTCTTCGCGGGCCAGGGCCGCATCCGTATGTCCGGCGGCCACGCGGCGGTCGAGATCGGCCACAAAGGCTTCGTAACGCTGCCGCGCCTGATCCAGCGCGCTGTCCGGTGTACGGCGCAGCCACGCGACCACCAGCCCCAGAAGGGCGGCGCACAAAAGCGCAGCGGTAAGCGAGAACAGCAGCATACGAGTCTTGAGCGGCGGGTTGACCGGAACGAACGCACCGGGACTGTGTCATAAGCCCGTTTTCGTCGCCTTAGGCAACCGTTTTTGGTGCCCGGAAGACATCGGCAGCCGTGACACGACGTCGCGCCAGATTGGCCTTGTTTTCCCCCAGAAGCCCCTCCATCAGCGCAATCACACGCTCAAAGCAGTCCATCACCGCCTGTGCATCAAACGGGTCTTCGCCCACCGCTACCGCCAGCACGACGGTAAAATAGGCATCCATCTGGATTTCGGCTGCTTCGACCGTTTTGTTGAGCAGGCTGAGATACCCGCCCTGTGAGGCGGTGGGGCGCACCTGATTGATAAAGGCGACGGTTTGCAGCGCTGCCTCGGCCTGAGCCGGTTTTGGCCCGGCATAGTCGGGCACCTCGCGCGTCGCCCGCCCGAAAATCCGCTCGGTCTTCAGCGGCAGGGCCTGCGCGATGATTTTTTCAACGCCTTTCAGGCGGTCTTCGACCAGACCATTGATCGTCTGATTGATGGCCATGACGCGCTTGCCCCACGGCCCGTCGCGCGTCAGTTCGACCGACTTTTGCAGGCTGCTGACCAGACTCAGGCACTGGGCGACCCAGCCCCCGGCCTCGCCCAGCAGCGACGGGTCGCGCCGGCGCATCAGCCCCGAAAACACCTTCATCCGTTCTTCGGCGGCCACAAGCACGCGCTCGCCAAAGCTGGCCAGTTCGGACTCGCTTAAGAATCGGTCATTGGCCCCATCCGAGATGACGGCGACAAATTTAAGCACCAGCGTGGCGTCATCCATATTGGCCAGCAGGGCTTCGAGGAAGCGCACCCCGCCCTCACCGTCCGGCGTCTTTCCCGACGCGTCCTTGAACATCAGCCGGATGGCCGCCGCCTTTTCGGCATCAATACGCCCCATCCAGTCAGGCAGCCGCGCCAGAGCCTCGCGCAACAGGCGGTGCAGATCGAGATAGGCGGCAAACTCTTCGACTTCGTCTTCATCCTCACCCGGCGGCAACACCGTCTCAGGCCGTTCCCGCAGAATGACCGCCGCCGCATTGACCAGATGAAAATAGGGCACGGGTACAGGGTCGCCGTTGCGGTGACTGTGCACACTGCGGCGGGCCTCCGTCATCAGCCCGGTCTCTTCACGCTCAAGCGCGCTCCACAGACGATCCAGCAGCCATTTCGGAAAGATAACGCCTTCCATACCGTCTTCGCGCGCCATGAACAAAGGCACGAAGGGGCGGAAGACCTGTTCCTTGAGATGATGCGACTCAAGCTGCCGCGCGACAAGGTCGCGCACCTCGCCCAGAGCGGCGTCGTGCGTCAGGCCCAGACTGGTGTTCAGTTGACGGAGAATGTTTACGGGCAAGGTTTTCACCAGCCCGCCGACCGCGCTCAGCCGTTTCTCCGATAACACGCTCATCTCTGACTGCCGTATTGAAAGCCCGGCAAGTATGAAAGGCGCGTAGTTAATATTTTCTGACCTAAAATCTTGTTATTTATGCTATAAAGTTTGCCGGTAATATAACAACGCATGTCAGGCCGCCCATCCCTGAGCGGTCAAAGCTTAAGCGGCCGCCATAGGCCCTCACCAGCTCATCGACAATCGACAGGCCGAGCCCCGAACCGGGCGCCGATTCGTCGAGCCGTGCGCCGCGTTTGAGCACCTCATCATAGCGTTCGGGCGGCATCCCCGGCCCGTCATCCTCGATCAGCAGGGTCATGCCGCTGGCCTCGTCTGCCAGTGTCGCCGTGACGCGCACGCGGCGCTGACACCAGATGCAGGCATTTTCCATCAGATTGCCGGCGATCTCCTGAAAATCCTGCTTTTCGCCGCGGAAGGCCAGGTCTTCGGGCGCGCGCCAGTCGATGGTGACGCCCTTGTCGCGGAACACCTGCTCCAGCATGACCGCCAGTTCGTCCAGCACCGGCTCGACCGGCGTGCGTTCACCCATATTCTGCGCACGGGCGGCGGCGCGGGCGCGGCGCAGGTGGTGATCGACCTGAGCCCGCATCAAGGCCGTCTGTTTACGGATGGTATCGGCCAGAGGGGCCGGGTCATCCCCCGCCGAGGTCAGCAGCACCGACAGCGGCGTTTTCAGCGCGTGCGCCAGATTGCCAACGTGGGTGCGCTGCCGCTCCACCACGTCCTGCCCGTACTCCAGCAGCCCGTTGACCTCTTCGGTGACCGGCTTGATTTCCGCCGGATAGGTGTTGAGCAGTCGCGTCTGCTTGCCCTTGCGGATGTCGTGCAGTTCGTCAGTCAGCGCAAACAAGGGCCTCAGACCGATGCGCACCTGAAGATAGATGGCGATCAGAGACCCCAGCGCGAGCACGATCAGCGCCCCGCCGGTGATCAGCGCAAACTGCCCCACATTGCGATCCACTTCCGAACGGTCTTCGGCGGCCATAAACAGCAGATTATGCCCCTGAATACGCAGATAGACCGCCGCCTGCCGTAACGGCTGATCGCGGGGGCCTGTGGCGTTAAAATACTGAAGCTGACCCGTCGTCTTGTCGAGCGCCTTGGGCATTTGCAGCACGCGCTCGGCCAGCGAGCCCGACTTATAGACGGCCATCACGCGGTCCTGAGCGTCCAGCTCAACGATCTGCCAGTAGAGGCCGGAATAGATGTCGTCGGTGCGGATGATGTACAGTTCGGGGATGCGGATGCGCCCCGTCTCATCAAATTCGGTGTGCGTATAGAGGTTGCGCACAATGTCCGAAATGCCGGCCTGAAAGCGCGTCACCGAGGTGTAGTTGAAGAAGGCTGTCAGGCCCGCTGAAATCAGGATCAGCGAGAAGATGAACCAGATGGCGGCCAGCCGGATCAGCCGCCCGGCCAGCGACCCGCGCCCGGAAATCAGTACGCTGATGAAGCGCTTCAGATGGGTCAGGATGGCTGTCATTTAACGCCCCCCCCCGTCAGCAACTTCGTGCTGACACCTCCTCCCCTGCGCAGCGGGGGAGGTGCCGAGCCAGCGCAACGGGTCGAGGCGGAGGGGGCCGAACTCATACCTGTGCTAAATCTCGCTGACTTCATTGTGCAGCGGCTTGAGGCGATAGCCCAGCCCGCGCACCGTCTCGATCCGCTCAGTACCGATCTTCTTGCGCAGACGCCCCATAAACACTTCGATGGTGTTGGAGTCGCGGTCGAAATCCTGATCATAGAGGTGTTCGACCAGTTCGGTACGCGAAATGACGCGGTTCTGATGCAGCATCATGTAATGCAGCAGGCGGTATTCCAGCGAGGTCAGGCGCAGCGGCTCGCCATTGACCGACGCCCGTGCCGCGCGCGGATCAAGGCGCACGCCACCACATACCAGCAGGGGCTGCGCATGACCGGCGGCGCGGCGCACCAGGGCCCGCAGACGCGCCAGCAGTTCTTCGGTATGAAACGGCTTGGTCAGGTAGTCGTCGGCCCCGGCGTCGAAGCCCGACACCTTGTCCGACCACGCCCCGCGCGCCGTCAGGATGAGGACCGGCGTCGTCTTGCCATCGCGGCGCCAGCGTTCCAGCACCGACACCCCGTCGATCTTGGGCAGGCCGAGATCGAGGATCACGCAGTCATAGGGCTCGGTATCGCCCAGAAAATGCGCTTCTTCGCCGTCGGGCGCGTGATCGACCACATAGCCCGCGTCCTGAAGCGAGGCCTTGAGCTGACGCGACAGGTCGGGATCATCTTCGGCAAGCAGAATGCGCATTACATCTTACTCATGGAGCGGTTGGCGAGATCGACGCGATAGGTCACGATATTGGGGCCGATCTGCACCTTGATCACAAAGGTCGAAGGGCCGGTCTGATTGCCGGACACGTAGCGACCACCCGTGCGCTGCTCAACCAGGGTGATGGCGTCGTCGATGGAATAGCGCTGCTGCACCGTCAGGCGCTCGGCCTCATCGAAGCGCGGACGCGCCTCCGGCCGCAGCGGCATCTGGCGCACCTCTTCGTGCGCCGGCGGCCAGCCAAAAGCGGCACGTTCGCGCGCTTCGGCGACGAACGGCGCGCCGACGAGCAGCAGGGCGGAAAGGGTCAGGATCGGTTTCATAGTCACTTTGTACAGTCCCCGACCTGAACCTTAGCTGAACAGAGCCCTAAGGAAAACTTAAAATAGCATACCTCCTCCCCTGCAAAGCGGGGGAGGTGGCGAGCCAGCGAAGCGCGTCGAGACGGAGGGGGCGAAACCCTACTTCTTCTTCATCGCCGGATGCGTCGGCGTATAGGGCGCCTGCTTGCGCCAATCCTCGGCATAGGCAACAAAATCGCCATCCACCACGTCCGGCAGGGCCAGCACCAGATGCGCAAACAGATCGCCGCGCGCCCCGGTCTTGGCATCATAACCGCCACGTCCTTTGAGGCGCAGGATACCGCCCGAATTGGAGCCCTTGGCAATGGTCACATTGACCGGGCCTTCGGGTGTCGGGGCCTGCACCTTGCCGCCCAGCACCGCATCGGGGATCGATACATAGAGGTCCATGTGCAGGTCATTGCCTTCGACGCGGAACACGCCGTGCGGCTTAAGCGACAGTTCGACCAGCGCGTCGCCATGCGGCCCACGCCCGTTGGGCGACGCCGCGCCCTGCCCTTTCAGGCGCAGGGTCTGACCGTCCTTGGCCCCCTTCGGAATCGTCACATCCAGCGTGCGACCATCGGTCAGTTGCACCCGGCGCGTATTGCCGGCGATCGTATCCATCAGGTCGATATCGAGCTTGATCCGCAGATCACTGCCCTTCTGGGCCTGCGCGCCGAAACCGCCCCCCGGCCCAAAGCCCGCGCGACGTCCGGCCCCTGAGCCGAAAATATCGAAAATATCGTCGAGATCGACGCCGTCGAACGAGCCGCGCGCCCCGCCGCCATAGCCTTGGGACGCCCCGCCGCCAAAACCGCCCCCGCCGAAACCGCCGCGATAGGTTTCTCGCCCGTCGGCATCCATCTGACCCGCATCGTATTTCTTGCGCTTTTCCGGGTCTTTCAGCAGGTCGAACGCCGCCGACACGCGCTTGAAGCGATCCTCGGCCGCCTTGTTATTCGGGTTGCGGTCCGGGTGCAGTTCCTTGGCCAGCTTGCGAAACGCCTTCTGGATATCGTCGGCGCTGGCGTTACGCGCCACACCGAGTTCTGAATAGGGATCACCTGCCACGAAATGGAACCTCCGCCTGCCGCCCGCCCCGTCATACCTCCCCGGTTTACCGGTGGTGAGGGCCTGGCGGCTCAACTCATACAATCGCTAAGCCGTTGGCGAAGGATAGGTCACGAGTCAAGCCGATAAAGACATTTCCAGCGCCAAACCAATACGAGATGTAGGGTCTTTCTGCGCGATTTCAACCCGGCTGAGGCCATCAAACCCAGCGGGATAGTCGGTGGCGATGGCCTCGGCATCATAGCTAAAAGCGCTTTGCGTCACCGTGACCTCACGGCGCAGGTCTGCCCCCTGATAAAAGCGGAGGCGATAGGCCTCAAAGCCGTCTTCCAGCGGCGGCTCATAATCCAGCGAGTCGCCGCCATAGCGGGCACAGCGTATCCAGCGTAAGTGCAAACCGTCAGCCTGCCGCCTGATCCGCCCATGCACCGGCGCGCGCGGCCTGAGGCCAATGCCGGTCCACACGGTCTCTATGTCAATCGCCCCCTCCGCCTGCGCGCCGAAGCCCGACAGTCCTGCTCGCCACAAAAGCGGCAGACCGCGTTCGGCGTCCGAAACATCCGCCCGCACCACTTCCGGCAGGACGATGACCGCGGCTCCTGCGTCTATCGGTTGGGTCTGCGTGCCCCATTGGCCGCGCAACAGGCCGCTTAAGCGCCACTGGCGCGGCGCGATCATCTGTGCCCGGACAAACTGGATGATCTCCCATTCACCCCCCGCGCCCAGGACGCAGATGAAATTCTCACCGGACAGCACATCGGCCTCTGACCGTGTCTGTAAGGTCACGTTTTCGAGGTAAACGTCAAGACAGGCCGGTCTGTTCCATTTGGCAGTCTGTCCGGCAGGCAGGCTCTGAAGCGTCGTGCCTACGCCCGCCGCCTGAGTAAGGCGTCCGCGCAGGGTCAGCGTACTCACCCCCCTTCCTGCATAGATATCGACGCCGCTGAACGGCACGGCGGTGGCGGCCAGCACCGGTCGCCCATTGCGCTCATCGGCCCCGAACGGCGGCAGGTCGAGGAGCCAGAATCCGGTCAGTAGGGCCCGGCTGACGGTCGTACCGCCCGACGGTTCGTAAGGCATGACTGCCGCCGGCTCTGGCACGGGCGCGAGGGTAAATGTCGGACGTTCAGCGTCTTCGATACTGGCGATGCGGTAGGGCCGCCCGCCGAAGCGCACCGCATCCCCTGCTTCAAAGCGCAGCACCTCAAGAGGACCGACATCCAGCGTCACCGCTTCGCGCACACGCCGTGCCTCAGACAGGGTGCGGCGGGTGAAATCCCGCGCCTGCGCCGCCGACAGGCTGAGGCCGAGATCCAACTGCATCGAAGGCCCGCCCTCGACCTCTGAGCGCGCATGGACGGCCAGCACCTGATAATCGCGGTCGAGATCATAGCAGCGCAGCGTCAAAGCCGATGGCGCTTCGATCAGTTCGCGCCGCGCCAGAACCGGGTCGCGCTCTTGCACCGCCAGAGCGTGCGGCGACAACACGACCTCAGCCGTCGGCGCGCCTATGACTTTCAGGCCGCTCCCCCGCTCGCACAGCTCAAGCCCCAGGTAGGACAGAAGCGGTTCCAGCGCCCGCGCCGCCGTCATCGGCTGCTCGATCACATAGCCATCGATCACCCCCTCCGCTGCGCCGACATCAAGGGAGACGCCTGCCTGATCGGCGATGGCGCTCAGCAGGGCCTTCGCCTCGGCTGACCCGACGCGCCCGTTCAGCCAGTGCCCGGTGCGCCAGTTTCCCGCATCGCCCCACACAGCGTTCCGCTGTGGGAAATCCGGATAGGGCCGCGCGTCCCAGCACCACACCTCCATACCCGACAACATGGGGCCACCATAGACAGAACTCAGCGGATTATGGGCCGGATCGGCGTAGAACTGGCTGAGCGCCATCAAGTAGGACCGCTGCGCCCGGTCATCCCGCGCGCCGCTGGAATAGGGCGGAATAGCGCTTTCGGAGGATTTGGGATCGACAAACAGGTTGGGCGCGTTCGGCCCCTTATCTATCGCGCCGCAGCCATATTCGATGAAACGCACAGGCTTCGATTGCGGCACCCAATCGGTCGGCGCTGACCGCCGCACACCCGCCGGGCGATCGTGATGCGGATGACTCCACCAGCCGAGAATATCCTTCGGACGGAACATCCAGTCTTCGCCAAAGGCCCCGTCGGTAATGGGTGAACGGACCTGTCCGTCTCTGTCTGCCTGAGAGGCATAAAACCAGTCAAATCCTTCGCCGCCGCGCACCCGCGACCGCAGATAGTCGGTATCATAGGGCGTTTGCGCCAGCGCTGCATCAAGATGCACGCCGCCGCGCCAATCCGTGAGCGGCGCGTACCAGTCGATACCCACAAAGTCGATATTCGCATCGGCCCACAGCGGGTCGAGATGGAACATCGCATGAGTGCCAACATGATGGCCGAAATATTCGCTCCAGTCGGCGGCATAGGACAGCTTGGTCTGCGGCCCGACCATGGCGCGTATCTCAGCCGCCAGCGTCTTGAACGCGGCCACCGCCGGATAGGTGACGGCATCCGAACGCAGGGTGGTAATCCCCCGCAACTCCGAACCCAAAAGCAGGGCGTCCACGCCACCCGCGACGACGGCCAGATCGGCCAGATGGCGCACGAAACGCCTTAAGCCCCAGCCGTCTGCCGGGCCAAAAAAGCTCGCCACATCCGCGGCGGCCTGCGGCGTCAGATCCTGCGCCGAGCTGATGCGCCCGCGCCAGGGAAAGCCGTCGCAATCCATCAGGATGAAGGGCACAAGTGTCACTTCGTAACCGCGCTGTTTCAGCACACGGATGGCAGCAATCACTGAGGCATCCGACGGCGTGCCGCCATAGACCGGACGACTGTCCTGCGCGCTGATCAGGTGCGCCGCCTCGCGTCCGATTCCGGCCACGGACCACACTTCGGGCTCCGTGCGTTTGAGGGCCTGTTCGACGCCGGGCCGCAGACGACAAGCGCCCGCCTCCAGACTATCGCCGAACCAACTGATGACCAGATTAACGCGCTTTACATTGGGCAAATGCGCCTCAAGCTGATCCAGCGAGACGAGAAAATCTGGCCGCCCATCGGCCGTGTTCAGCGTCTCCCAGCGCGCCCCGCTCAGGCCCTCGCGCACGGCATTGTGCGTCGTCGCATAGACGAACTCCCCCGCGCCGGGGATCAGGCACACCCCGTCGATCAGCGTCTCCAGCCCCTCACCCGGCGGGCGGCGAAACACTTCTACCGACAGGTTGGGCGGACGATTGCCAAAGGCGGCCAGCGGCAGGTCTTCGAACACCAGATAGGCCAGACCGCGATAGGCCGGCGCATCGCCTTCGATGGCGGTAATCAGCGGATCGGGCATCTGATGCGCGTCGCCGCGATACAGGCGATAAGACAGCCCTGTCTGATCGAGCAACTGCCCATCGGCCCAGATACGCCCGATGCCATCAATGGGGCCTTCGCACAGACCGATAGCAAAGGACAGTGAATAGCTGAAACTTTCCGTCTGCGGGGCGCTCTTGGAGGCGCGCGTCCTTGTGCGGTTTTCTTTCAAACGTGCGGTCCACAGCACCGTCCCGGCGACGCGCCCACGCCCATAGACCTGCGCGATCGGCGCGCCCTGATCGGCGGCGGCTACGCGCACGCCCTGCAAACGCGGGCCGACCTGCCGCACGGGCGACAGGCCATTGATCAGCGTGCGGTCAATAGCATTGCCGATCAGCCCGCCAATGGCCGCCCCCACCGGCCCACCCAAGGCCCCGCCCAATGTGCTCAGCGTCATTTGTGCCATGATAAATCTCTGTGAAAAGCGCCTCCCCTAATTTTAAGGGAGGTGGATTCGAGACCTTCCGGTCTCGAAGACGGTGGGGTTAAATGCCCGGCGTCCGGATAGGCATAGGCCGCGACCAGATGCCGCCGCCACCAGCGCCCCAGCCAGGTTTCGGTCACCGCATGACCCCAATAGGCGTGGATCAGTTGCGCGCGCGGGTCTTCGATGGGCCCTGCGCTGAGGATGGCGGCGTGCTTGGCCACCGCATTGTCCCGCATACGGAAGATCAGCACATCCCCGGCCTGCGCCGTATCGAGAGGCACAGGCCGCAGCCAGCGATCACAGGCGGTTTTCAGCCGCTCCTCCCCGCCACATTCCGCCCAATCGCCGGTATAGGGATCAAGCGCCCACGGCTCCGGCCCATAGAGGCCGCGCCACACCCCACGGATCAGCCCCAGACAGTCGCAACCGACGTCATGAACGCTCTGACCATGCTGATACGGCGTGCCGAGCCAGCGGCGCGCCTCGGCCACAATCTGCGCCCTCACAGCCGCCCCGTCCCGCCGCGCGACGCGCCATCCAGCGCATCGCCCGAACGCGGATAGAGGGTGATAAAATCCTCACCGGGCAGGTCCGGAAAGCCGCGAAAATTGACGATATTGGCGAACACATCGCGGCACGTCGCATAGCGTTTGTCGCAGGTGCCGACCGGCCCGCTAAGGCCGCAGCGCGCGTCGCCCAGTTGCGCGTCACACAGCGGCGTATAGCGCCGCCCGATGAGGCGCTGAAGCCGTGCCGCCGGACCTTCGACATGGGCGACGAAGGCCGCCTGATCCTGCCCGCGCACTTCGATGCGCGCCAGCGTGCCGGAACTGACCGATACGAAGATTTCAGTGTTGCGCCAGTCCACGCTAAAGGTGTCGATCTGCGCCCCGTCATAAAGCCCGGCGCGGATATCTTCGGCACGCAGATGAACGTCCGAAAGCACCCCGGAGACAGACCTGTCTCCATTTTCCAGACCCAGTTCGCTACGCGCCGCCCCGGCGGTCCAGCCGCTGCTGGCCGTGCAGGTCACGCCCTGAAAACGCAGGTCCTGATCGTGGTCGGTGAAGCCCAGTTTGGTCCCATCGGCGCGCGTCAGTATCCACACCTGACACAGCGTCACCGCACCGCTGTCGAAGGCCGCTGAAAGGGCCTCTGGAATGTCACGCATGACGCTCTCCGATGTTTGGGCCAAGGTTTGTGTAAACGCCGGTCATACCCGGATCTCGATCAGCGGTATGGCCGCCACGCGACCGGCGTCGAACCCTTCTAAGGTCAGGTCGATGCGGTCACTGTCGAAGCGCACCGGCACGTCGAAACAAAAACCCGCCGTCACCGTTGCGCCTTCGGCCGGCGGCACCGCAAACGTCACCACCCCTGTCGTGTGATCGACGTCGAAGCCTCCGGCCATTTCGACGCTATTCACGGCCACACGCACGGTGTCCGCGACGGGTTTGCGGATGGGCCGAACCACCGCACCATAGGTTTTGCAAAGCTGGAAAAGGCGGGTGTGGCCATCCCCCGTGCCGAACACCTGATCGGTGGGCGTGACCGTAGGGCCGCTGCGGCCATCGCTGAAATCATGAAAGCGAAAGCCATACAGCGGCCCTTCACGTGCTTCGAAAAAATCCAGCAGGGCCGAGGCATCGGCCATACGCCGGATACCGGCCCCGATCAGGTAGCGCCGCCGCCCCAGCGCCCAGCTACTCACCCGCTGCTCATAGCCCGACGCCAGTGTGGTGACGCGCACGCGGCGTTCGATCCCGGCCCCGGAACCGAAGGCCAGCCGCGCCGGAAAGGTCACTTCGTGGAACATGGCCTACCTCATCCCCAAACGAACAGCGCGTTGCAGCGCCGTGGCGATCTGCGTTTCAGATCGGACAAGACTGTCTTGTCCACCACTCAGATTGAGCGTCAGATGGACCGCCGGCCCGGTGCCCGCGTCGATTTGCCCCGACGTGGCCGGGCGGAACCATTCCGGCCCGCGCTCCCCGACCAGATAGGCGCCACCGGCGGTCACCGGTCCTCCTTCGGCACGCGTGCCGGCAAAGCCCGGCAGGCCGGAAAACACCTCCCCCAGCACCGCACTGAGCGAACCGCTGCCGGAGGTGCCGCCGGCGGCATTGAGGGCGCCGATCAGGGCCGAAGCCAGCTCATTGAGGCTGATTTCGCCGTCCTTCGCGGCACGGCTCAGACTGCGCGCCAGCGAGTCCCCGGCCTTGCCGAAGGCGGCTTCGATGCTGGCCGCCGTCTCCTCCGCCGGGCCTTTCAGCGCCTGCAAGGCGACGGCGGCCTCATTGGCCTGTTGCGTCAGGCCGCCCAAAGGGGTGTCAGTCATCGGGGAAGGCTTTCTCCATCGTTTCAAACACGTCGCGCGGCAAGACAGGAGCGGCGGGCGTGGCCGTCAGCCACAGCCATTCGCGCCAGCTTAAGCGCCAGAAATCAGTGGGCCTCAGGTGGCACTCGCGCACAGCAAAGCGCAGCATCGCCGCCCACTCAGTCATCGCTCATGGCCCGCACGGCGGCGACAATGGCGGCCACGGCTTCGCTCAGGCTGAAGACGTTGGGCGGCGGCAATTCATCCAGCGCCAGCGCGCTCAGAACAACGCAAACATCCTGCGCCCCCATCTGCGTTAGGGCCTGCCCTAAGGCGGTGAAACCGCGCACACCGAAATGCGCCTCAAGCTGGGCCAGCGCCCCCAGAGTCACGCACAGACGCACCGACTGTCCACCCAGCGTCGCCGACACTTCGCCGCGCGCGGTATTGGCGGGCTCACAGTGCATCGAAGGCCACCTCCCCCGCCGAAGCGAGGGTCAGGGCGAAGCTCGCCTCGCCATCGTGTTCACCGGCATATTCGAGCGCGGCGATCAGAAACGCACCTCTGAAGACACCGAAGCCCGGCACAAGTATCTGCCAGTCGCGCGCCGTCTGGGCGAAGAAGGCGTCGCGCATCTGGGCATCCGACGCGGCGTCTTTGAACACGCCAGAACCCGATACGGATAGCGATTTTACCCCCGCCCCGGCCAGCAGTTCGCGCCAGCCATTGGGGCTGTCGGAATCGGTGACATCGACGGTGCGGGCATTGAGCGACACGGTGCGCGCCCGCAATCCCGCGACGGTGACGAAGCCCGTCCCGTCCGAAATTTTCAGCAGCATGTCGCGGCCTTTTTGCAGGGCCATATGAGAACTCCTCTTCCTTCATCCTCCCCTGCAAAGCGGGGAAGGGGGACCACGAAGGGGTGGAGGGGGCCGACTGAAATACGCCCCCTCCGTCTGCTTCGCTTTGCTCGCATCCTCCTCCCCCGCTTCGCAGGGGAGGAGGTATTAAATGGGCTCCGTCAGAGCGCGCAGACGGACAAGCCCGAAGACAGTTCTGTCTGCGCCACGAAACACATCGAGATAGGTGACGCGCAGACTGACCAATTGGTTGCTGTCCAGCGTGATGTGCGCCTGATCGAGCGCCACACGCAGTTCGCTGGCGATGGCGCGCGCCTCTTCGGTGCCGTCGAAATCGGAGACGACGCGCAGCGTCACCGCCTGTTCGGTGGCCGCGACGCCGACGCCGCCAAACGGCTGCGCCTCCACGCGGTCCACGCGCACGTAGGGATAGACGGGATCAGGCGGCACAGCGTCATGGATACGCCCCTCTGCCCCCAGCCAGGTGTGCAGCGGCGCGTGGGCTTTGAGGTGCGCGATCAACCCTTTTTGCAGGTCGCGTAAAGGATCGAGCGGTTGCGGATCGAGCGGCATATCACCGCCTCCTTTCGAGGGTAATCAGGGTTTGGCCATCGGCATCCGACGACACAGACAGGACGGTCCAGTCTTCGCCACGGATCGACAGGACGCTGCCGCGCACGGCTTTGGCCGCCGACCGGCAGGTAAATTCCGCGTACTGACGAAGGCGCAGAACGCCTTCGCCCGCCGGGGCTTCGCTGGGCGGACGCGGGGTGAAATCACCCCAGGTGATGCCTTCGAACTGACGCGTTTCGGTCGCACCACCGAACGCAGTTTCCGAGCGCACAAGGGTGAAGACCCGTGCCGGGGTTTTCAGTTGCGCCGTGGACAGCCGCGTCACAGCCGCACCTCACGATAGGGCGCGATCCACGGCTCCAGACCGTCGAGCGAGACGGTCCCCTCACCGCGCGTTTCATAGGCGCGCGCGATCAGATCGAGCACGGCCAGACGCAGGGGCGCGGGCGACCCGGCCTCCAGCGTCAGGCCCAGCGCTGTCTCCAGCCGTGCCACGGCAGCGGCCATTAGAGTGGTGATCAGCGCGTCTTCCTCAGCGTGAGTGACGCGCAAAAACAGCTTCGCTTCCGCGAGCGACACAGGATCAGACATGGGGGAGATTCCTATACATCCCAACGTGTTGAGGCCGGGGGTGGGGTCTAAGACACCTCACCACCACATCTCGCCTTCGGCTCGTGCGGTCCCCCTCCCCGCCAGAGGCAGGGAGGTGTAATCCGGCTACGACGCTGCGATTTTGAGGAGTTTAAGCGCATCAAAATTCTGCACCCCGCCGCCGACGCGACGGGTGGTGTAGAACAGCACGTAAGGCTTGGCCGAATAGGGGTCGCGCAGCACGCTCAGGCCCGCGCGATCGACGATCAGATAGCCGCGCGCAAAGTCGCCAAAGGCCACCGGCGTGGCATTGGCGGCGATGTCGGGCATGGCCTCGATCTCCTGCACCGGATAGCCGAGCAGTTGCGGCAACTGCCCCGCCTGCTGGGTCGGCTGCCAGATGTAGTGACCGTCGGCGTCCTTGAACTTGCGGATCGTCGCGGCGGTGCGGCGGTTCATCACAAAGTGCGCGTTCGGACGATATTGTGCCGCCGGGGCGTAGATCATGTCCATCAGCACGTCGGTCGGGGCCGATGCGGCAAAGCCCGACGCCGCGCCGCTGGCCACATAGCCGATCTGGCCCCAGCTCGCGGAAGGATTGGCGGCGGTCGCATAGCTGAGGAAGCCTTTGGGTTTGTTCACGCCATCACCGGAGACGAAGGCCGCGGTTTCCTGCGCCGCGAAGCTGTCTTCGATTTCCGCCGCCAGCCATTCATCGAGATTGATGAAGCTGTCGTCCAGAAGCGCCTGAGTGGCCGCCGGCGAGGCGTAAAGCTCCGCCGCCGGAAACTCCATCAGCGACAGGGTGGCCGGGTCGGTTTCCGGGCGACTGGCCGTTTCCGCGACCCAGCCCGCCGCGACGCCAGCGGTGGAAATCGGCTTGCGGAAGGTGGCCGCGCCGACGGTACGCACGGTGGCCAGAGCGCGCATCGGCGACACCTGCGCCAGACGGCGTTCGATAAAGCGTTCCGTCTCATAAGGAGCCAGCGCGCCGGAGCCGGAACCCGTCGAAAGCCCGCCCTTCAGTTCGACCGTCACACGGCCGGAGCGCATATAGCTGTCCCAGGCGGATTTGGTCTCGTCCGGTTGCGGCGACGGGGCCGACAGGTCCGGGCGCGCCTTATGGCTCATGAGGCGGTCAAGCCGCGATTGCGCGCTTTGCAGGCCCTGTTCGATGCGTTCGACCTTATCGTCGATCAGCGGATCGGACTGCTTCTTTTCGAGCGCGCTGAGGCGCTGATCATTGGCGGTCTTGAAGGCTTCAAAGGCCGACAGCACGTCGTGCAAAGCCGCATGCACCTCGGTCGATGCGACCGCGTGTTTGGTTTCTTTCATTGATGTCTCCTGAAAATCCGCTCTCCCTCAGGGGAGACGCGAAGAGGTTTGCGCCACGCGGAACCGCGCGCTGGGCAGCATGGGGAAGGTCACCAGCGACACCTCCCACAGTGATACGGCGCTTAAGACCCGCAGGCGGCCCGTGGTGTCGGGGCGCGTCTTTTGCGCCTCAAAACCGATACTGAGGCCGTCAATCAGGCCCGCTTCGGCGACACTGGCCGCCATGCGGGCTTCGGGTGTGACGGGGATGATCCGCCCCCGGACGAACAGACCTGTCTCGTCTTCAAACACCTCGTCCCACACCCCTATGGGCGTGCGGACATTGTGCTGATACAGCATCCGCACCCCTTCGGGTCCGGAGCGGGTCAGGCTGTCGCGAAAGGCCCCCGGCACCACCACATCGTCATTGAGATCGCGCTCAAAAAAGCGCGAGGCATAGCCTTCGATGGGCACCATCAGCCGCGCTCCTGATCGAGCTTGGCCTCAATGCGCGACAAGGCGGCACGCGTAGCGAGCGCCTGTTCCTCCAGCCGCGCCAGACGCTCGACCACGCCCGCCTGTTGTTGCAGACGCGCCTCCAGCGTATCGAGCCGCGCCCCGGCGCGACCGAACCACATCAGGGCCGCTGCCGATTGCAGGACGATGGTGACGATGACGCCACCGGTGAAGATCTCAGTCATCGCCCCTCCCCTCACGCTTTTCCGATTCACTCAGACCCGCCAGCCGGCGTTTCTCCGCTTCGCTGACGAAGGCCGCCGCGTTGAGCCGCGCCCACAGGGCTTCGCGCTCCACCGACAGGGCGGGCAACGCATCCAGCTCCGGCACCAGCCGCACCTGTGGATATTTGGCCGTCAACCAGTTGGACAGGGCGCGCGTCGTGCGTTCGACCAGCGGCAGGACCGTGTGTCGCCAGAAGGCGGCATTGGCTTCGCGGTAGTTGGCGTAGCTATTATCGCCGGGTATCCCCAGCAGTTGCGCCGGTATGCCAAAGGCCAGGGCGATTTCACGCGCCGCCGCGTGTTTGCCCGCGATAAAGTCCATTTCCGACGGCGACAAAGACATCGGCTTCCAGTCGAGCCCGCCTTCCAACAGCAGGGGCCGCCCGGCATTGTCCGTACCCGTATGGGTGTCGTTCAGTTGCGCCTTCAGCCGCTCAAACTGATCTTCGGTCAGGCGCTCAGACCCTTTGGCACCATAGATCAGCGCGCCGGACGGCCGCGCCGAATGGTCGAGCAGCGCCTTGTTCCACGCACCGGACGCATTGTGCACGTCGATGGCGAAGGCGGCGGCTTCCAGCGGCGAAAATCCGTACCAGTCATCGAGCGGATGCCACTGTTTGAGGTGTAACACCTTCAGCCAGCCGTCGCCATCGCGCCCGATACGCACCGATCGTCCGTCCACCCCATAATCATAGGCGTCGGGCCAGCCGCGCGCATTGGGCACGACCTTGACACGTTCAGGGCGCAGCGCCCACAGCTCCGTCTGACCGTCCGGGCGTTCCGCCGCCTCCAGATAGGCATTGCCGGCGGTTTGCAAAGACGCATACAGCGCCTCACGCAGGTCGGCCCCGCCCTGCTCACCATTGGGCCGCTCCATCAGTTGCGCCAGCGGATGCGCCGGATCGTGCCGGCCATTGACATCGACGCGCAGCGGCACCGAGGCCGCGGCTTCGGCAATCATCCGTACACAGCGATAGGCCACAGCATTGCGCGCAAAGCCTTCGCGCGCCAGCGCCTCATAGGCGCGCGGCGTCCATTGCGGCCGCCCGGCCCCGGTCAGGGCGATCAGGGCGCGCGAGGCGGACGCCTTGGTTTCCGGGATTTCGGGCGCACGCTTTCGCCGCCCGAACAGGTCGTGAAGAAAGGTCATATTGTCCTCAAAAACGTTGTACCTCCCCAGTTTAATGAGGAAGGGGACCGCACAACTGAGCGTAGCGAAGGCGATGCGGTGGTGGGGGCAAATCAGGTTTGACGCCCCCTCCGGCGGGACAAGCCCGCCACCTCCCCCGCTTCGCAGGGGCGGAGAGTTGGTTACACCCGCCGCAGTCGCGGCTCGGCGCGGCCATCAATCAGCAACGCCGTGATGGCCCAGACCAGCGCATCGGCGCGGTCGGGCGAATGGTCAAGCGACCCGTCGCCCAGCCCCATCAGCTCCTCTTCGAGCAGCGGGAAGTGATCCACATGCACCACCCGCCCCTGCTCATAAAGCGCCGCCACTGGCTCAGCGCGCAGCCGTTTACCGACGCGTGCCCGCACCTTATGCACGGGCACCTCGACGCCCGCGCTTTTGAGCACCGTCTCGACCATATCGCCGCCCTGATTGACCTCGGCCACCATCCGCCGGACGGCGTGTTCGCGCACCAGAGCCGCCGCTTGCGTCGCCCATCCTGTGGGCGAGCGGCCGGACACCGAAGCGTCCTTAAGCACATAGGCGCGATCGCCCCGCCGTCCGGCGACGATCAGGCCGCACGCGTCGCCGTTTTGGGTCACGGGCGGGTCCACCGCCACGATCACCTCGTCGAAGGCCACCGGCGCCGAACCGCGACAGGCGTCGAAATCCGCCGCGCGCCACAGGGCACGATCGGAATTTTCGACCACCTGACCGTCCAGCTCCTGCGCCGCCAGCCGCGTGCCGCCATAGAGGGTCTCAAGGCCAGACAGAAAACTGTCCGACAGGAATTGCGCGTTCTCCTTCGTCGCCGCGCGGCGGATTTCCAACCCCGGCTCGGCCATCAGCTTGCGCAGCGCCGCCACGGGTTTGGGCGTCGTAGTGACGCACAGCCGGGGCCGTTCCCCCAGCCGCAACCCCATGCGCAACAGCGCCAGAGTCTCCACCGGCTTACGCCAGACGCAGAATTCGTCCGCCCACGCATAATGAAACTGCGGCCCGCGCAAACTTTCCGGATCTTCGGCGGAAAAGGCATAGGCCATCGCCCCGTTGGGCCAGATGAGCCGCCGCCGCGAGATTTCGTATTCGGGCCGCCCGTCGTGCGCCGCGATGGCTTTGAGGCCCGACGGCCCGTCGATCATCACTTCGCGCACATCGTGCAGGCTGGGGCCGATCAGGGCGATTCGCACGCCCGGTTCGGCCATTTCCTGCACCCATTCGGCCCCGGCGCGCGTCTTGCCCGACCCGCGCCCGCCCAGCAGCAGCCAGGTCATCCAGTCGCCTTCCGGCGGCGTCTGATGCGGGTGCGCCTGCGTGCCCCAGCGATCGAACCAGTCTAAATCCTCATCTGATGTCAGATGCTGGTTCATCCACTGATCCAGCTTGCTCGGCCAGGTCGGCACGCATTCGAGTTGCGATATCAATGAGTTTAGCCCGGACCTCAGCGCGCCGGGCTTCATATCGTGCCTTGCGCTCTTCGGGGCTGAGAAGGGAGCCTGTTGTGTCACCGTCATCCATTTCCGTTTCTCCGAAACGGCTGATGAGCTCATGCACCCCCTGTACGGCCTTGGTCACAAGGGCGAGGTTCTTTGCCTTGCGTTCGATCCCGGCCTCGTCGTCGGCCCGGTTGATCCGACCATAGTCGCGGATCAGTTCCTGACCGAAAGCCAGAAGTTCCGCCTGCTGTGATTGCATAGCGATCCGCATTTCTGAGAGTGTGAGCGCATGTCCGTCCATGCGCCCTTTATAGCCCGGCCCCGGAATGGGGGGACAAAACGACGTTTATAAAAAACAAGTCAATGATCTGATTTATGAAATCCGGACGGATAGCGGGGACAACTCATATGCCTAATTTGCAGGCAACCTGTAAAAAGCTGTCACAATGTTATGCTACCTGTTGTCTCGCACAGATAGGCGATGCGGCGGTTTTCAGCATCATTGGTTTTTTTAAGCGTACTTTACCCATTTTTTTCAAAGTCGGGCCGCAGGTAACTGTGGCCCCTTTCTTTGTCTATTCGCCCTTGTTGGACATATCTTCCAGCAGGTCGAAGGCGGCAAAGTCCAGCGCGTCTTCGGGGTCATCCAGCGCCGTTTCGGAAATCGTCTGTCCACGGACGGATACGCCGCGCCGGTGCACCTCTTCGCGGTCGCCGCAGATCAGATAATGCCAGACAGGCAGGTCCTTGCCTTCATGCAGGCGGCGATAGGCGCACGAGGCCGGCATCCATTCCAGCGCCTCGATATTGTGCGGCGTCAGCTTGATGCAGTCGGGCACATACTTATGCCGCTCCGGGTAGTTGGAGCAGGCGCAGGTGCCGGAATCGAACAGGCGGCAATGGACGCGCGTCGGGATGATTTCGCCCGTATCCTCGTCTTCCAGCCGGATCAGGCAGCACAGACCGCAGCCGTCGCACAGCGACTCCCATTCGGGCACGGTCATTTGCGAAAGGGTCTTGGTCTGCCAGAAGGGTTGGGTCATTTGTCTTCTCTTCCCCCCTGATATCAGGGGGGATACCGGCGCAGCCGGAGGGGGGTTAAGCGGTGGAGTTAACCCACCGTCAGTCTCGCAAACAGCGCGAATGCCACCTCCCCTGAAATCAGGGGAAGCACTGCGCGCCTATATCCCCTCCCCTCAGACGGAAATCAAGTGCTTGCCGTTATCCGCGCCGAACGCTACACCCGCCGCATGAACGCCAAAGCCCCCCTGCTCGCCCTGAAAGATGTCCGCCTGATGGACGGCCTCAACCCGCTGTTTGACGGTGTCGATATCGCGCTGGAGCCGCGCGTGCGGGCCTGTCTGGTCGGACGCAACGGGGCCGGCAAATCGACCCTGATGCGGCTGATGGCCGGGCTGATCGAAGCCGATTCCGGTGAGCGCGTCGTCATGCAGGGGATGCGCTACGCCTATGTGCTTCAGGAACCGCAGCCCGTCGGTGACACGGTGCTCGACTGGGTGACGTCTGACGGGGCGGAGCATTACACCGCCGAAGCCGAGCTTTACACCTTCGGCCTCGACCCGACGACGAAATGCGCGTCTCTTTCGGGCGGCGAAAAGCGCCGCGCCGCCTTGGCAAAAGCGTTTGCCGAAGACCCGGACCTGATCTTTCTTGATGAGCCGACCAACCACCTCGATATTTTTGCCATCGAAGCCCTCGAAGACCAGTTGCGTCAGTTCAAGGGCGCGGCCCTGATCGTCAGCCACGACCGCACCTTCCTGGAGCGCGTCACCCAGCGCTGCTACTGGCTGCACGACCGCCGCATCATGCGCCTCGATTCCGGCTATGCCAGCTTTGAAGCGTGGTCGGAAAAGATCATGGAGGAGCAGGCTGAATCCCTGCGCCGTCTGGAAAAGGCGATTGAGCGCGAAACCTATACCTTCTACCGCTCAATCACGGCACGGCGCACGCGCAACGAAGGCCGCGCCGCCCGGCTTCAGGCCATGCGTGCCGAAAAGATGGAGCGCACCAAACAACTGCCGCGTCAGCTCGAAATGAGCATCGATTCCGGCGGCACGTCGGGCAAGCTGGTGGCCGAGTTGAAAAACATCTCCAAAGGCTTTGACGATAAGGAACTGCTGAAAGGCTTTTCAACGCGCATCCTGCGCGGCGACCGGCTGGCCATTGTCGGACCGAACGGCGCCGGCAAATCGACCCTCGTCAAACTTTTGATCGGGCAGATCGCCCCGGATGAGGGTGAGATTCGTCTGGGCACGGCGCTTGAAGTCGCCTATCTCGATCAGGGGCGCGACACGCTCAAAGGCGATGAGACCCTGTGGGATGCGTTGGCCAATTCCGGCTCGGATCAGATCATGGTGCAGGGGCAACCGCGCCACGTCGCTGCCTATGCCAAGGACTTCCTGTTCCGCGAAAACCAGTTGCGTCAGCCGGTGAAATCCCTGTCGGGCGGTGAGCGCAACCGCCTGCAACTGGCCCGCGCGCTGGCCTCCGCCACCAATCTGCTGGTGCTCGATGAGCCGACCAACGACCTTGATATGGACACGCTGGACCTGCTGGAAGAGATGCTGGCCGACTATGACGGCACGCTGATTCTGGTCAGCCACGATCGCGATTTTATCGACCGTCTGGCCACCTCGACGCTCGCGCTGAATGGCAAGGGCAAGGCGGTGGAAACGCCCGGCGGCTGGCAGGACTTCCTGCGGCAAAATCCGGACTTTTTCGAGGAACTGAGCCACAAGTCTCCGACGGTCAAGTCAGCGGCCAAACCCGCGACCCCTGCCGCACCCGCCCCCAAGGCCCCGGCCAAAAAGCTCAGCTATAAGGATCAGAAGCGCCTCGAAGACCTCAATGCCCTGATGCCCAAATGGCAGGCCGAGATCGCCCATACCGAAGCGGCGCTGAGCGATCCGAACCTTTACGCGAAAAGCCCGGCGCGTTTCGACGCCCTGATGAAGACGCTGGAAAAGCTCAAGACCGATCTCGAAAATGGCGAGATGGAGTGGCTTGAGCTTGAGGAAAAGCGCGAGGCGTTGAAGTAAGCCCGTCTCCTACATACGCCGTTTACGGGGGTGGAGGACCTCGCCTGAAGGGCGTGGTGGCAGGGCCGCCCCCCTCCGTCTTTTTGCGTCCCGCAAAAATCCACCTCCCCCAGTAGACTGGGGGAGTATGAATATGACGGGCTGAGTCCGACCCTATTTCCGATCCGTCGCCTTGGCCTTGGTGACCTTCAGCTTCTTTTCCTGAAACGCCTCTTCGGTCGAAGGGGTCAGGTTCGGACGCGCGCCGATCACGCCCATGGCGATGGATTGGATGACGTAATAGGTCTCACCGGCTTCCACTTCGAGGCGCAGCGTATCGCGCGTTTCGAAGGAGATATTGTATTCGTGCGTGCCCGGCTCGGCCACGTGCACAAAATAGGTCCCGTTGGTCAGTTTACCAACGCCCGTATCGCCTTCGCGCACCGAGAAGCTGACGGCCGCGCCGACAAAGCGCGAAGGACGGAAAAAGACGATCTGACCCTTGCCTTCCGGCACCGGATCGACGGGGTTCAGCTTGGCCACCGTCTCGGCCGGAGCGGCCGCCGCAGAAGCCGAACTTGACGAGGAAGACGAGGCCGAAGACGACGCGCTCGACGAAGCGGAAGACGACGAGGCCTCGGACGAAGAAGACGAAGACGACGAGGACGATGCCGTCTGCGGTTCGGTGGTCTGGGCCCAGACGCTGGTGCCCATCAGTGTCAGGCTCAGGCAAAGCGCCATGACCATTTTCGCGTTGATGTTTTTCATAAAAATAACCCCCATTTGTGGCTTTTGAAAAAGTGTAAGATCCCGCCGTGCACCTATTGTGACGCAGGAGGTGTGGCGGGTGTGAAATCGGCGGCCAGCTTGGCCGAGGCTCGCGTACCGGGCAGGGCCTCCATATGGCCGCCGGTCACCGCCAGACCGAACACGCCCACGGCAACCGCGGTTGCCACGGCCGCCCCCGAATTGTCCCTGGCCCCCAGCCCCAGCTTCAGCGCGCGAATGGGGATTTGACGACCTTCGAATTCGAGATAACGGGCCGCCAGCACCAGCTTTCCGGGCTTACCACCCATGCCGGGCTTACCCGTATCGACCACCTGCCCCTTGCCGGGCGTGCCTTCGGGTATGACCACGGCGCCATTCAGCAACACGGGTTCGGCCAGCTTGAGCGGAAACATATCGCCGACCGTGGCCGTGCGCGTAGAGACCAGCTCGGTGATTTCGACCACGATCGGCGTGCCGTTGGGCACCACCGCCGCAACCGGTGCGGCCCCGGGTTGAGCCAAGGGCTCAGCCACCGGGGTCGGGGTCGTTTCGGGCGGCGTGGTCTCAGTGGATTGCGCGCACACGGTCATAGGCACAAGCACGGTCAGCGCCGCCACAACAGCCGCTGTCAGGATTTTAGGCATTTGAAAAAAGTCTCCCCCGGTCGTCTTTCGCCGTTTCTGGCACCCCGTGATCTTTTTAACAGACTATCGGGCCGCTGCAAATCGTTTTCCGTACCGGGCCGCCGCTCCGGAGTCGCGGCGTAGAGCATTATTATACCCGCAGTCTGCCAATATCGGCGTTCCATTAGGGCAATATTAAGCGGCAGAGCTTAGGTTAAGGCCGTTGCAACCTTACCGGAACCCGCGCGCCTGATGACCCGCACCCGTCGAACCCGTCTGTCTGCCCCGTCTCAGGCTCTTGTGGGCGTGGCCCTTCTGAGCCTGAGCGTCCATGCGCCCGCCCTGGCGCAGACTCAGACAGAGGCCCAGACTCAGGTGAGGAGCTATCTCGACTGGCCCGGCAAGCGCGCGCCCCAAGCGGCGACACCGCCCGCCGCACCGGAAACCGCCCCCGCCACGCCGCTGCAACGCGCCCTGCCCAATGCCGCCACGGGGCAGCCGGGCTTTGACATCCCGCCATCGCCCTATGGGCAGGTCGGCAACCCCTATCGCCACGAGCTGAACTGGCGCGGCAAGACCGCCTCGGTCAGCGCGCAGGCCGCCGCACCTCAGACGCCCCCGCAAACCGCCCCGAAGACCGAGCTGGCCTCCAACTGGACGCCCGTGCAGCAGTCGCGCTTTGACACGCCGCGCCGCGCCGCGCCCGCATCGGTCACGCCCCCGGTTCAGCCCGCTCCCCAAAAAATCGAAGCGGCTCCGCTGCCCACACCCCAAGCGCGCGTCGCCAATCCGGTGCCCCTGCCGCAACCCAAGCCGCCCGTCGTCAGCGCCGAAACCGTCGCGCGCGAAACCGCGCCGGTGGCCGCGGTGAAACCGGCTCCGGTTCCGCCCGTCGCGCCCCCGCCGGTTCAGGCACAGGCGGCAGCCCCAGTGTCGGCTCCGATTCAGCCGCAAGTTCAGCCCCAGCCGCGTCCCGACGGTGGCTACCGTCTGCCGGCCAACAGCAAATATGCAGGTCGCGTCTCGCCAGAGCTGGAGGGCCGCCCGGCGGTCCCCGCACAGGCCGCCGCGCCCGTAGCGCAAAAGCCGGAAGCCCCTAAAGCTCAGGCCCAAACGGCCCCGCAAACGACTGCTGAGGCCAAACCGACCCCAACAACCAAGACTCCGGCGGCAAAGGCTTCCGCGCCAAAGGCTGGGGCGAAAAC
>NZ_JAIXSV010000017.1 GCF_027484505.1 Asticcacaulis sp.
ATCATCGCTTGTGTTCGCAAACTCGTCACTATACTCAATGCCATCGTCAGGGACTGCAAACCCTGGGAAGCCAAATGCGCCTGAACAAAGACAGTTGCTAGTGTCTTTTCGTCGGGAGGATAGCGCAGTGAGCAGCATGGCCAATCCCATCATGGATCTGCTCAGGGCGGGGTTGAACGACGTCCTTGCTGCCATGGCAGACGGGCGGACGGCAACAGCGCATGAAGCATTTGCCAGCATCAAACCGGTGCTGGAAGGAAGAGCGATATGCGCAGCACTCGAACACCTGCTTCAGGGCCAAGCATCTGTTGAGCGTGTCGCAGACGGGCTTTACGCGACCGGCGGCGATGGGCAGTATCAAGACCTGCGCCGCGCCCACCAGTTTGTTGTCGGCGCGTTATCTGATCAGCGGGCGCTTCTGCTGGTTCGCTTCGATGACATCTGTGGCAGTCCACGTCATGAGGGCGGGCTCTATGGAATCGGTGTCATCACCCTGTCGTCGGTCTCTGTCGACTTTGAGACCTTGGTTCACGAACTGGTGCATGGCGTTGCCTCATCGGGACATCGTCTGCTGGATGAAGGCCTTGCGGAATGGCTTTCCATTCTTGCGACATCGGTCGACGCGGCGGATGCGCGGCGTCGTTTGAATGTGAGGGCGGCTGATGGTCCGCCGGCCGCTGTACTGGCGGCTAGGCGGTGGACTGACCAACCCTGTTTTGAGGGCTTGGCGGCCCGTCCGGCAGCGGCCCATGCTGTTGCGGCGATTACTGTTGCGCAGTTCGTTGATAAGCAAGGGATGTCAGCGTTTTTGAACCTGATGTCAACGGTCCGTGCGGGACGTATTGAAGATATCCGTGGTTGGCTGGACCTTGATCCCGCTCCGACGGTCACGACAGAGATGTCAGCAGACGCGCAGGAAAGCCAATCCCTGCGACGGCAGTTCAGAATGGGCGACGATATCGGGGCTTCTCAGAAGCTGCCATGTTATCGTGAGGCATATCTACGCAATCCGGACAACGACACCCTGGAAGTGAACTATCTGCTTTCGTTGCTGCTGGCCGCCAATGATCCGGATGCCGAGGCGTTGCGGGCAGAGTTGGATCAGGCCCTTGAACAATTTCTTACCGTTCGAGGCGATACGCCATTGGCTTATGCACTTTGTGTGTCGCGAGAGGGTCTGAAGATTCGGTATGCTCCCAACTTCATTGCCTTGAACGATAGTTTCAAACGGGGACGCTTGATTGTTGAGGCGGCCCTGGACGCCTATCCGGATGATCTGGACGTGGTTGTCAGCGCAGCAAAATTTGAACAATACACGCCGCGGGAATATGGCGGGAGTCCGGCACGGGTGCGTGCCTATCTGCAACGCGCTGTGGCGCTTGGTGATGATGCACTGCTGACACCTTATCTGCGCAGCGCGATTGCACGCCTTGATCAGGGGGGGGAGCCTGCATGAATGGCCAGCAGCATTTGTCCGAAACCGTGATCACGGTGAAGGACCTGCGTATCAACGGTCAGGGAGGGTTTGTGCTCCGTGTACCGGACTTGGCGGTCCAGCGCGGAAGCTTAGTGGCCCTTGTCGGTCGTAACGGATCGGGAAAGAGTACCCTTGTTGATGCATTGTTGAACTTGATCCAGATCGATACTGGTTCGGTACAATTGTTCGGCCAGGATCTCGCACGGATACCGGCCGACCATCCGCTGCGGACCCGGATCGGGGCTCAGGTGCAGGGTATGACCTGGACCTGGTCCATCAAAGTCTCCGAGATACTGGCGATACACAACTCGCTTTACGGGACGACGGACGAGGGGGTCCTGGAAGCGCTGGGTGTCGGTCAACTTCATTCGCTGATCTACCGGAAGCTGTCGACCGGGCAGCGTCGCCGGGTGGACCTTGCGGTCGCCCTGGCCCATCGCCCCGACATCGTCGTTCTGGATGAACCGTCGTCGGGATTGGACCGCCAGTTCGAGGTTGGGTTCCGCCAAATCCTCAAACAGCAGTGCGAGGCGGGGGCGACGCTGGTCCTTGCAACACATGACGAGTTGGATGTGGGCATGGCTGATCGGATCCTGTGGCTTGATCGCGGCCAGATCATTGACGATGGCACGCCAGCGGCGATCCTTGAGCGCGAGGTCGGTCGTTTTGTCGGCACCGTCGATACAACCAGCGGTATCGATACCACACCCATTGAGCAGGATCTGGCAGCGAAGGCGCGTGCAACCACGCATGTTGGCCATGAACTGCGGTTCTTTGGCGATGCGGCGCTCCGGGAACCGTTCGTTCAAGCAATGGAGCGGCACAGCGTTGGGGCTTACGTCGTGCGACCAACTCAATCATCTGACTTGCTTGATTTGATCCGGGGTCGCGCCGAACACGGGCCCGCGCTCTGAACCCAATCAATCCCTCTTGTTCAGGAGGCCTTTATGGCGCAGTTCAGCCTACGGAACTGGTTGGGACAAGCCTGGCAGTTCACCATTGTGGAAACCGCGACTTATCTGCGTGATACTACCGCAATCTTTTGGACCTTCCTTTACCCCGTTGCCTTATTGCTGATTATGATGCTCCTGTTCGGCGGTGGCGGCAACAGATCACCGTCGCTGGCGCTGGACGTGGAAGGTACCGGCCCCGCTGCGGAGCAGCTGGTCAGCCAGCTCAAAGGTACCTTTGATGCAATTGAGGGCCTGAATATCGAGTTGCGCCGTGTGACACCAGGCCAAACATCGCCGGATCAACGTGTCAGGCTGATTGTGCCGACAAACTTTTCAGAAGGACCGGATGCCGAGCCCGTTTTGGTGCGTCTGAACGCGATGCCCGACGAGATCAGTGGCAGCATGCTGTCCCTTGTCGCGCAATCCGCAGCACAGTTAAATGCAAAGCTGGCCAATGCACCAGAGCGCGTTCAACTTAAATATATTATAGCACAGGGTAAAGCAGAAACGAATATAAAAGCGACTTACTATGTCGTCGGGCTGGCTGTGCTGACGATCGTTTCCACTGCGTTATTCGGCTTTTCCGGCCCACTGATAGACTTGAGGGCGCGTGGTGGTCTGAAGCTTTTTCAGTTTATGCCCGTGCACCGTTCCGCCTTTTTGACTGGCTTTGGCTTGTGCCGGGTTGTCATTCTTGTGGTGTTTGTGACGTTGTTCATCTTGGCAGGTCTGAGCCTGTTCGGCGGCCTGCGCACCCTAAGCGGTGTGGCCTGGTCGTTAATGCTCGCGCTGATTTTTGTCGGTACGATTAGTTTTCTGGCCGCCGGCTTGGCAATTGCCGGCTTCATCACCAGCAATTCCGCCGGATCGGCGCTGATTAACCTCATCAATTTACCCATCATGTTTTTCTCTGACCTGTTCATCCCGCTTAGTTCAATGCCGGAGGCGGTGGCGGCGGTATCGCGGATGACGCCCGTCTACATGCTGGTCGATGCGATGCGGGGTGCCGCTGCCGGAACGCACGGGCTAGCCGATTGCATGCCGGCGTTCGTTTCACTTTCGATTTTGCTGATCGGATCCGCGGCAATTGCAGGATCGACGTTCCGTTGGAGGCTCAAACGATGAAGCGTTCCATCTTGGTGCTGGGAGCATCCCTGGCCCTGACATTGGCGGCGGGTGCAGCGCCGGCAGGGACCGACGTTCACGAGAGCTGGTCCCCAGTGAGTGGACAGTTTGGTAAGCTTGGTTCGGCCTTATTGAAGGACGACCGACATGACGGGACAGAGGAAACGGTATTCAGCGGATTTCAAGGCGAAGGTGGCACTGGAGGCGATCCGGGGCGAGTTGACGATGGCGCAACTTGTGTCGAAGCACGGTGTTCACCAGACGATGATCAGCGCTTGGCGCAAACAGGCGATCGAGGGAATGGCCGCGTCGTTTTCCGGCAAAGCTGAGGCTGCGCCGATGGTTGATGGCGC
>NZ_JAIXSV010000057.1 GCF_027484505.1 Asticcacaulis sp.
AAAGCACAGTTTCGCACCAAGGGCATTGGCCGCCCGGCGGACATGACCTTCGTGCCCTTTTACGCCCAGTATGAGCGTCGCAGCGGGGTCTATTTCAAACGCTTTACAGAGGCGCAATGGAAGGACGAAGAGGCGGCTTTTCTCGCCGACCAGGAACGTCAGCGTGATCTGGCCGCCCGTTCGGTGGACGTTATGCACCTCGGCGAGATGCAGCCGGAACGCGATCACAATCTTGAATCGGACGTGTCCTGGCCCGGCACCTATCGCGGACGCAATGGACGCGATGCGCGGCAGGGTGGGTTCATGCAATTTACGATGAAGGTGCGCAAAACGCCGGGCCTGGATGCCGGGCCTTTGCAGATGCAGGCGACCTACTGGGGGAGCGACAAGCGCGCTTTCGACGTGCTGATCGACGGTCAAAAGGCGGTCAGCGTGGCCCATACAGAGGCCCCCCGACCCGGCGCGTTCTTTGACGAAATCTACGACATTCCCGAAACTTTTACCAAGGGCAAGGAGACCGTCACTGTTCGTCTTCAGCCCACAAATGGCCGCTCGACCGGCATGATTTTCGGCCTTCGCCTGTTCACCGCCAGATAGAGACTCCCATGCGCGCCTTGATATCTGCGACCGCTCTGCTGGCCGTTTCTGCCCTTTTCTCCGTTGCCGAAGCCAAAGACACTTGCGTTTCTGGTCCCTTCGCCGTTGTCTCCGGCACGCCGGAGGAAGCGCCTGTACAGTATGAGACTGAGCATTACGCCTTCAGATGGAAAGAGGGCTCCGTCAACAAGGCAGATGCCATCTCCGCCGGAGAGACGCTCGAATACATCTGGAAGTTCTATATGGACGGAACGAAGTTTGCCGTCCCCTACTGTGACACTGGCAAAAAGCACAAGGCCAATATTAATCTCGACCCGAGCTTTGCGCTTTCCGGCGGACCAACAGGGGAGCGTGATATGGGCATGTGGATTCACCCTCTGTCGCTCAAAGACAATTGGGGTCTCGCACACGAATTTGCCCACGGGCTACAGGGTTCGTCGCGTGGCTTCCGGGACTCTGTCTATTCGGGCTGGTTGTGGGAAAACCACGCTAATTGGATGACGCATCAACTTCCTGTTTTCCGGGATAACGTCCATTGCTCCGAGATGCTGGTTAACTTCCCCCACCTCTATTACGGCTCGACCCGAGATCGCTACTGTAGCTGGCAGTTTCTTGAATACCTGAAGAATGAGTTCGGCTATGAGGCGGTCAATCGCCTCTGGTCTGACGCGCTGAAACCAGGTCAGGCGGGATACGAGCAGGAAGACCCCTTCATTGTGCTGATGCGCACTCGGGACTGGAGCCTTAGCCAATTCAATGATGTGTTTGGCAACTGGGCGCTGCACAATGTTAACTGGGACTACATCAATCCGGACGGCAGCGATCAAGGCCAAATCTATCGTAAGGCCTACGGTTCCTACGACCAGCGCGACGGCCAACGCTTCCTGCGAGTCACCCAGCTTGATGCCATCGACACCCAAAAGCGGCAATTTGCGGTGCCCTTCGATTGGGCACCACAGCGCTGGGGCTATAACATTGTCAGGTTGTTCCCCGATAGCGGCGCAACGACGGTAACAGTTACTTTTCGGGGCATCGTTCAGACGAAGCCGGCAAACCCGCTTCCAGGCCTTGAGCATGAACCTTCGACACTGGCTGATCCGGGGTCAAACTGGCGTTGGGGGGTAGTTGCCATCAGTCAGAATGGCCAATCGAGGATTAGCCCCGTTGTCGATGGGGCCGATGGTGACATGATCTTCCCCGTCAAGCCGACAGATAAGGCTTTATATCTCGTCGTGATGGGGGCCCCCGATATCTATCAGAAGATTCAATGGGACCAGCCCTGGCACTCCATTTACCGCTATCCCTGGATGGCGAGCTTCGAAGGGGCCATGCCGGAGGGATTTGAGCCAGGCACTCCGACACCTACCGCCAAAGGACACCGACACCCGAATGGCGGCGGTTGGGTCGCCGATGGCGCGCAGGTCGCAGCGAGTGCCTATGTGGGGCCTCAGGCCCGTGTATTGAGCGGTAAGGTGCTGGATCAGGCACGCATCGAAGATCATGCCGTTGTGAACGGGGGTGAGGTTTCCGGTGACGCTATCGTCGGCGCGCTTAGCCTTATCTCGAATGGCGTTAAGGTCACCGACAAGGCTGTCGTTCGAACCAGCTTTATGGGCATCGGACAGTTTGAACCGGGGGCGGTGATCAAGGGAACGGCAAAGCTCTATGGCGACGTCGAACTCCGGGGAGGCCCCACCCTTACGCGCGGTGCCTACAGCGGGTTCGTGGAGGCCGACAGCCAGCAGTCCCCTCAAAGAGGTGGAAATCTCGACGAGATTCCGCAGGAGATCACCAAAAGAAGTGAGGTGAAGTGGCGACCCTAGTGAGGATTTAGATTTATTGATACATAACGCTTCGTCTGCCCATCAGACATCACGGCACACCATCGGTTAATCGAACCCTCACGCCTCATCGCAGCCGTTTGATAGGCTCTATTCAGTGCAAAAGAAATGTCCGCCACAAAGCAGAACGCGTCCGATAGTCTTGTTCGCCAGTTACAGGCTCTACGTAGGGCGAAGGGGATGTCTCAATCGGAGTTGGGAAACCTTGTAGGCATCCCCCAGAGTTATATTTCCAGACTCGAAAGCTATGACGTTGATCTTCAGCTTTAGACGCTCATCGAAATAGCCCGAGCCCTTGATATGGAGGTTGTACTTAAACCCGGGCACGCGCCTGCCAGTGGTGATGAAGACGCGTTGCACGGTGGTGTCGAGCTTCACGCAAGTCGCACGAGCTCGGAGAGATGAGCCTACGCCTAGGTCCATACGCACCGACCGAGCTATTTATCCCGACAAGACACATGCCATGTGGGGTTTGCCCTAGGCGCGTAAATCTCGGCAGGTTGGCACCCCGACAAAAGCTCACGTACTGCGCGGACGTATGTGAAACACCAAGGCAAGCGCCTGACTCTCACCCCTGATCGTTTATCCAGACTTGAGATTGCAGACCAGTAAAGCGTTGGCGGGGTCCGACCTCAGCTACTTCTGACTTTGTGCCCGGCGCGTAGTCGATATCGTCAGCGCCCATTTCGCTGGCCTGGCCACCGATGCGGTTCATCCGTGCATAGTTGGGGATGGCCAACATGGGCGAGCCATCGGCCCATTTTCCGGTCAATGCCACCACGCCACCTAGCAGGTCTGCGCGCCATTCCGCCTTGATCGGTGCCTTGCTAAGAGGTTGGGTTATGCTTTTCTGGTCGGCGAGTTCAACGTTGTAGACTAAAGGCCCGTAGCCGAGGGCCACCTTGCCCCGATCGGCTTCGATCTTCGGATCGGCGTGGATTCGCTGCGGTTCCATCGGAATTTCGAAGGCGATGGTATCGCCTGCCCGCCACTCACGCGTCACGACCACATAGCCATTGATGATCTCCGGCGAATAGGCTTTGCCATTGACGGTGAAGCGTTTCAGGCCGCTGATTTCCGGGGTCGCGGTATAGAGCGCGCTGGTCTGGCGGTTCGGCACGCGCACATGGACCGTAAAGGTCTTGGCTTCCTTGGGATTGACGGTGATCGAGACCGCGCCATTCCAGGGATAGTCGGTCTTTTGCACCATCTCGACGTCGGTCCCGGCCACCTTTTCGACGGTAATCGTTGAGCCGATGAACATGTTAACATAGAGGCCCGCCTTATCCTTCACATAGGCCCAGGTCGGGATCATGAGGAGGGTACGCGGGATGTTGGCGACACAGCACGGACAGACGTGCCAGAGGGTGCGCTCGGTATTGATCAGGGGGTTGGTGTAACAGAAGCTGCGCCCTTCGAGATCGGTCGATCCCAGGAGCGCATTGTATATGGTCTGCTCGTAGAGGTCGGCGTACCTGGCGTCGTGGTAGCTGAGGTTCATCTTGTACTGGAAGAAGATGAGCCCACAGCTTGAGCAGGATTCGCAGTAGGCGCCGTTGCGTAAACTGTAGTCCGGCCCGAAGCCCTCAGAGGTCTCGCCAGAACCGATGCCGCCGGTGACGTAGTATTTGCGATTGACCATATTGTCCCACAGCGAGGCCACAGCGCTCTGGTAGTCGCGGTCGCCGGTCTCGGCGGCAATGTCGGCCATGGCGGAATAGAAGTAGACAGCGCGGACGGCATGGCCGACGGCCTCATACTGCTGCACCGGAGGCAGGTGGCTCTGGTCGTACTCCTGTCCCCCCCGGCGCGATTCCAGCAGGAATTTGGCCAGCGCGATATAGGCGTCGCCCCGGCCGTTCCCCTCTTCGTCATTGACGAAGCGGCCGAAGCGGACAAGCGCCTGCTCCATCTCTTGGTGACCATCGAACCATTCCTTCTTGCCCGGCCCGATATGGGTAACCCAGCAATCGGCGAGCTTCTTGGCGGCATTATAAAGGCGCCGGTCCTGTCCATTGGTCAGGGTATAGTGATTGATGGCGGATTCGATGAAATAGCCGGCGATATAACCCTCGTGATTGCTCCGCTGTTCGGGCGACCAGCGCTCCGGCCATTCTGATTTTGGGGCCAGGGTCTTGGCGGTTTGAAGATAGCCGTCTGGCTCTTGCGCAGCGAGGATAATCGGAATCCACCGCTCCAGCGTCTCACGCATCTTATCCTGTGCCGCGATCATATCTTTGTCGCCCTGCGGATCAACCATCAGAGCAATGCAGATGGCCTCGACCGTTTCCAGCACCCAGGCATTTGAAAAGACGTAGCCTTTGTGCGGGCCATGCGGCTCGCCGCGATTGGCCTTGCCCGCTTCGATGAAGTTGTCGATGCCGCCATTGCCGATGGTCAGATCGGTGCGTTCACAATAGTCGATGACGTGCGGAATCCAGTTAACAATCAGGGTCTTGGCGCGCGTATTCCACAGCGAGCTGTCGATGCTGTAGCGTTTGGTATAGACGACATCGAGCCGCTGCGGCGGCGGTGCGGCCTGAGCATGGAGCTTAAGCGTCGAGCGGCTGACCTTGCCTCCGGTATGGGCTTCGAGTTCCAACACATAGTCGCCGAGCGCAGAGACCTGAGCCGTGGTGACCGGGGCCTTGGGATCGGCGAAGGTGACTTCGCCCGGCCCGGACACCTTGCGCCACAGAATGCCAGCGTCGGCCGTAGAGGTCAGCCACTCGGCCTTGCCACGGAGGTAGGTCTTACCGCCCATGACCACCGTGCGATCAATACCGGCCGCCACCGCTGGGGCGAACATCGGCACGACCCCCGAACTCATGACCTTCCATTCCAGGATACCGGTCGAGAGCGTACCGTCCGAAACGATTTCCAGACGCAGTTTATCGGTCGTCACCGCATCGAAGGTGCTGATATTGAAGATGTCTTTCTTCGCACCCAAGCCTTGCGCGTTTTTCACCGGCGTGAAGGCTGAGCCATTCCAATAGAGAATCCGACAGGCTTTCGGCGCACCAACGCCCTGGCCATCCACCCACCAGTACACCTCGATGCGGTTGGTCGTGACCGGCTCGCTCCAGTCGTACTGCACCCATTCCGTGCCCGTCTTTGGCCAATTGCCGTACATGCCCGCTTCGGCATCGGCGGAATTGGCCGGGGTGTTGCCGTCATTCAGCGCCGATACGCGGGTATCGCCGGAATGATAAGAGGTCGAGGCGGTCGCGACCTTGGCGAGATTGACCGAAGTGTTCGCAGCATGGCTAGGTGTTGCCAGCGACGCAATTCCGGTAAACAGCGATACACCCGCCGCACCGGCGAAAAAAGACCGCCGCGTGAGGACAGCGCAAGCGCAATCCGCTGCACACGAATTGGAATGATTGTCAGCGATAAATTTTCTATGCATCGGGACGCCAAGGCCTGAGGAAATTATTTAGTATACAGTGTATACTCAGACAATTTTGATTGACAAGCTATTTTCTTGGCACCCCAAGTCCTCATTCCATGGAGACCAATGGCGATCGAAGTCACAGCGTGAGGACTCGTGCCGAAAGGCAATGGGTAATCGCTCAAGGGTGAGCCCCGCGCGCTCGAAGACTGAGCGCAGGATCAGTGTTGGCATTAAAGCTACCGGTTGTGGCGATCATCTATACGCATTCGCACACCGACCATTTTGGCGGGGCGGCGGGTCTCGCCGATTTTCTGGTAAAGGACGCACCGGTGATCGCGCCAAAGGGATTTTTGAACGCGGCCATCAGTGAAAATGTCGTCGCGGGGCCGGCCATGGTGCGTCGGGCCGCCTATCAGTTTGGCGGGCCCCTTGAAAAAAGTGCCACGGGCACCCTCGGCTCAGCCATCGGTCCGGCTATACCTCAGGGCACTCAGGGTCTGTTACCCCCTAAGGTGTAGGGTTTGGATACTCAATACCTGAACCCTCGTGCCGATAGCCCGCCGCGAGAGTTCAAGCCTGCGTATAAAACGCGGCCCCGGCCAGACCCGATACCCTCGACCCGCAGGACCCACGGCACCTGCGTAGGTGCGTCAGACGTGCGGCAATCCCTGCCCCCCCTCACGGTGAGGGCTATGCCCCGCCGTTTCGCGCCGGTTGCCTAACTTAGCCCGTTACACTTGGGGGGGGGAGGTGGCCCGCGTGTGAGCGGTCCGTCTTTTGGCACCCCAAGACAAATCACTCAGTGTTGCAGGCCCTCTGATGAAATCGCCGATGGACGGCCCTCAGCGTCAGAGGCGCGCAGGGCATCGCTCCCCTCCCAGGACGCCAACAGCAGAAATAAGACGTTAAGTGTGTTAAATAAAACTCACTTTGTCCGATTTGCCATTAGAATGACTAAATTCAAAAACCGTCAACGCATCTCGTTTTACGCGAGACCAAAGGGAACAACGGTTACAACTCACCACATCAGTTTTTATTTTTATTCATTTTTATTATTATATTCAATTTTTTATAAAAACATCACCCCCAATGGCGCGCTGTAGGGGGCAGTGCCGGAGGACCGCGCAACCAGCTCATCATTTCTAAACTGAACGAAATTACCGTTGACGTTTCCGAGGCAATACACGACTAATGAGATGGTAATTTAACGCTGAGGACAAACACTGTGACCCCTCCGCAGGCTCTGAAAATACACCGCGACCTCTCCGAAGCCGAGGAGCAGATCCTCCAGGCTATCGATCAGATCCGCTACGGCTCCGTGGAAATCGTCATTCACGACTCCCGTATCGTTCAGATCGAGAAATGCGAAAAGGTTCGCTTTGAGACCCGCCGCGACAAAGACGTCCGGCTCTGAAAACAAAAGCACGCGCGCCCTGACCGGACCGACCGGAAGCGACGCCTCTCACACACGAAGGTATCCTCCATGTCCTATTCTCACTCCGCTTTGCAGGCGGGGAAGATTTCGCTCGCCCTTCTGGCTGGTGTGTCTTCGCTCGCCCTTGCCGCCCCCGTGTTCGCCACTGATGCGCCTGCCGCCGATGACGCAGCCTCTGGCGATAACGCCATCACTGATGTCTATGTCACCGCGCGCCGCAAAAGCGAAAACCTGCAAAAGGTGCCGATCGCTGTCTCGGCCATCTCCGGTGAACAGCTGGAATCAGCCGGGATCTACAATGTCGAGAACCTGCAAAAGGTGCAGCCGAGCCTGCAATTCATCTCGTCCAACCCGCGCAATACGGCGACGACCATTCGCGGTCTGGGGTCGGGCATCGGCCTGACCAATGACGGTCTTGAGCAGGGCGTCGGCATCTATGTCGATGAAGTCTTTTATGCCCGCCCCGGCTCGGCGGTCGTCGATCTGATCGACATTGAGCGCGTCGAAATCCTGCGCGGCCCGCAGGGCACCCTGTTTGGCAAGAACACCACCGCCGGTGCGCTCAACATCACCACCCGCGCCCCCAGCTTCACGCCGGAAGGCCGCATTGAGGCCAGCGTCGGTGACTACGGCTTCCTGCAAACCAAGATCAGCCTGTCGGGTCCGCTCAGCGACACGGTGGCCGTGCGCGTCGCCTTTGGCGGCACGAAGCGCGATGGCCTGTTCAAGAACACCTTCCTGAACGTCAAGCAGAACGATCTGAACAGTCAGGTTCTGCGCGCCCAGTTGCTGTGGAAGCCGTCGGATAAGCTCAATGTGCGCCTGTCCTACGACTTCGCCTATCAGGACCCGGAAGCCAATACCCAGACCTTCGTGCGCTATGGTGCGTCGCTGCGGGCGGCCAATCGTCAGTTCCCGGCGCTGGCCGCGGCGCTCAACTATGCGCCACCATCGACCAACCCCTATGACCGTCTGGTTGACGTCAATTCGCCGCTGGAAGCCAAGCAGGTGATCAATGGCCTGTCGGGCACAGTGAACTGGGATCTGGGCGATGTCACCCTGACCTCGGTCACGGCCTATCGTGACTGGGACTGGACGCCGCAGAACGACCGCGACTACACCTCCTTGTCGATCCGCTCAAAGTCCAACAACCCATCCGAACAGCAGCAGATTTCGCAGGAAGTCCGTCTGGCCTCCAATGGCGATCGCAAGATCAACTGGGTGGTCGGAGCCTATGGCTTCAATCAGCGCGTCGAAACCAATGGCGTGGAACAGTGGGGTAAGGACGGCGCCTTCTGGCTGATCGGTACCAATGTGCCCGCAAACCTGATTGACGGCCTGACCTCCAACACCCACGTGGTGACCAAGGTGCGCTCCTACGCGGTGTTCGGGCAACTGACCTGGAATGTGACGGATCGTTTCCGCATCACGCCGGGCCTGCGCTATACCTATGAGGAAAAGGACGGCAGCTTCCGTCAGATCGTCACCGGCGGTCTGGCCACCACGGTCGCGTCGCAGATCACGGCCAAGAACAATATCGCCCCGACCTATGCCTATACGGCCGATTATCAGGACGACAGCCCGTCGGGTCAGATCAACTTCGCCTATGACCTGACGCCCACCGTGCTGGGCTATGTCAACCTGTCGAAGGGCTATAAGTCGGGCGGCATCAACGCCACCGGCGTGCCGGTCGATGCCAACTTCCAGCCCTTTACCGCCTCCATCGTCGTCAAGCCGGAAGAGGTGGAGACCATCGAAGCGGGCCTTAAGACGCAGTTCTGGGACAAGCGCGCCACGGTCAATGTCGCCGTCTATAGCACAAACGTCAAAGACTATCAGGCGACTGTGGTGGACGGCAATCTGGGCGCCATTCGTCCCTATCTCGCCAATATCGAGAAGGTCGAGGTGCGTGGCGTTGAACTGGATGGCAAGTGGCGTCCAACCGACAACCTCTCGATCTATGGGTCGGTGAGCTACACCGACGGCAAGTACGCCTCGTTCAAGAATGGTCCGGCGCCGCTGGAGCTTCAGACCTCCAGTTCCTCCGTTGCCGACCTCAGCGGCAAGGATCTGCCCGGTGTATCGAAGTGGGCGGGCTCGATCGGCTGGGAATATAACCATCCGGCCACCATCGGTAAGCTGAGCGGCGACGCCTATTTCAGCGGCGATGTTGCCTACCGCTCGGACTGGAACTCTGATCCGTCGGTGTCCAAATATACGGTCGTTGAAGCCTCGACCATCGCCAACTTCCGCGTTGGCTACCGCGCCAGCGGCGGCACCGAGGTCTTCCTGTGGGCCAAGAACGCCTTCAACGAAGAGTATCTTCAATTCCTGAGCCTTCAGGCCGGCAACTCCGGGGCCATCTACGGCCAGCCCGGCGACCCGCGCAGCTTCGGCGTCACGGTGCGTAAGGCGTTCTGATCCGGGCTTACCGGCTCAGCTTGATGTTCTGATGTCGGGCGTCTGCGCACCTGTGCAGACGCCCTCTTCACGGGATTGATTCTATGACCACACCTGTCCTTGACCGTCGCCATCTCCTGACCGGCGCAACGGCGCTGACCCTGCTGTCTGCCTGTACACCCGCGCCAGCGACCAAGAAGCCGGCCCTTGAACTGCTCAACGTCTCTTATGATCCGACACGGGAGTTCTATGAAGAGTTCAACGGGTTGTTCGTCAAACACTGGCAAGAGACGACCGGACAGGACGTCGTGATCCGCCAGTCGCACGGCGGGTCTGGCAAACAGGCGCGTGCGGTGATCGACGGTCTGGAGGCCGATGTGGTGACGCTGGCCTTATCGGCCGATATCGACCGCCTCGCCAAGGCGGGCCTGACCGATCCCAACTGGCAGGGCCGTCTGCCGCATGAATCGGCCCCCTATACCTCAACGATTGTGTTTCTGGTGCGCAAGGGCAACCCGAAAGGCATCAAGGATTGGGGCGATCTGATCCGTCCGGGGGTGGAGGTCATTACCCCCAATCCCAAGACCGGCGGCGGGGCGCGCTGGAACTATCTGGCAGCATGGGCGTGGGCGCTTAAAACACGGGGCGGCGAAGCGGGCGCTGAAGACTTTATTCGTCAGCTCTATGCCCATGTGCCTGTGCTCGATACGGGCGCGCGGGGATCGACCACGACCTTTGTCCAGCGCGGGCTGGGCGATGTTCTGCTCACCTGGGAGAATGAAGCCCATCTCGCGGTGAAAGAATTAGGCGCGGGAGACGCGCTTGAGATTGTGACCCCGCCGACCTCGATCCTGACCGAACCGCCGGTGGCGTGGCTCGATAAGGTGGTTGCCAAACGCGGCACCGCCGAGGTGGCCAAAGCCTATCTGGAGTATCTCTATAGCCCGCCTGCACAGGACCTTGTCGGCAAGTATTATTACCGTCCGCTGGAGGCAACCGCTGCGGCGAAGTACCCGTCGGGGTAAGCATTACGGCTGATGACTGGCAAACCAAACTCTAGCGGGAAAAGGGAAAGGTCCGGGGCACTACTCCCGGACCTTCAGGGTCGCAGCCTCCGAGTATGAGCTGTGACCGGCATCGGTTGGGGGGGATATCCCAAGACGACGCTGTTTCATAACCTTGCCGGCAAGTCAGGTAACCCGCTGCCGACCGTACACCGGCGAGAGGGGGAGATCACCAGGACGTCAGGTGCTTATTTCCTATAGACTGAATTTTATTTTGTCGATAAAATATCTGCGTTTTTACGGCCAGAAATTCTGATGTAACAAATCAGCCCCATTAATCAAAAATGGTCCAAAAATCATTGCTATGTGATACATTTCGCACGATCTTCAAAACTTTACCTGGCGTCCTGAAGGGTGATTTACCCATCAATCCTCATCCGAAAGGGAGATTTTTATTATCTAATGAGTTTTATTTTAGACCGCAATTTCGATGGATGGGGCCTAGCTACCCCTCGCAAAGCGAGGCTACGAAACACCGCTCTTCCATTGCCGGAAACATGTCACAAGGGGGCGTAGCACTGCGACGGTTAGGGCGCGCTCGCGATTACCGCCCACGACCGACAACCGATTCAGGCCGCGCGCGACTTCTGCAAATCAATGCGTTGGCCGGTACGTTCTGAGAGGGCGATAAGGGTTTCCAGGTTGAACTTTCCAAGCTTGCCTCGTAGCAAATCAGACACGCGTGGCTGAGTAATACCCAAAAACTCGGAGGCCTGTAGCGTCTTCCCGCCGCCGGGCATCCTTCAAGCTAACGGTGGGGTACACGCCGACCGCTAAAAGCTGCTCCTTACCAAGATACCTATATTTCAGCCTCCAGAGTTTCGATCCTGTTGGATTGACGACCAGGTACAAGCCACCTGTATCGAATAGCTTATAGGCGTCGGTTTTTGGTTTCGCGGAACGGATTACGGCGTCTGAAAGTGACATTTGGGGGTCTCGCTTTTTGAGGCTCGTCGCGAGACCCCCAAAAAGACCCCCAATACGCCCGAATGCGGGCGGATCTGGTCGGACGTCGGCGGACCTCACTGAGGCCCTAAACTATTAATTTTAAAGGATTTTTGTAATGCGCCCCAGGCCGCGAGAAGGCGCAGTGGTGCTGGAGCCGTAACCACATTCACGGGATAAGGGGATGAATTCTCTCACCTATTTCTTTGTAACAATTGTTCGAGACCACCAATTAGACCCCCAAAATTTTCGGCGAAATGGGGACAGATTTTGGAATCGAACCCGTGCCAAGTGGCTGAAATATTACTGTTTCTCATGAAAAATTTCCCTCGCTGAAACGGTAATATTTTAGCGGGAACATTCGGTGAAAATCCGCTTGAGTGGGGTTATTTTCGGTAAAATTCACGTGATGGCGGTTTCAGACAGCTCCGTTCATAGTCCCTTCTGCACCGCCCGAGGGCCATATATCTGTCAGAGAAAGATGACTGAGCAACGCTGCCTATCAGCGCTGCCAACCTTGCGCGCAACCCGAGGGCCCGCTCCTGTTCCACTTGATCAGTAATCTCTAACAGCGCACGTCGATCATCATCACAACCGAGCTAACTTTCGCCGGATCGCCTTCTGGCCAGTCACTGCCCACGGGTGCTTATCTGGAAGGTGGATGAGCGTGGAACGTCTCACGGCTACGCCGCCCTCCCAGCCGCCCGACATTCGGGATGCCCGCCCGTACGTATAAATGCTTGAGGGATGCGTATCGCTCATAAATACGATATGTCGTGGGCAAAAAGGGGTCGTCGTCTATCAAATTGGCCGTTACCCGCCCGTGTTCTTGATAAAGCCGCCTGATGCCCGCTATGAGCTCTTCGTCGCTACCAAGCTTAGCTTTACTCCGTCGAACAACGGGCTCTCCAAGCTTCGACTTTGCGTATCTCGATATCATCCGGTAATAACCTTCCGCGACCTGCTCACCGTGACTCAGGGTAATCCCAGCGGCGGCGCAAGCATTGGTGAAGGTGCCGAAGCGATGGCGGAACCAATCCGTCGCAGGAAGCTCTGGATCGGCTTCGACGAGCGCGGTCGTGACGAACCCATTTCGATCATGCAATGTTTTGAGTTTTTTGATGGCCAAATCCTGGTGCGCGTCCCAATAGGATTTCCGTCCAGAATTCAGATAGCCCTTGGCATAGCCTATCTCCGCGTATGCCAACCTCATGGATCCAAACCGTTTAGGGTAGACGCTTGGGGACGCCGTATACGGGCACTGCTGAATAAGCCGTCCTGATAACTCCCCTTTCTCCGCTAACAGTCTTTTCAAACCGTCGAGAAGTTCCTCTCTCGTATACCTCTGATGTTTGTTGCGGGTCATTTTACACGCGTTTCTTTGGTGCGCTGTATCGGGCTTATAACCCAAAAGTTCATATAACTTAGCCAGGCTACCAAAATGTCGCGCATATGTATGCGGCCCCGGAATGTCTGGGCAGCAGGCTATCAACGCGCTGGAAATCCTGCCCTTTGCTTTGAGAAGTCGCCCAGCGCCTGCAATCATTTCGCGTCTTGTGTACTTCGTCGGTCGCTTAAGTAGCAATCGCTTTGCCAAATCGAACGTCTGCTCGGACACGAGTGGTTTCCCAACCCTCACCTTTATCCACATCGCTTCAGGGTTTTTCGCTTTTTTGCTTTTCAGCCTCGTCGTCGTCTTATTGTAGCTATATACGCCAATATTCAGTGTATTCGTCAGCACACCCTTTATCTTCCGAGCGGTCCACACCCCGCCACTGTCGGCAGCAACCCCGTCATTATTAAGTTTTCGGGCGATGGTGCGCAGATCAAAGCGATCCCGTGTGAAAAGCTTGAATATACGCCGAATAGTCGCGACCTCTTCCTTTGGCCCGGGAACGATAACGACTTTGTCCGATGTTAGTGATTTTCGCTCACCCGCCTGTAGGATGCGTTGGTGTGTACCATCCCCGGAGACTAGCATTCTCCGGTAGCCAATGGGCAACGGCCCCCCTTGCTTGAAACCTCTCTCAGCTGTGGAGACGGCCGCACGGCTGACTTTCACGGAAAGTTCGCGACTGTACTCACTCGCCATGATCCGCTTCATATGCTTCAGAAGAGACGTGGCTACACTGTCGTCGTTGGCAAAAGCCTCGTTAACGTATTCTATGCGAACACCCATATCTCGGCAAATGAACTCGTAGGCAGCATGTTGATCCACATCCTGGAATCGCCCCCACCGACTGACGTCTAGCACGAGTATGATGGAGAAGGTTCGCTGGGGTTTGGTCACGTCGTGCAAAAGCCGAACCAAGCCTTCCCTCCCCGCAATCGTTAGTCCGCTTCTGCCCTCATCGGTATAGGTGGCGATGAGGTTGTAACCGCACGAAGTCGCGTGGCTGGCAATAAGGTCACTCTGATGTTCAAGGGAGTACCGTTGATGCTCTGTGGAAACACGAACATACCGCACAGCATTAGGTCGGCTCGCCAAAACCAACTCGTTCATGGCCTGTCCTCACTGATCAAGAGCCCTGAGAGTCTTCACCACGCGGGAGGAAATTTAGCCGGGTTCCTGCCACACTGTTGGACTTTATAAGCCTCCTCATTTTACGCCTAATCACATTCAAGATACGTTGGCAGGCCCAGACGCCAAGAACGCCCGAGGACGCGGCAAACGATGCCAACCATTCGGTGTCTGAGCGCCCGAGGGATGAGCGCGGACTGTATTCCTCCTAGATCGCCGGTTATTGAGGTATAAATCTCAAATCGATACCGCGAGGCCCGGCCCGCACTCCCTGGCGAACCGCCAGAACTCACACGACTTCCCAAACCGGCGCCTGCGGCGAGCCCCCCAAAAAAACCCACCCTGCCCGGCTATCGCACCGACGAACGGGACGCTGCCACGCGGTCTTCTATCCAGGCGATAACTTCGCGCTCGACCCAGCCGACATTGCGACCACCGAGACCAACCGGCTTGGGAAAGCCGCCTTCCCGAATACGCTCGTACACCGTCGAACGGCTGAGACCCGTGAGTGTCTTTACCTCAGGCAATCGTACGATCCTCATCGCACGCGGCTTTGGTGACACGACAGCATCATCTTGACCGGCAACACTCATTTCAGCCTCCAGAACACTGCAGCCAGTGCAGGACTATGCTGTGGGCTGTCCGATACTTCGAGAGGGGTAAGGTGATTTTGCGGTGGTGTGCGGCGGGTGTCGGCAAAGGTGCATGGTGGCGTGCGCCATCATTACGCCGCGTGTAACCATCCCTTTTCAACCAGCGTATTGAAGGCTATTTCGATCTGCCTTGGCGAGAATTGCTTCTTACGCTCGTTCCATGCATAGACTTGGTTGATCGCGCTGGCCGCATCCCTTGCCTGGTCATGAGTAACCACCCAATGAACCGTGGCTAACAACTCCAGCCCAAAGGGCGTTTCGAAGCCTTCCACCAACTCCCCCACCCGATCAAAACGGGCGCGTGACGCTTCATCCGCTTGCAGAACGAGCTCGGCTTCATCGACAGCCCCTGGGACCAACGACAACTGCTTATAGGGCGCGTCACCCCCGTCCTGATACCCTGAGACAAAATGCCCTTCGATGCGATTCAAAACATGTCTGAGATTTTCAGCGTAGGGACCGTAGAAGTGCTTGCTGTAATTTAGGCGCAGCGGTGCTCCGGCGACCTGCATAAAGTACATCAGCTTCTGCAGCTCGACCAACGTCACAAAAGGGTCCATAAGTCCGCGCAAGTAACGGTTCATCAGGGTAACCAGCGCAGCGCGACCAACGGTCATCGAGGGCACCTCTCGCGACTGCGTCTCAACGGGCGCGCTCATCGGCTCATAGATCACGATGCGAACATCGTTCAAATCCGCCAGTGCTGACACGATCCGTGGCTTCACCTGTCCCCATTCCAGACCGCCCAGACCGCTCCCAAGTGGCGGTATAGCAATCGAGGTGATGCCTAGCGCCTTTATATCCTTGTGAAGCGCCTTTAGTCCGCTATCGATGTCTTCCATACGGCTCTTGCCGCGCCAATGGCGCTTCGTCGGGAAGTTTACGATGAAGCGGGGATTTGTCAGGCGGCCTGTCGGATAAATAAACATCTCCCCCGGACGCACCTCCCCTTTCGCACACGCTTCGGCGTAGGCGTCATAATTCGCTGGGAAGAGGTTTTTAAACTGAAGCGCAATGCCGCGGCCCATCACACCGACGCAATTGACGGTGTTCACGAGCGCATCGGCTTCCGCCTCCAGAATGTTGCCAGTCGTAAATTCGATCATTGCGGGCCTCAATAGTACCAATCCCGTTTGATTTCTACCGCCGGACGGTGATCCGAATGGTGTAATGCGATACCCACGTGGGTGGCTATCGGTTGAGTACAGACGCCAATCCGCTCAACCAGATGCCACGGAAAGAATTCCTCCAAAAGGAATTCTGCCTGCTTGCCTTCCTTCACGCCAGACCAGTTCGTCGCGCTAACGGCGTCCCATTTGATCTCGCCGAGTTGAGCGAGATCACAGCGGTCTTCGAAGTAGCGAGCCCCCGCGTTTGACAATGTGAAAGCCCACTTCCGATCGTTGGCCTCTGCCCAAGCGACCGTGTCCAACAAGTCGGCTTCGAGGTGGACTATGGGTTCCTGTCCTCCACGGTAGGCCAAGTCCGGGTTACGCACGTGTATCAGATAAAGCATTACAGATCTAGAACAAAAGTAGAACGGAACGCATTGCCCGACGAAAAGGCCAGGGTGACATTGGAGACTAAGCACATTCAGGCGCCGCGCCTTAATATGGTTCATGCCAATGGTCGTTCCAGAATCCTGACGCTGGATCATCCTCGCATCAGACATAAGGCCGCCGGAGGCGAGAATGGACGACAATCTGTCGAGATGGACGATGTGATATATTTTCGGACGTGCAGGAACCGCCATGTGTCTTTGCCGCTCAGGAGATGACAAATGCAGGGACCGGCCAGAGGCCAACCACTCCCGTCACGTAAGGAGGTTTTAGAATTCGTGATTCTTGCCTTTCGATCAAGTCTTGGGCAGACGATGCTGTCTTGTCCGTCAGACATCGCACCGTTCCCGGTATGCGAGCGTGTGCCCCAATGGCGCGGGGCGACCCTAATCGCTCAAGGGTGAGCCCTGCGCGCTCGAAGACTGAGCGCAGGATCAGGGTCGGCATTAGCCCGATGATCTGATCGACGCCGTGCGCGAGACCAAACTCGATATAGCCTACAGCCAGAGACTGGCAGATGACACGACGCGTCTGCGCGGGCAACCGACTGTCGATGCATAAGCGGGTTCGGACATCGGGCGGAGCCAACTCCGGATCTACGGGAAGAGATAGGCGTGGTCGCTCGTAATCTCCTCCAGCTCCCGTAACAGGGTGATTGACCACCTCATCGTATCCATCTGCGCTTTGAAGGTTAGACATTTTCGGCAAGCATCAGGAACACATCGATTCCGGGATGACCGGCCCCGCACTCCCAGTCCAACCGCCCGAAACCACGCAATTTCCCAAATTCGGACCGGCGGCGAGACCCCCAAAAAGACCCCCCACTTTACCCGGCCGTGTCTAAGGGGGCACGTGAAGACGCGATCCCCCATGGATTCAGACTGCGAACGCCCTCTCCACCCCGCTGACCTCGCGTTCAACAAGGCCAGCAGGCGTGAGGAGGCCCATCTCGTCTCCGCCCTACCAGACATAGGCTGGTAACGAAATCCACCAATAACCGCAATGCAGTTGATGCTGAGCTAATCTGAAAGATCACTGCAACAAAGCTAATGCGTAGCGCTGGCGTATAACCACTCGACGTCACCTGCCACTGTCAGTTGCACCGAGAAACGATCACTCAGTGACCGAGCCGCCTTGCAATCTTCGCGTCCGCATCTTCTCCGTCTGCCTCGTGATTGTAGCGATCAGCGAGCTGGTGCATGAAGGCACCAACCCGCGGATGGGTGAACTCTATCGACTTAGCCCAACCGCGATATTTCTCTGCAAGACTACGTTCCTGTGCACCGCCTTCGCCTCGCCAGATCGCACCTCTGGAGTTCACAATACCCATGAACAAACCACTCTGAACGTCGGGATTTGCGACTTGTTCGAGTGCGTCCCTGACCGAAGGCTTTGGCCAAACACCATCCTCGCCGGCCTTTGTTTTCGCTAACATATTGCCAATCATCTGATCGCCGATTACGCGGCGTCCGAGCACATCGAGTCCATTCTGGACCTCATTGACCCATCGGATCAGGTTCTGCCGCTCAAAAAAGCTCTCGTCTACCGCGCCCTCGAAGTCCATTCGATCCAATAGCTTGTAGCACTGAAGTTTGCGCGCCCCGCGCCTCTCAGGGTCGTCGAGCTGCAGCTCGACCGGATCAACACCCCCGTCCTTTCGATTGAATGCAAAGGCTACAGCCTGCACATAGAGCCCAGGTTCCCTCGCCATGGACCTGATCAGATTCACTGGCTGGCTTTCCCCTCGGTCAAAGAGGTCAATATACTGGAACTCCAATTCAGCCATCTTCTCTGCGTCAACATCGCCGCTGGCGGTAATGAACTTGAACGCCTCACGGATACGGTATGGGTCGAGCTTATAGGGTTCGGGAGGCGTGTTGGCACTTCTTGCAATCGTAACCAGCAATTCGTAAAGGAAATAGGGTGGCATCCGTTTCAACATGTGTTCAACAGAATGGAACGCCGCCATTGGACGGCCGATTGCCATGAGTTGCCGTGCTCCCGTCAGAGCATCCGCGTCTTCCGAGCCCCATTGCGGATGGACCGCCGTCCAGTAGGCTTCAGCGGTTGCCTGCGAAAGCGCTTCCAAAATGCTCCAGGTCGACGAATCAAAAGGTGCAAGTGCGAGTAGGTACGGCTGCTTCACCTCTGGTATGTTGTCGATGACCTTCCTAAGGACGGTAGAGCTTGCCTGCGACACCTTCATCAGCGCGCCCGACACGATCAGCGATCGTGCGCCGCTAAGGTCACCGGTGACAACTATTTCCTCCAACTGCGCAGCAAGCACGTCATCGGACGGCGCAATACTGGCGAGCGCCCATCCAACTTGTGAGGCACCCTGACCGCGTTGGGCCAAATCGATTAACGCGGACACGCCGCCAACCGTCACTACCTCACCCACCGCTATTCTGCGCTGTTCAGCGATTCGGGCATCTCGTTCCTTAAAATCATAATCGTCTTCCGCGATTTCGCCGAGAGACTCCTCTACCCATGGCGTACGAAACAACCATGCGTGGCGTAGGATTGGGTCGGAAGGCACAATACGGTCGTAGATAGCTCTCGCTCGCTCTTTTGACGTGAGCTTCTTTCCTGCTTTCTTCTGACGTCGAGCGACACGGTGCGTGAGGAAGTTCGAGCGAATAACCTCCCTTATTTCCACTTTTTCTTCTTCACTCGATCCAGCCAGCCAGCTCTCAACGACGTCCCACACCCGGTCATGTAGCGTTTCTTCTATACCCCTCAGGCCGCGCATCAGGTCGCTGATCGTCTCGCGAGTGTGGTGGGGCCAGTTCAGCGCCACATCGAACACGAAAAGGCAGAAATCATTGTCTTCCGTTCTTGACAGAGGATGGCCATACCCGTGGCCGTCCGGGCGCCAACGCGGCTTTTTTGAATGCATTCCTATGCGAGAAGTTTCGGAGAACTGCTCAATACAGATCGGCCATGCCACCGACGGATGGTGAGTCGCCACCCAGGTAAATGCTGCCTTGCGCTTTTCGAGAACCGCAGTTGTCTGGGGCATCCACGACCGAAAAATTGCCGACAGGCTACCAGAAGGCTTGTTCATCAGTCGGTCATCAATGACCCGTTCCGATAGCTTGGCCAGAACCACGACCGTACGCATGAACAACTTTTCCGACCAAGCGAGGGATTCGAGCGCCCATATGAGCCCCGTTCGTCGAGCTGGGCTAAAGGGAACGTCATTGATCGGGCGCATCAGGGTCAGGCAAACAGGTGCTTCACCAGTGAGATCAGCTTCGATTATTGAAAGGAATCGCTCAGGCGCTGCCTCCGCATAAAGCGGCATCTTGTCACTTTGCGATTCCAGCACATCGCGCGTTAGAGGTGTCAGAAGGTTGGATACCATCTTCTCAGCCATCCAGGCAGTATCTACACCCAGCCGTTCCTTGAAGAGATTAGGGCCATAGACAGCGAGCATTACGAGGGTTTCGGCCAAGCCCTCGCGAAGGGTTCCGGATAGCTCCCGCGTTTTGCCATGGATCGCAGCGGCCCATTGATCCTCCTCAGGAAGATCAAGCGCTGGGTCAATTTCTGCGAGGACCATTTCCGCCGTGCTGAAAAACCGTTCCAGATCTTCTTTAGAAACCGAGTTTCGAATTGCAAAGAGGACGTCGATCTTCGAGACCACTCCCCTAATGCTGGAAACAGACCAGACAGGCGCACTTTCTTTGGAAAGCAAGCTGGCAAGCCGTCGCTCCAAGAGGCCATAGTCGTTGACGCCAGCAAGTATCTCCAACACCGCACGATCAGCTCTATTGTCCGAATTCCATGCGCCAGCCAGCATATAGGGAACCAGCAGAGCGGCGGTCTCTTCGTCATCTGCCCATCCTGGCGTACGGATCGCCTCAAGTCGCGACAGCCGGCGCCTGAGCACAGTCAGAGATCGACCAGACTCCCGCCCAAGCTGATCGATCCCGTCCCGGTCAACTCCCATGGCATCCAGCGCCCGATCGAACCCTTCTCTACCCAGAGGCTCAAGCTTGATATCTGGGTCGGTGCTCGTCGCATTTTTTGGATAGATGATAAAGGCCGGCATCACGTTCCGATACGGAGCAAACTCCTTTTCGACTTCCTTCGACATGATGACGGGGATGAAATTGCTCGTTCGTGAGCCAAGCTTTAAAAACGCCCCGGCTTCGCGGAATACAACAATACGGTCCCGGTAGAGGCCTAGGTCTGGATCATTTCTGGAGAATACCGCGCTAAGGAAACCTAGGGCCTCCTCGCGAGAATCTGCGTGGATGACAACCGGCTCATTACTGCCTGATGCAAGGCGATGCATGATTAAGGCTCGATGCTCTGAGACCGCCTCGGCAAAAAAGTCCATACTAAGCTTGGGTTCGCAGTCAGCACCCCATACTTGCTCAGCCGCATCTAACGATTGAGCGCCCTGTGCCGCCTGCCCTGTCTCCCCAGCGAACCACACTTGGCCTGGAATGGATTGACTAAGCCATTGTTCAAGATCGGCAGCGTCAAGCGCCTGCACGTCCTTCCATTTTTTTTCGGCCCTTCGCGCCTTGACCCAAGCATCCTTACCAGCCCATCTGCGAGGCGTCACGAAGACGAAAGTCATCTGCTTGCGCTCGGTGGCATCAACCGCCACTACGCTCTTCTCGTAGTCACCGTCCGCCTTCTTATTGATGTTGCCGTTTACGCCAAACTCCCATCCGGAGCAGCCCGAAGGAATGTACGGGCTCGCCAGTTCCGAGACGACTTCACCGTCCCATCCAGGCCTCTCGCTGTCGTCATTTCCTGGAAAATTGACGCGGCTCAGCCCGACACCGGTCGAGTTGACTAAAGTTCGCAGAAGCACGGAAAGGCGATGGCGAGGGCTGATCCCGCCCTTTACAGCCCATGCCTCAATATCGACAGCTTTCAGCTGAAGAAAGGGCGGAACGTAGGCTCGGATCGCTGCAGCCGGCGAAGTCGCCGTCGCCTTCGCCGCGTCCCAGGCACTTTGCAAGTCTAGAAGCTCCCGTACGGGAACATGAAAGGCCGCTTCCAACTTGGCCGCCATTTCAGGTGAGAGATCGGCATTACCGTTTAGAAGGTTAGAGAGCGTCGGGCGGCTAACTTCAATGAGTTTGGCGGCCGCCGTGACGTTCATTTCCTTGGGCAGAACGTGGGCGCGAATGTACTTGCCAGGGTGTTCAACTATCTCAGCCATGAAGTGTATTGTATCACGCTACACCAACGCAATCAAATTTTGTATTGCGACGCACTACACACCGCGAAGAATATGGCAAAGCAAGCCGTCCTGATCCCTAAGGTTGCCTCTCGGCGGAGATTAAGACACAAGTACAATCCACATCATCGTTCGCAGGCCCGTGCCCGGTTCAAAGCTAGGCATGAGCCTCAAGCCACCCGGCTACTTTGAAAGGCCACGGGTGACGGCAACTCGCCCATCGATTCAAGCTAATACTTCGCTTTCTAGCCAGCCGACACATCGTCCACCAAGATCGACAGACTTTGGGAATTGCCCGTCGCGAATGCGCTCATAAACTGTCGATCGGCTGAGCCCGGTCAATGCCCTCACCTCAGCCAACCGAACGATCCTTGTTGCGGTCGGACCTCGCGATTTTGATATCTCACCTGCGCTTAAGTTGGTCATTCCGGCCTCCGCTTCTCGGTGGGGTCTGACTGAGCCATACTTTAAAGACGAATTGATGTGGAGCCCGGTGCGCGGCCTCTTCGCCGGGCTTCGCACTCTCGCGGGCATAGACGCATGCCGATCTCATTCGGTCGCATCACAGCAACTGCAATTCGTCAGACTTCACATTTCTGGACGCGATGGAAATAGTCGTTTTGCCGTTGTCACTATGGGTCCTCCACGAAGTAATGACCCTAGGGGATAAGGCCAGCGCGTTCAGAACTTCGACATGCTGCAGATCAATAGCCAGAAAAGCGCCTTCCCTGCAGACGCGAGCCTCGTGAAAGTTAGTTCTAACGCCGCCGTCCCTCCATATCACGGTCGCTCCAGCCTTAGCTCCCTTTGCGTCTAGGAAAGTAAATGGATCACAAGGGTCATGCTGCCAGCCTAACTTTTTAAGCAGAACAGGGCAAAGCGTGGGAAAAACGAAATTGCCCGGTGACATGCAGGAAATACGAACAACACCCCCAGACGCCACACCCTCATATCTTGGAATGAAGTGCTCTAATGGAATTACGCTGGGCAGAAGGGAGAATTGCTCTTGGAATGTCGACGCTGCGGCCTCCCCTGGGCCGTAATATTGGTCCACGGACCAGATTGCTCTATGGGACTGGCATCTACTGGTTGCCACGGCGGCAACGATCAGAGAACCCGGCAATTTTGGCAGGATCAGATCTTTGTCAGCGAGAGTTAGCCATTCTTTCAAATCCGACTGAGAGAAACTGCGTTCGATCTTTGGTGTGAGAATACCCTTTGGCCGGACATTCGGCACGCAGGAGGTAAGGCCAAGCGGGAAACTTGACGTAAAAGCAAGGAGCACAGGCAGAGCATCGCGATCAATTGCGCCCGCTGAATCCAGTTCGCCAATAACTTCTCGCATTGCCGTGAATGCCGCGGCTACGGCCAGCTTCCGCCAAGGCATTTGCAATTCTAAACGCCCCAATCTGTCGTGCTGTGCTTTCGACTGTTGTGAACCAAAAGCCGAAATGCCCCCCGACCTCTGCATCAAAGTTGCCGCGCGCAACCTGAGTTGAGGCAGGCTGAAGTCACTCGCTTTTGCGGTGATTTCCAGGGCCTGCTGCAAAGGCCAAGTGAGCGCGTAACTATTATCGGTTACAACGCCGGACGACGTATCCGAGAATCCTGGTGGCGGATCAAAGTAGTAGGCCTCCTCGCTTTCCGGGAGACTTAGGTCATAAAACTTGGGAACCTCGCGATGCTTTTGCGTTAGTCCAAGATCCCAAACCCCGTTCAGGTGAAGGCCAATATGTCTGACATAGATGTCGTCGGAATCTATAAGCTTAGGGACCAAACCATCAAACACTGCTCGGGCCGCACCTGCGTGTCGACCTTCCCATATAATTTGCGCGGCTTCGGAGCCGTAGGATGCCCCTGCGGCCAACAACTTATCGACCAATCTCCGAACGATGCTATGTGCGACGGGAATTTCAAGCAATTCGACCGACAGTACACGGATCATGTTGACTAGTTCCGTGGCCATCGTTTGGACGCCGCGAAACATAAGGTCGGCAAAAACGGCGGGTAGATCACAATCTTCGCGTTCGATTAGGTTGACCTCCGAACCCATTCGATATTCGCGATACTCGGTCAGATGTTCGCTCAACAAGTCCCAGGCGGTCACCCAAGGCAGCCTGACGTCGAATAATTCGAAGACGTCGGTGAGAAACGGAATCAGGCGGTCGGCCGTCTCATAGCCCAAGATCATGTCCTGTACGAAGCCATTGAACGCCGCAACTCTCGCCGGCTCGCCGCTAATCAGGACATTTAACCGATGGTAACGCAGTTTTGCATCGCTAGACCATCCATTGCCCCAGGAGGCATATTGCTGGGTCGCGGTTTCCAGTTTTTTGAGAAGCCGCCGCGATGTCTCCACGTCCCCCTCGTGGAAAGCCCTAGTTGCTAGTGCGTCTATGCAGCGCGCGTCATCACGCAGAACAGAGAACTCTTCGAAAGCTGCCTTTGCCTCCAGATAAGCCGTATTGGGCAATAGCTTTACAAATGCCCTGGTCGCCCCGTACTTTGAGATCTCCGCATCTAACGCCCGTAGTATATGGACAATGCCAGCACATGTCTCAACTAAATAAAAGGGATCTTCAGGACTGCTACCCGACCGAGGTGTTGGCAACTCCTCGCGCCACCGAGTTAAGGCTGGATTTCCTATGCTTTTACCATATTTCGTCGTGAAAAATGCAATCTCATGGAGATCAGCGATGCGCCGCTTCTGAGGGGCATCAGTCTCGACGCATCGAACCGCCACTTCGGTAATCGGCTGCATTTCCAAGCCGGACGCGCTTCGTATCAGTTCTGGAAACGGTGAGGCTATGTGTTCCGCAGCGAACGGCAGCCCGATCCGCCCCCAAACTGCCGCGGCCGAAGTAGCTAATTCTGGATCAACTTCGGCAACAGCCGTTGAAACGGAAGACACAATGGTGCCCCAATCGGCTCGTCCCGTTTCATCCGCTAGATCAATGACAGCACTCGCCATGGCGGACCCGCCCTTGACGGCTTCGCGAACCATCGTCGAGACGAGCCTCCCCGCTGCATCGCGGCCTTCGGTTTCAGACAGCCCCGAAATCAACTTCGCGAACACCTTCATGCGGGAGGAACGTTTCGACGGCTGCTCACTGTTGGCTCGTTCAAAGACCTCAGCCCATACCGAATACTGGGGGTCTTTTTTCGCAGGAAGATCATAGCCGAGGCTTTCTTCGTGCACGGCTTCCAGCATCGTACGCGCGGCTTCGATTTGTCCTATCTTTGCGAGAAGCTTCGCGGCTTCCGCAGCATCACCGGATTGCTCTTGCGGCGTATGGGCAAGCCCGCGCTGATAGCCTACCCGATCTATCAAGGCTTCCGCGTCATTATCGTATTGAAAAGCTGCCTCTGCATATGCCCGACGAACGGCTGGTTGACCTAGCCGTGTGTTTGGACGCCGAAGGGCAGCGTCGTAGGTCTTCGTAAAACTCGAAAACGTAGCTACTCCATGCATGCCCGCCGCATGAACGGTAGCGCCAACAGCGACGTCCAGGACACGATCGATACCCCACCTCTCAGTATTGTAGGCGTCCATCACTCCATCACGCTCGAAGACGTTCATAATCGCCTTCAGCTCCGACAACGCATCACCGACCGGAGTGCCACCTCGCCTGGCGCGGCCCATAAGATAACCAACAGTCCGTAGCCCGCTATCAAAGCGAGCCGGCAAGGTGTCCGATATCATCGACGGTCGCTTGGCGTCATGAAGCCATGTACGAAGTTCGGCGTCCAGAATGATCTGCCTAACGCACTCTTGGCTTTTTTCTAGGTCGCTGCATGCCGAGTCAAATATCTCAGGTTCTGAAACGCCATCGAAGAAAAGATGGGCCATATCGAGCCTAGATGAACGGGCGGACTCAAGCGCAGCATCCCTGCGTGTTCGCTCGCTAAGGAGATGAGCGGAATGAGATGCAAGATGCAAACATGCGATGTGCCTCGGCAGATCACCCTGTAATTTTGATCTGAAAGCGGTGAAACAGAGAAGATACGGGAGATTTTTCTCACTCAACCGTAATTCGCTCATCAACGATTGTGTGTCCGAATGTATATTCCGACCAATTTGGCCAGTTGCCGCATCTATCTTCAGCGTCTCCTGAAGGCCCGGCAGGTTAAACTCCATTCCCAATCGGTCTACGGGCGAGTGAAGTTTTTCAAGGATATCGACGAAGACCGCTGGCCTTATGAATGCAAGCGCGCGTCTTGCCCAGGCTCTTAGCTCATCCAGGCCACCGTGGGCATCGAAGGCTTCACTTCCGGTAAGTATAGCTACCGGTTCAAGCTCCCTAAAGAGTTTTGTCGCCTCGCTGATCGCTCCCGACCGCAGGTAGGCGTCAACGAGCTCGTACGTCTTTCCGGAGGTCATATATCCGCTGGCGCCGTCAATCATGCCTTGCGCTGCAGAATCATCGCCAAGCTCGATGTAAGCCTCGAAAACGTTGTCTCCCAACGCCTCACATCTTTTACTAATCTCAGTACGCGCCAGAATGGTCGAGAACACCAGCTCCGGCGATCGTAGGGCCACAGCGCTATTTAGCGCGAAATTTGAATCAATTCTAATCTCTTCGATGCTTCGACCACTCAGAAACTGCGCGCGGAACTCGGCTGACGTGGCTATGTTAGCGACCCGTAAATGGTCCCCCGCGCGCGCGCGATACCGCAATTCCAGCCAACGTTGAGGGTCACCTGCTTCGGCGGTTGACGCCTGTTCAGCCAGCTTGGTGTAGATCGCAGCCACTCGATCTCCGTCCCTCACGCCGTGTCGCATTGCGCATTGCTCAAGGAGATAAAGCCTGAAGCTATTGTGAAAAACCGACCAGGCCAGATCGGAATTTCTCAAGATCAAGTGTCTGGCTGCGCGCCACGCAGCATCCGTCGGCACCTCGCCCACCAGACGATCGAGGGACTTCGGGCTTATGAAGCCTTCCGAAAATGCAAGGAAAGATAACGCCTCTTTCGCCTTATCGTCACCTTGCAAATCACTCCACATGGCTTGGTAATAGGCCTCAATGTCACCTTCATACGCCGGGCCCGATTCTAGCCAATTTTCCCGCTCTTCAGCCGTATCCAGGGCTAGCAGCGCCTCCATAGCGTACCGCGTCGACAACGGATGTCCGGCTGTTCGGCTAAACAACTGCTTTCGATTGACATCGACAGGGAGCCCCATATCACTTGCGAGAGCGATCACTGCCTCAGCACTCAGTGGAGCGACGACAATATTCCTGCTTTCGGCCTGCGCCTCATCCTGCACGGCTGGCGGCAGGCCAGGAAGATCGAGTCGCTGCGACCCGAGTAAGATTAGAACACCTTCGGGTAACGACTGGGGCTGAGGCAGCTCTTTAAGCAGAGACGTACCCGGCTGTTCTTCCCTCGGCACATGATCAAGACCATCCACGACGACAAGCGTTACAATCCCCTCCGTCGCGTAGCGTTCACCGGCCTCACCCAACAGTTCCTCGAGTTGCGCCCTCAATTCGGAAAGATCGGTACCCGTGAACGTATCCTCTCCATGACCCAACTGTTTGAACTGAACTACCAAGTCGTGGAGAAAGCTCGAAGCCTCGGCGCGCCCTAAGCCATGCCGTTCTGAAGGCAAATACGCAAGATAGTTTACAATCTGGAGTTTGGACGTCGGTCTCAAACCATTGGCCAGCATGGTTGATTTGCCCGAACCGGGCGGGCCAAGCAATGAAAGATATCCTTTGGAGTGACTTGCAATTGCCGCTTCCAACGCAGCCTGTGTCTTTTCGTTTGTTTCGTAGAACGCGCTAACGGGAAAGGCATGCGAATGTTTGAGCGTGAAGACATCGCGCCATTCCAAGCGAGACATCAGTTCTGAACGCGTCCACCGGTCCTTTTGCCGTTCTGTTGCAATGAGTTCAGGTAGCGCGGCTGCCAACCGCTTCAAGCGATTGGCGTCGGGTGCCCGTACCACTCCGAACCCCAGCCCTCGGCTGTCGCCACTCGTTACAAACCGAAGATTTCGCCATAGAGAGAGGAACGCCACTTCCTCTAATTTGGAGCAATGAAATAATTCGTCGACAAATGAACCAAATGGAGAAGCACGCCACTGCGATAAATCCCACGCCAGGCGATTTGCGGCGTGGGCGTTCAGGAAGTCCTGCGACGATACCTGCGCCTCCAAGCCAATCCTGTCGTGGGATCTGGGAACATCATCGGTCGCGTACACTACTTCCACAGGTATGTTGTGATGCTGAGAAGTGAGCCGTAACCAACTATCGACTATTTTCTCCCAAAGCCCTGCCTCTCCAAGCAGCAAGGTTCGCAGCCCAAACTCCTCCGGATGTTGGCTTGTTTTCAACTGATATGCGACAACTTGCGCTTCTAAGCCGAGAACGATATCGTCAAACGCGCCTGCTCCGCGATCAGCCAGGCCTACCCATCGCAACGTACCTGAGGCGATAGCCTGATACAGGAGACGGGCTCCCATCGCGTACTGCGGGACATACCCGCCCATGGCACGGCGTTCACCTTCACCCGATGGGACTTTTCGCCGCCCCCGCTTTAAAGACTGAACTTCAGCTTTCACCAAAACGCCACGCCTTTCCGCTCGATTCTTAGCCTGTAGTTTAATCCCGGCGAAACTCATGGATCAACTATTGCAAGCGGTCGGACACCAACTGCGACAGTCTGAAACTGCGCGTGATTTTAAGTGAAACTTAGCGCGCCCGCAGCTCGTTATTAAACCTTCTCAAGCGGCGCTGCGGTCATATAGAATTGCGCCGCCTCCGCAAAGGTCTGCGGTTAAGGTATTGCAATCGCAGGTCGGCTGGCAAAAGATCAAGCGGGCAAAAGGCGACATCCGGTCGCGAGAAATACCTGAAGCCGACCAAATGACTATTACTTGCAGGGAGTATCGACGTGGTATCCCCACACACCGACTCAATTGACTCACCTCTAGACAGCGAACAAATGGCAAATCGCTTGCTGGAGCAGGCGTTTGAACTGTGGATCATTCCAGAGGTCGAAGCCCGGCGCGCGGCCGGCCGTTTACCCGACGATTTTCAGCTCAATATGGCTCAGCGAATCCAGAGGCCAGACGGCACGAACCTCACCCGTTTGAATGACGAAGTGCGCGGATTGATGCAGGTTGGGCCGATACCCGGCGCCGCAATTGGGGACGACGCGTATCTAGATCAGATAACCAGCATCCATAGTTTCGACCTTATAGATGAGGACCTCGACAGTGGCCACTGTACGGTCATCAGGCTGAATGGCAGGTGGTTCACCAGTTTCAACTTTCTCACCCATCGTGCGCGTTGCCTAGATCTTTTGGACAAAGCCAAGCAGTTCTTAAAAGCTGCGCAGGATAGTATCGCACGGGGTCATTCGGCGGTAGCGGTGGATACACTTTTCAGCGCGTGCGAACTGGTATCCAAGGCAGAACTTGTTTCGTCACATATGCTAAAAATGGACTCGAAATCTCACGGACAAATCGCAAGCTCGCTCAATAACTGGCGAAAGCTGGGAAACATCGAGGGCGCTTTTGTTGATCTGTTCAACCGCTTGGGTCAGCTTAGACCCCGATACCGATATGACGCGGTGTTTTCCGAACTTACACCCATTTCATCAGATGATCTCGACTTGGTCGACGCCATGATTCAAGATGGTATTGCAAAGGTATCGCCGCACCGCCCGCGGGATCGAAGTGAGTCTGTCGACTAGCAACGGGGTCTATTTTCCGGATCGGGTAAAGCTTTTATCGCTCGCGATAAAAGCCTCCAGCATAAATGGAATTAGGTCAACGACCTGCTCCGCTGACCCGTAGGTCGCCTCATAGATGTCCGCGTACGCTTTCAGGGCTTGGTTCAGTTCCGCTCCGATGGTGATGGTTAGTTTGACCGGTGTCCGGTCCGGCAGCTTTGCCAGCTTGAGATCAGCCATGGTCGATCCCTCCCCTATATGGTCTCATGATCAGGTCTTTGTGGACAATGACGCGCACCGGCCAACCCGGCCGAACGGTGATCGATGGCCGGATATTCAAGGCTTTCTCGACCATGCGCTGACCCGCCTGATTGGCGGTGTCGCGCGTGGCGTCACGGAACGCGCGCACCAGATCACTGTCGCTTTCGACCAGCCCGCTATGGGATGTCAGTCCCAGAAGTGTCGACAAGCTCACGCCTTTGAGAAGGCTCCAAGTATGATAATCGACGCTATCGGCGAGGCCAGCGTAGCCATGAGTGTCCGTCGCCGGCAGGTTGTCAATTTCGAGGGAAGAGCCGTCCGGCAGGATCAGACGCTTCCACACGACCAGCGCGCGTGACTGGCCGAAGGCCACCTGATCATCGTACTGGCCCAACAGCCGCGTCCCCGGCGGGATCAGAAGATGCTTGCCCGAAACGGTATCGTAGATGGGCTGGGTCACCTGCGCGATGACGAAGCCCGGCAGATCGGATTTCAGGCCGGTCACGAGGCTAGCCGAGATCACCGTGCCCGCCATCACCTGATAGGGTGAGGCCGGCGTCTCCAGTTTGTGGCTGTTGTAGATCCCGCCATAGCCTTTACGGTCGACGAACTCGGGTTTGCCAGTCGGGGTGACGTAGAAGGCGCCGGCGGGAACCGCCGGTGTTGGAACTTCCGAAGGCATGACATCCGGGACCGGCACCTGTTCGGCGGCCGGTGCGATTCGCGGCGCCACGTGGAAGAACACACTACTGACCGCGGTCGGGGGCGTGCCTCCACTTCCATCGGCGCGACCGGTTTGAACCGCCTGCACCTGTCCCCGCTGGCGCTCAAGAATAGGGCCCCCTAAGTCACCCGGTAGTGGCGGACCGAGCACCGGGACGTCGTCCGGAATCTGATCGTAGGCCTGAGGCAGGTTGGCGAGCGTCTCCGGCCTGGCCTTCTGGGTATCGGCCGCCTTGTCCGGATTGAAGGTTTCCGGCTGGGTAACGACTTTTGGTACCGACGCGCCGAGCGCCAGCCACGTCACGCCGAAGAGGGAGACGCAGGCCACCGCGGTCGAGGCCACCAGCACATGGCGCTTGAAGCGCACGACGCGCCGGGGTTGGGCGCGCAGAACCAGGGTTTCGGGATCGACCTTTTGGGAAGCAGCGTCAGTCATGACGACCTCCCGCATCCTTTGGTGCCGACACCCCTGTACGGGCGATGCGGACGACCGATTGCCGCTTCCCGCCCAGACGCAATTCAGCGGCAGAGAACAGGGTGTCGGCGATATAGTACCGACCCTGAACGCGGTAGTTGAGCAGATCGGCCTTGCCGTCCGCGCCCACAGCAAATAGCGGCGGTGCCTCCCCCGATCCAATATCCGCCGGGAACTCGATATAGACCTTTTGACCGTCGTCGAAGGCCCGGACCGGTCGCCACTCCGGCTTGTCACCGGTTATCGTGTAGGTGAACCGAAGGTTTTCCAACGGCAGACCTACCACGATTGGCGCCGGTGCGGCGACCGATGCCGGCGGCAGGTCGACCTTTCGCGTCAATGCTTGATCTTGGGGGTAGCGCCAGCTCACCGCCGCCATCGCTGTAACCTGAGTGCTCTCCAGTTGCAGACGATAGGTGCGGCGATCCGTGGTTATGATCAGGTTGGTCCGCAGGCCCGCGGTATAGGGCTTGACGAGGATATGGGTCTGCCGCCCCTCTCCCGTACCGCTGGTCGTATCGCCGATGACCCAGCGCGCTGTGTCGCCGGCTGAGACCGAGATCAGGCTTTCACCGGGCTGGAGCACGATGTCGCTGACCTTGTCGGGCGCTGTGAACAGTCGATAGATCGTGCCGTCATTGAAGGTGTAGACCTGAACGGCATTGAGATAGTTGCCGGTCTCCGGGCCTTGGGTTGCGGACGCATTGGCAACCTGTATCGCCCGCGCGGTCGGGGAGACCTTTTGCGCAGCTTTAGCCTCTGCCACCGTAGGCGAGATAAGGGTGAGGCAAGACCCGGCGAGGCAGGTCAGAACAAGGGCTCTCATGGCTGTACTCCTTCTGAGGACGGCGTGGTCATGGCGACGACGGGGGGCTTGATCTCCGGTCCGCCATAGTCCTGAGACCAGGACAGGTCGGTGACGTAGAGACCGAGCGGGTTCTTGCGCAGGACGTCCTCACGCCTGGGCAGGCTGTGCTGAACGCTGAGGATTGCGGTCCAGTGCGTTGTTTTCTCTGGCATTCCCCGCAGGTAGGTTTGTTCGCGCCATTTGATCTGGAAAGCCTTTGGTGAGGCGCGCACCACGCTCAGGATCGAGACGGTGACGCTGCGTTCCCCGATACCGGCGAAGGGGTCATTGGCCTGAGCCTGGGCATTGAGGGCCTGCGCGGCGCGGTCGGTGGCGAAGGCATAGGCGTCGAGCCAGTTCTGACGGACCAGGACAGGATCGATGGACAGGGACCGGACGTTGGTGATGAAACGGGCCAGGAACCACGACACCTGAGCGTCGCTCGGCTCATACGTTTCAACGGCTGGTGCTACCGCCCTCACCCCGCCCTGCCCATCGACCTCGATGACATAGGGGGTGACGCGGCTTTGCGAGGCGAGCCAAATCATCCCGCCGGCGAGACACAGCGACACCATAGAGGCGCCAAGGGCCATCAGCCGCCAATTGGCGGCCTGCGCCTGGCTCGTACCGATACGCGCGTCCCAAATCTGCGCGGCCTTCTGATAGGGGGTTTCGGGCGCAGGGCTGTCGCCGTAGCGCTGAACGGGGCGTTTAAACCGCATGGTCTACTCCTTTTGAGAGATGTCGGGGGTGGCAGAGGCAATAGGCTGGTCACCGGAGGCGATGGCGGTCTGAGCGGCGTGCAAATGACCGCCCAGGCGCTGCTCGCGCTGCATCTTTTTGGCCCAATCGGGTTGGGCCTGTTCGGCACCCTTGGCGGTTGATGCGCCAGAAGCCGCCGCACTGGCCCCACCTGAAGGGGAGGAAGATGCCGGAGGTGGCGGTGGCGGCGGGGGCGGTGGAGACACAGCGCCGCCCGAGCTCGAAGATCCACCTGACGATCCGCCGGACCCGCCGCCCATGCTTGAGGCAGCCTGAACGGCCGAGGTGCTGCCCGCTGCGCCACCAGCAAGGCGTGCAGCCGCCATGGCCCCACCGCCCGCCAGCATGCCTGCGGCCGCAGCCGCGCCCACCGTGCCAAGCACAGCACCCGCCCCTAGTTGGGGGGCGCCGGATACGAGGCCTGAAGCGATACTGGGACCGAAGATGCCGAGCCCCAGAAGGGTGAGCGACGCCAGGACCAGCGTCATGGTCTGGTTGATATCGGGCTCCGCCCCGTCCAGCGCGCCGACAAAGGTGGCGAAGAAACCTGACCCAATGCCGACGATCACGGCCAGCACCATGATCTTGATGCCTGAGGTCACGACATTGCCGAGCACCCGTTCGGCGAGGAAGGCCGTCTTGTTCCAGAAGGCGAAGGGCACCAGCACAAAGCCCGCCAGGCACGTCAGTTTGAACTCCAGCACGGTGATGAAGAGCTGGATGGCGAGGACGAAGAAGGCCAGCAGGACAATCAGCCAGGCAATCAGCAAGACGATAATGGTCAGGAGGTTGGCGAAGACCGTATCGAGACCCGTCAAGTCGGCCACCTGCTCCAGCAAGGGGTGCGCCGATTCGAACCCGATCCCGGCCAAGCGACCGGGTTTCAGGAGATCGCCGGCGGCGACTGTGCCGCCACTGGCATTCAGCCCCAGTTGCGTGAAGGACTGGTGGATCAGGTTAGCCAGGGATTGGAAGTTATTCAGGATGTAGGCGAAGGCCCCGATGTAGAGGACCTTCTTGATGAGCTTGCCGAACAGCTGGCTTTCTTCGTCCAGCACCCAGAACAGCGCGGCGATCGTGACGTCGATGGCGATCAGGAGGCTCGTCAGGCTGACAAGGTCGCCCCGGAGCAGACCGAAACCGGAGTCGATATAGGCGATGAAGGTCGCCAGAAAGGAATCGATGATGTTGAGATCGGTCATGAGGAATACCCAGACAAGCGATTGATTTGTCGCGCTTACTGCGCCGTATAGGCCTTGCCCGAACCGAGGAATATTTTGGTTGCCGCTTTGGCTGCCGCCTCGCCCTCCGCCCGGCGCGCCGCGTCGAGCGCTTCGGCGCGGTACTGCGCCGCCATCAGAGTCGTGATCTGCATTTGCTGCTTAGCCACCAAGGCCGAAAGCTGATTGGCGGCCTGCTGCGCCTGCAAGCCGCCGTCGGCGTTCTCCGAAGCTCGGACCAGGTCGTTGAGCGTGCCGGCATCGGCTTGAAGGGCTTCTGAGATTTGGGATTGGACCATCAGGGTTTGCTGGAAGGCGTCCATGGCGCTTTGCCAACGCACTTCAGCCTGACCGGCTAACCCCTTGCCAGTAATCGACAAATCGTAGCCTTGCGGAAACTGCGCTTTAAGTGCGGCTCGGGTTTCGGACAGGGTAAAGGCAATGCCCTTGGCCTCCTTCATCAGGTCGTTGATGGCGGCGATGTCCTTGTTGAGCTTTAGCAGGGCAGAGACATCGAGCCGCTTTAGCTGGGTCGCCATATCGCGGATCATCTGAGCTTCATTCTGAAGCGACTGGATCTGGTTGTTGATGGTCTGAAGCGCACGCGTCGCCTGAAGGATATTCTGGGCGTAGTTGGTCGGATCGAACACCGCGAGTTGGGCCGAGGCCGGGACCGCGAGCCCTGCGAGCGAGGCGGTCATCATCAGGGCCATGGCGAAGCGGCGGATGGTTTTGGAAGGCATCGGAGTCTCCGATTTTGGACAAAGGAAGGGCGTGACCTGCGAGGACAGGCCTGAAATTGCGTTGGGAGGGTGGATGGGCGTTTGACCGGCGCGCTTACGGTGGCTTCAGGAGACCGGCTGCCCACGGCAGCCCCCTCGCCTCCAGAAAGGCCGGCGCGAAGCCGCCCGGACCAGCCGCATCCAACACAGTATCAATCAGGCGTTGATCGTCTGGGGACGCCGCCGCACAGAGTGCCAGGGCCAGCGTCCCGAGGTTCAGATCGAACAGACGGTTGCCGCGCCGGGACTGCAGATAATATTGGCGTTTCGGGATGGCCTGCGCGATCAGTTCGACCTGCCGGTCGTTCAGGCCCATGCGCTGATAGGCCGCCTGAGATAGGGGCTCGACCGCGCGCTCATTGGGCAGAAAGAGGCGTTGCGGGCAGGATTCGATAATGGCCGGCGCAATGGCGCTATCGGCGATGTCGGCTAGGGACTGGGTGGCAAAGACGACACTGACGTTTTTCTTGCGCAGGACCTTCAGCCATTCACGTATGCGCGCCGCAAATTGCGGGTTGTCGAGGAAGACCCAGGCCTCATCCAGAATGAGCAGCGTCGGCCGCCCATCGAACCGGGCTTCGAGCCGATGGAAGAGGTAGGTCAGGACGGGTGATACGAGGCCCGTATCGCCCATCAGGTCTTCCGTCTCAAAGCAATGGATGTGCGCGAGATCGAGACCGTCAGTATCGGCGTCGAGACACTGACCATAGGCCCCCTCAAGGGTGTATGGGGCAAGCGCCTGCTTCAGGGCGTTCGATGACAGTAGGACGGTGAACCCCGTCAAGGTCCGCTCCGGCACGGGCGCCATCGCCAGATTGTTCAGCGCCGTCCAGAGTGTGGCCTTGATGTCCGGCGTCGGCTCGACTTTCTCGTTGATCAGAAGGCTTAATATCCACTCCAGTGCCCAGGCCCGTTCGTCCGGATCATCGATCGCGGCCAGCGGTTGAAACGAGAGGTCTGCGGCCCGGCCCAGGGCGTGGTGCCGGCCGCCCATGGCGAGCGTCGCGGCGCGCGCCGAACCGCCCTTGTCGAAGATGAAGGTCTGCGCGTCTGTGTAGCGCTGGAACTGAAGGGCCAGAAAAGCTAGCAACACTGACTTACCGGCGCCGGTAGGTCCTAAGACCATCATGTGCCCGACGTCACCGACATGGGTTGATAGCCGAAACGGCGTCGCGCCCGAACTGACTGCGTGCAGCAGTGGCGGCCCATCGAGGTGGGGGTTGCGTTCTGGCCCGGCCCATACCGCCGATAACGGCATGAGGTGTACCAGATTGAGGGAGTGGATCAGGGGCTGGCGCACATTGGCGTAGAGGTGACCGGGCAACGAGCCCAGCCACGCCTCCACTGCGTTGAGCGTTTCGCGGAATGTCGTGAAGCCCAGGCTGTTGATGGCCTGCTCTACAGCCCGCAGCTTTTCGTCCGCCAGATGAGGATCGGTATCGAAGATAGAGATGGTCGTTGTCAGGTAACCGAAGCTGACGTGATCGCCACCAAGCGCCTGAAGGGCGGCATCGGCGTCGGCCACCTTGTTGTCGGCGTCGGTGTCGGTGAGCGCCGTAGCCTGGCTATACATCACCTCGCGGAGCATGGCCGTGAGGGACTTGCGCTTATTGAACCACTGCCGACGCACCTTGGTCAGTGTTTTGACGGCGGTTTCCTTGTCCAGCGCGATAAAGCGGGTTGTCCAGCGATAACCGAAGGCGAGATGGTTCAGCGCGTCCAACAGGCCTGGATGGGTGTGGTTTGGGAAACCGAGCACGGTGACTGTGCGGATATGCTGATCGCCGAGCCGGGGCGACATGCCCCCTGTTAAAGGCGTATCGACGAGAATGGCGTCGAGATAGACCGGGATCTCGGGCACGGCCACGGGATGGGATTTGGCGGAGACGGTGCTGTGCAGATAAGTCAGGGTTTCGGCATCGGACAGGGGCTCGACCAGGGGCATGACACCCGCCAACAGATCGATGGCGCTGTTGGTGCGATTGGCGAACATCTGAAGCTCGCGCTTCCAGTCCCGGCGCGCCTCGCTTCCCGGCGGTGCGTCCGGCGTCTCGATCAGGGCCTGGCTGGCGCGCGACAGGGCGTCGGCCGGCGGCATGAACACGAAGGTCAGGTAATAGCGGCTCTCGAAGTGCTCGGCCGCCTCCCCTTCGAAAGCGGCGCGGCGTTCTTCATCGATGAGACGCGCAATCCCGGTCTCGGCGCCGGGGGCAGGATACTGCATGGCGGGGGCGCGGCAGGCTTCAAAGAACAGCGCCCAGCCGGTTCCGAAACGGCGCAGGACGTTGTTGACGCGGGCAGTGACGCTGACCAGTTCTGAGGGTGTCGCGCTTTCCAGATCCGGACCTTGATAGCGGACGGTGCGTTGGAAACTGCCATCCTTGTTGAGGATGACGCCCGGCGCGACCAGCGCCACCCAGGGCAGGTGATCCGACAGGCGATCGGCGGTCTGGCGGTACTGACGTAAATTCAGCATGCGAAATAGCCTTTCTGGCGAAGATGACGCAGGAGGACCGGCACGAAATCCGGATCGTAGCGAGCGGCGAAGACGGCCAGGGTGTGCCCGGCCAGCCAGAGACCGAGACCGGGCAGCCACATTTGCAGGCCGAGGCCTAAGGCGGCGGCCACGGTTCCGTTGGCAATGGCCAGGGTCCGTGGCGCGCCACCCAGCAGCAGGGGTTGCGTGAGGGATGGGTGCAGGGGGACATCGAACCCCTCGACGCGAGCAGTCATCAGATGACGGCCCCCCCACCGAAGCTGAAGAAGGTCAGGAAGAAGCTGGAGGCGGCAAACGCGATCGACAGACCGAAGACGATCTGCACGAGCTTGCGGAAGCCGCCGGAGGTTTCGCCGAAGGCCAGTGTCAGGCCCGTGACGATGATCACCATGACGGCGATGATTTTGGCCACGGGACCCTGTACGGAATCAAGGATCTGCTGAAGGGGCGCCTCCCACGGCATGCCGGAGCCGGCCGCCTGGGCTGCGGTGGTCAGGCCGATCGCGAGGCCACACAAAGCCAGAGCGGCGGCCGAAGTGACTATGGTGCGCGACCGGCGCGCGGGCGCGAACCGAAGGGTTGGATCTTGAAACATCTATGTCTCCATAAGGGTTGAATGCGCGGTACCAGGGTCTTCCCCGTGCGTGAGCATCGGGCGAAGGACGTAGCCGCCCCGATCATCGAGGCCTTCGACCCCGGCGATGTCGGCGACATGGCGGGGCGCGCCTGACAGCGGATCGGCCCCACGTATGAACACGATGAGATCGACCGCTTCGGCGATCAGCGCCGCTGGCACATGGACGACGGCCTCCTGAATGAGCTGCTCCAACCGGAACAGCGCGCCTTTGGCGGAGTTGGCGTGTAGGGTGGCGATGCCGCCGGGATGGCCGGTGTTCCAGGCCTTCAGGAGATCGAGCGCCTCAGCCCCCCTCACCTCGCCGACGATGATGCGGTCCGGTCGCAGACGCAGGGTCGAGCGCACCAGGTCCCCCATTGTGACGTGGCCGGGCCGTGTGCGCAGTTCGACGACATCTTCGGCGGCACAGCGCAGTTCGCGCGTGTCCTCGATCAGGACCACCCGGTCACCACGGGTTGCGACCTCGGCCAGCAGGGCATTGGTGAGCGTGGTCTTGCCCGAACTGGTGCCGCCCACCACCAGAATATTGCGCCGTTCGACGACGGCGCGCCGCAGGACACCGGCCTGGCTTTGCGTCATAACGCCCGAAGACACATAGTCGTTCAAATCAAAGAGCCGATAGGCCGGCTTGCGGATGGAAAAGCAGGGCCCACGCGCCACCGGCGGCAATAGGCCTTCAAAGCGCTCACCGCCGGTACCATTGGCGGCCATGGGCAGTTCTGCGCTAACGATCGGGGCGTCCGGGTGGAGTTCGGTGCGGACATGGCTGGCCACGAGCCGGATGATGCGTTCGGCGTCGGCTGACGGTAGAACGACCTCGCTCAACACCCGGCCTTCGCCCGCCCGATCGAACCGAACGGCGCCATCGGGATTGACGAGGATTTCGAACACGGCGGGATCGGCAAGCGCCGCCGCCAGGCCCTCGCCCATGGCGGTGCGCAACATGCCGCGCAGTCTCTGATGCGGGATCGAGAGCGTATGCATCAGGCGTCATCCCCAACAGGCTGCGGATTTAGTGAAAGCTGACCTGTCGCTATGTGGCGGCCGACCTGAGCAACGAACGCTTCGTAGCGATCTCGTGCGATCGCACGGGTACCGGCATCGGCTTCCGGCAGGTGTGCATCACGTAATAGCGTGAGGCGGATGAACAGGGCGAGGCTTTCGAGGAGGATGAGTTGGTCCCGCTCCATGCGATTGAGTTGGGCGGACAGGCGATTGAGGCGCTGCCCGAAATGGTCGTCGAGTTCATTGGTCGCGCGCCGATCGAGCCAGGCGGTCAGGGCATCCCGCAAGACGGCCGATTTGTTCATGCCCGGTCGCGTGGCCAGGGCTTCGAAACGCTGACTGACATCGGGGTCGAGAAAGAGTTGATAGCGGACACGAGCAGACATCGGTGCCTCCTAAAAGCTCGGGAACAGATCGATCGTCTGTCCCGGCTTGTGTTGGGCTTTGGCTTCGATCTGCAGGAGGTCGGCGCGGGCGACCGCCGCGGCGGTCCGCAGTCCATCCATGGCGCGCCTGTCGGACGCCACATCGCTGTCGTCGTCGCCCCGCACCTCAACCTCACCCTGATCAAGAGGCATGGGCGGCCCCTTGGGTTCAGGCACCACTGGATGACGATCCTTCGCCAGTCCGCCCTCTTCACTTACCTCGGCACCGGCATCGCCCAGAGCGGCCACGAGCCTCTGATCGGTATCGCGGACGTGGCCTTCCCAATCATTAGGGCGCGCGGGCGGGCAGTCGCCGAAGCGACCCGCTGCCAGCGCCGGCGCTGGCACCTGACGACCGGTGAAGTTCCGGTCCTCGTAGTAGCGCAGCTTCTTGGCGCGGATCGGGGCCAGACCCGACACCAGCACCAACTCATCGGTCGATGGCAATTGCATCACCTCGCCAGGCGTCAACAGCGGGCGGGCGGTCTCCTGACGTGAGACCATGACGTGGGAGAGCCAGGGTGCAAGGCGATGACCGGCGTAATTGCGCTGGGCGCGCTGTTCGGTCGCGGTGCCCAAAGCGTCGGAAATGCGCTTAGCCGTGCGTTCATCGTTCGAAGAGAAGGCGATACGGACGTGGCAGTTGTCGAGAATCGAATTGTTGTCGCCGTAGGCTTTGGAGATTTGGTTCAGGGATTGGGCGATCAGATAGGCCCGCAGCCCATAGCCCGCCATGAAGGCCAGGGCCGACTCGAAGAAGTCCAACCGGCCCAAGGCGGGGAATTCGTCAAGCATCATCAAGAGTTGATGCCGGTTGCGCTTGGCCGGATCGCCTTCCAGTCGCTCCGTTAGGCGGCGGCCGATCTGGTTCAGCACGAGACGGACCAAAGGCTTGGTGCGCGAGATGTCGGACGGGGGAATAACCAGATAGAGGGAGACGGGGCTTTTCGCGTTGACCAGATCAGCGATCCGCCAATCGCAGGTCGACGTCGTCGCCGCCACGACGGGATCGTAATATAGGCCCAGGAACGACATGGCCGTGGATAGGACGCCCGACCGCTCATTCGGGGACTTGTTCAGGAGTTCCCGCGCCGCTGATGCGACGACGGGATGGACCAGAGGCACCTCCCCTTCCCCACCGAGGTGGTTCGTGGCAAGCATGCGGTGAAGGGTGTCGGTCAGGCTGCGCTGAGGATCCGACAGGAAGGTGGCGACACGCGCCAAGGTCTTCTCTTCTTCGGCGTAGAGAACGTGAAGAATGGCTCCCACCAAAAGGGAATGGCTGGTTTTTTCCCAGTGAGAGCGATGCTCCAATGAGCCTTCGGGATCGACCAGGATGTCGGCGATATTCTGGACGTCGCGCACCTCGTTGACGCCCTTGCGGACTTCCAAAAGGGGATTGTAGCGAGCGGAGCGCAGGTCGGTGGGGTTGAACAGGACGGCGTGGGAGAAACGCGCGCGCCAGCCGGCGGTCAGGTCCCAGTTTTCGCCCTTGATGTCGTGCACGATGACAGAGCCGGTCCACGACAACAGGGTCGGCACGACCAGCCCCACGCCCTTCCCGGAACGGGTCGGTGCAAAGGCCATGACATGCTCAGGTCCGTCGTGGCGCAGGTAGTCCGGCCCAAGACGGCCGAGGAAGACGCCGCGATCACGCAAGAGACCGGCCCGAGCGACCTCAGGAACGGACGCCCAGCGTGCGGAGCCATACGTAGTCACCAAACGCGATTGGCGGGCCCGCCACAATGACCCCGCCACCGCCACGCTACAGCACATAAGGCCGCACGACGCCGCCAAGAGGCCGCAGCGGTGAAACACCTGCGGCGCATAGGCTTCGAAATGGAACCACCAGACAAAGAGCTGCCACGGCCGATAGACGCGACCGCCAAAGGTCCAGAACCACGGCTGGCCCAATTGCGCCTGATAGCCCAGCTGATGGGCCGCCCATTGCGTCGAGGCCCAGACCCCAAGGACTATAATCCCGAGGACGGTGAGTATTTGGCCAATGAGGAGTTTGGTGGGGGTCACGATGCTGTCTCTCGAGCCCGCCAGCGCGGCGGGTCTAGGATCCAAGCATCCTCGATCCCCTATGAAACAGACATTGCCGTTTCGTACGCTCTTGGTACCGTTTTGCCGAATCTCGCAGACCCTTTATGGTCTGAAGGACCTAGACACTGCCTTTTCTCACCTCACTCCATCAGGTCGGTCCGGATCGTCGACCGGAGTTATGATGCGCAACACGGGTGACGTATCTGTTTCAATCCCCTGCCGCCACCTTGTTTGCATAGTCCCGTGATAAGGGTCCTCAGGGTCTGGAGTGAACGTGAGATTGATAGTAATATTTGCGCTACTAGATCTAGTGACTTTTAATTGCTTAAATGCCTCTCTTGCCACGACCCACACACCACCCAAATTGCTGCCTGTGGCAAATACAGGGATAGATGAAATGTTGTAAGTATTTCCGTTTTGCGAGCGGTGCTGTGGTCGTTCGACTACGATGCCCGCCGGCAATACAAGGTTGGGGCGGTATGTCGCGTTCGACCATTCGCGCACCCATTCAGACACTTCTCCTGAACCAATGAGGATGACTGGTGTTAGTTTCCTAGCCCTAAGATTATCGGCGAACGTCAAAATAACTTGAGAGAGTTCCTCCCGGTCACCGACGGCTTTTACCCCCTCAAGTCCTAACGCCTGCTTTTGCTCCAGAACTTGTCCTAAGGCTCGCGCTTTCGCGCGAGCCGCCGCCCAAGAGGCAAGTATCCCCTCAGAGCCTGTTACTTGATCGAGCTGTGGGTCAGTGATCACGCCTTTAGGGAAATTGCTCCAATCCTGAATACGGACTTCTTCCAAGTCTGCGACTGTGTAAACGACCGGCCCAAACAATGCGCCAAGAAAGGTGTCATTTTCGTAGGCGAAGACGTCATCTGCAACCTTGCGTGCAAGTTCGACGAGCTTTTGGGTGGAGATCGGCGCATTTCGGATTCGTTCCGAACGATATGAGGCAATGCGTGATTCTAGGGTTGAAATTAGGCCCCTAAAAGCCGCCAAGCGATCTGCGAAGACCACTTGCTCCGCAGCGCCCAGAGGTGCCTCCAAAGGGACGTCAGGCGTAATTTCGCTCACGGGGGCGTCTGGCAGGGCGTGTTGGTGGAGAAAGTTAAACACGGGCGATAGACCCGCGACGTCGATAGCGTCCAAATCAGCCGTAATCGCCGATAGTCGATCTTTAAGATGCAACGCCTCGCTGTCGTCTGTCAGCCACTGCGGCAGTCGCTCGAAGATAGATTGGAAATCAAGAGGCTGCCGCTCCATCCTCAGACTCCCCAAGATTAGATCAGAGGCGAGCGTTGCCCCCATCCCTCGTCCTGCAAACGTATAAACTCGTCCCGCCAACATCGGCTCTCGGGTCAACTGTTCAAACTGTTCAGCCAAGCGCCAAAATCCGGGCACGGATCGATCAAGGGCCCATTCTCGTATCGAGTTTCGCCGAAGGAACGATGCAACGAAGTCTGCTTGATGAGAATAGAAGTGTTCGTCCGGCCCGTCGTCCCCTTCTCCGCCCACAGTACGGCTATCGATCAATTGTTTCGCCGCCTGCAACGAAAGGGTCGACCCAACCGCGTTGCCCAGACCAGCCCATTGAACGAGGAAGGCACTCAAGACAAAGCACGTGTCCTGCCACATGTTATACACGAGATTGGCGAACATGGACGTGACAGTAAAGTTCGGCCTTTGGAAGTCCGACAGCGCCATCATTTTGGCCTGAATTTCCTCCCACGACTGAGTTATGGCCTGAGGACCTAGTACTACCTTTTGGGATAAATTAAGATCAAAAAGGGACTGGTTTGCGGACATTGGCAGCGCGTTACCGCACCATCTCAGTAACGCGTCGATCCAATGTTCGGCGGCCACAAGATTGCCGGACAGCACAGCACGCGCGGCATATAAAGCGGTTTCTGAAAGTTGTTCGGCCAAGATCGGGTATATTTTGACTTTATCGGCCCATAACTCGCGCCGCTCGATTTCTGGCCGAATGTGGTACTGGAGAAGTGACTCCCATCCGCCAATGAAGTCCCTTAGTGCCTTGAAGTGCACACCAGCGACCGGTTCCAACAACACCGCCGGTTGGTTGGCACCGTGCTGCAAACGTTGCGTTTCCGCTGTTCGTTCCCACCAATCGTTAAGCCGATACCAAAGATATCCTTGATAATCGATTGTGGATGTTGCGCCCGTTAACGAGGGTAGCGCAAAAAGCGATGGCGCCACTCTGGTCGCCACAAAGGACAATTTGGCAAAATATTGAGGTTCTTGATCGAGAAGACGAACAGCCTCCTCAAACAAACGCCGATAACTAAAGTTCCACGCTCGTTCAACCGTTCCGTACTGGTTATCGTCATGAACAAGGCCATAATTCGTAGGTTTACCGGTCTCGTCAATGATTTCGCCAAACTGAAGAAGCTCAGCGTGTAAACTCGTCATCTGCTCCAATATGTAATTGAACATCTGTAACTGACCAGACGACATGGCTTGCAATGCCTGTTCGGCAAGGATTCCCATCCCTTGTTGTGTCGACAGAATAGAGTCTGGCCGTTTTGTTGATCGCCGAAACGTAAAAGCTCGGTACACACACATTTTTTCGAAGGACGTCAGGTCACCGCCGTGGTTAAGCACTTTGGAAAGAACGACATTGCCTTCATAATATCGCCCGATGACCAAAGGAAACTGAAGGGTCGGCCGGGGCGCATAGAGGCCGCGACGGTCAGGGGGCAATTCGTGCGAGTTTCGTGCATACCACCGTTCCGCCACCCAATCTAAAAGGGTGACATTCACATCCGTCAAAGTCATAGATCGGGATATACGTCGTGCTACCGTATACTGCCCAACCTCATTGCTGGGATAGACCCAAATGTGCGGCCGCTGACGAGATGGCTTCATGAGTCATCCCGATCCGAGCGAGTGAGATTGCGGTATCGGAGACCGGCGATTTTAGAGGTCATCTCCCCTTCATACGCTCGTCGAAGGATGAACCGTCGCATTGTCTGATTAAACGTGGATTGACTTAAAAGTCCCAAAATTTTGGACATGAAGTAAACAATCATCAACAGGTTGAGCGAGACCCATATCCATTCGACAATGTTCGTATAGACTGCAAGCCTCGCCCCTGGCGTGTTCACCTTGAATAATTCTGCTGCGGCCAGCCAGATCAGTAAGGAAATTGAACTGCGAACGATCAGATCGACCCTAGCTTCCTTCATAACGAAATCTTTCATTTCGTCTTGAAGATGGCGTTCCTTAGCCATCAACTCATAGGCGGAAATCGCGATAGGAATTAGCAGACCAAGTACCGTGGCCTGAATGGTACCAAGCAGGGCGTGGTAGTTGTCCCCATTGGGACACTTTGTGGTGTCCGACAAGCTACAGGTTTGCAGTATAGGGTAGTCCGGCATCAACGTCCCGGTCAGGGTAACCGGATTAAAGAGCACCCATGGCCGAATATTGGCCAAGGCCAAATGGCCGCAAAGCGCCATCAGCAGGCTACACAAGAGCCAAGGTAACGCGTGGTCTGCCAAGTTAGTCAGGCGATCATAAAGGGGGATAGGCTCTCGCTGTGCCCAACGATTCTTTCGTTTCAGATGTGTGATTTCATCTCTCGCCTGGACGTTCGCGCTACCCCAATATCTGGGCACGACAAAGGCCAACCCGACACTTACAGGCCGCCAAAAAGGCCGAAGGTCTGTCCAGAACTTACGAATACAGCTGCCAATCTGCCTGACCACCAGAATCGCTCACCTCCCCAATCTGCGGCTTAACAATGTAGAACGGGGGCACACTGATTTGCAAAGGGAAGACACGAATGGAGTGCGTGCGCGTCACACACAGTAGGGGAAAAAAAATGTGCATGTGGAATACGCAAAGCTTCGCACTCCTCTTTTATCCGCCATATTGAGCGGCTTTATCGGTTGCTCTCGAAGTGGAATGTCATCCTTGGCACGCACTCCGTCGCAAGCATCACAGCGGATGAACTGATAACTTGAGTGGGCAAGGCGGTTGAGCATACTTTGGACGCGTTTGGGCAGAAAATCCGTCACGGATCACGCCATACCCGGTCAGCATGAGATTTCTGAGAGGGGGATAGATTGGGACAGACAAAGGCGCGTCGACTAATCGGGCAACCGTCCAGCCCGGAATATCGGATATGGCACGGGTGGATGAACTCCGCAGCTGAACTCGCCCATGAATTCAGCAAGCTGGAAGACGACCCTTTTAGATACAATGAAACGGCTACTGTTAGCCTACTGATCGCCGCAGCCGCTCGGGTTGAGCTACTGGCACTTGCGGAGTTCGTGTCAACAAAGCGGGTCCAAAAGTTACCATCGAACGGACGATGTGACCTTTGGATATGCGGTCGCCAGCTCAGTTGGGCCTTTGAAGTCAAGCAGATAAAGTACCGTGGCGGGGTGCACAGGCCAGCAACCATTTTGAAATGGGTTGAAAAGGCTTGTCAGGCGGCGCGTGAGCTGACGCATCACGAAGCTGACAAGCGGTTTGGGTTGCTTGTCATTTCGCTTCACGACGCCGAGCAGATTGAAGCTGCCTTTATCAAAAACCTTGAATCCATAGTGTCGAAGGTCGACTACGCTTGGCAGATTGCGTCCGGGTCCGACTTTACGGGCGACACCTTCCTCCTGTTCAAAGAAGTGCACAAGAAGCGGGTTGCGGCACGGACTTAATATTGCTGAGCGTTAGTACTATGTCGAGCAAGAGAAAAAGAGCCTAAGCGGGCAAGAGCTTTAACACCAAGGCCTCATCTTCAACCTCTGGAAATCTTTCGTACGATGCCTCTGCGACGTCGAATAAGCGATCCCGGCCTATTATATACTCCATCTCGCCATGGTGGCCGCAATGATGTGACCCGACGACGTTAAATCCCGCCGGAAGTTCAAACTGCAACAGGGTCGGCCTTGAGTTGCTGTAAGCCTTCTTCCGGAGGAACAAAAAAACGGCGACGTCCTTTACGGTCGACGTCGAAACAAACCCTGGATATTGAAACTGGGTGCCGACGAAGCTCCTGGCGTCGCCTATCAATGCGCCCCGACAACCGGTACCACATCCGTGCGCGGACCAGAGGGTCGTGGCTTGAACAAGATACGACTTTTCGATCGCGCTATCCAGCCCGACAAGGTCCGTTGGCAGGCTATGAGCAAGGGCCGCGTAGTCAGGGTGATGGCAGGCAAGCTCACGCCAGCCTTGCTGAATGGCGTGAAAAATCATGGAGTCATCACAATAGCGACTCACGCCTTTTTTTTCTTGCTCGGTTAATGGCGTCGCCAATCTCGTATAGGTCATGTGTACCTGTCTGATCTGAATGTCTCATATTGTTAGGATTGAAGCGTACCCAGTCGGTCGATGCCTATGGGTTCAACGCGCAAAGCTTCCATCGATCACAGAGCTACTGGTCAATGGGATTTCCTGTAACTGACGCCAGAAAATGCTGCGGCAGAAGCCGTTCCACGGTGACCAAGAACGTCTCAATGAGTGCGCGAACGTGATCAAGATCGCCCTCCTGAAGCCGGCGCCACAGGCTTGGGCGATAGCGTACGATAATTGACAGAGCATAGAGAAGGACGAAGCAAATCATCCGGAAATCGCCCACCTGACCGAATATCGGTTTAATCAGTGACGACGGACCCAGTGGTGATTTGTGGTAGGCAAGCGCTTCATGCCATGTGTCGTGCCCAGGATGATCAAAGGCGACTTTGTAATACCGCGCCCTGCCCCGCCGATTGATCTCACGAACCTCGGACAGATTAAACGGAAACGCCGCTACCTCGGCCTTGCTCAGTCTACCAGACGCATCGATTACAAGACAGTAAGTGCGCTCCGCCGGCCTTCCTCCAATCGATCCCATCTGCTCGTTCCATTCGTCAATATAGACCGGTCGGATCCACATATTCGGTGCGTCGAAAACCTCCTCGTAGAGGTCTCCGATCTCCGGGATGCGAGCGAGCAGGCCCTCAAGCGTAATATAGCTTCCGTCGGTCAGTCCGGGGATGTCGGCCGCTGCTTTTGCCTTCTTGCTCGACATCCGATAATCCGACACGCCTGAATTCGCGACCCAAGTGCCGAAGAAACCGCTGGCCAATGCGCCGACATGTATGTCCTTAAATTCGTCGCTTGCGCCATCGAAGGTATAGAGCCCATGCCCTTGCTTTGTGCCGCTTTCGACCTCTTCCAATCGCGTCGGCCCGTCCGGACGCGCCAACATTTCAGCGATTGCAAACGACATCGTTCCATAATAGAGGTTCAGAATGCGCTGGCTGAGATTGCCGGCGTCACTTAGCCGGTAATAGTCGGCGGCATTGCGCAGGGCAAAGGCCACCCCCGTGGCTTTGCTGTCGAGACCGCTTTCCTCAAGTGGCTGGTCCACGCAGCGCGCCTTGATGGTCTTCCGCGCCAGTGTGACACTCTGCAACCTAGCGAGCCGCAACCACACAGCGGCTAACGGGTTTTCCGACTTCAGCGCGTGGGTCTGGTCGATCTCACGACGATCCCCATCGTTCAGATCCAATGGCGTATCCGGCGCCATCTGACCGGGCCAGGCCAGCCTGTTCCACTCCATGAGGTAGGCCCAGAAGTCAGCGTCACGTTTGGGCCAGCCCTCCCCGCCTTCACTCTGCGGGGCTGGGTCTCCAGACAGCAGATCGGTGTGAAACAGCAGTAGATCGGCCGAGCCGATAACCGCCTCGCGAAATTGCATCGCAATTTTGTAGCGTGGAAAGAGGGCGACTCGGCGCGTGATCCCGTTTAAAGAACCGGTGAGAATGGCGCAGGGCATGCCTGACACGACTTGCGATGTCGTGGCCCATCCCTGCGCTCTGAACAATTCGCCGACGCTCTGATCGCCGTAGCGGGCACACTCTTCCGCCCAAAACTCGTGCCGAAAATCATCTTTCGTATTGTCCATAGCGTCCTTCATCATAGAAACAGGGCGGGAAGTATTATTGTAAGTCGACTGCCTTGATGTGTTCGATTGACTCCAAATGATTGGAAATGGCTTTCGACGTCGCCAAGTTCTGGATCCCCCCCGTTCCATCCCCCACTCAATCGAACATAACCGTCGATCTCAATCTGCGGCAAGACGGCAAATCCTGGGTTGAGCTTAAATAAGCTTGTAAGGATTGAAGTTTTTCCTTTTGGCCCTGATATTGAGTGGCTTCACGGGGGATGCACATGAAAGATCTACAAGCCGGACTTCCCGGTTATTCCTTCTCCGAAATATCGGAGGGCAGCGCTTCCGACGCTGAAACAACCCGAAGTCGGGAAGACTGGGCTCACGAATTCGCCACTACTCGCAAGTCCCTCTGCCGATTTTTTCAAGTTCGCGACCCTTATATGGTGGCCGCCCGAACGGCGGCTGGGATTTACCTGGACGCTCAGCATTCGCAGCGTGGTCCGGAGACGCTTCAGCAGGCACATGTTGAGATTATCCAGTGCCTTCTCTTACTATGTGATGAGACAAGGCATGTTCCGGCTTCGCCCGGAAACATGATGCGGTTATGGCCTCTCGTCGACAAGCATATGCATGCGTTTCTTAAGCAACAACCTGATAAAGCTGGCGTTTCCCCGATTGAGCGGTTTGTCATCCGACAGACTCAGGTGGGAACGATGTTCTATCGAAACCTCTTCAAACACGAGGATTGCATTGAAACAATGCAGGCACTTTTCGGTCGGATCGATGGACCGTCGGAAAAAGTGCTCGGCTATCGTTTGTCTGATCTCTTTCGAGCCTGTGTTCGGATTTCTGAAATCATCGGCGAGAACCTGAGCTTTTATTGGAGCAAGGTCTATCGCCTGCTAGAGGCGAAGGATAAGGCAGGCGCCTCAGAAGCTATAGATTTTTTTCGCGCCTGTTACCCCTTGGCGGACCGCGCTTGGCGCGATCGAACTGATAAATTCAGAACCCTTAAAGACTTGAAAGACGCAGGCTTTCAAGTTTCGGAACTGGCATACCCGTGGGCGTTCACCATTACCCAGGATGAGCTTAATACCAGCTTCTCGCCGGAAATCGTTGCGGCCTTGTATCAACTTGCGATCCGGCCAGGCGAGCTCAAGGGCGAGAACCCGGACCATATCTACCTCAACAATCCTGTTTGGCGACAGCCTTACGTGCGAACCGCAGACGACAATCTCTTCGCGCCGTTGCCATCACTGATCTTCTCGTTTCCATTCCTCATCCTCGAACAATTTGTAAAAGGGCACGCAAGTCTTGAGAAATCCTACGAGCAGGCCCGGAGCAAGTATCTTGAAGATGCGGTTTTTGATCTGCTCGCGACAGCAATGCCAAGCGCTTCAATCCACCGCAACGTTACATGGACCGACACAGACGATGGTAAAATATGGGAAAACGACATTGTCGCCGTAGTCGGCAACTTTCTATTCGTGTTCGAAGCCAAGTCTGGCCATATTAAAGATGCCGCCCGGCGCGGCGGCCTAAAAAGCCTTCAGAAGAATATAAATGAGCTTTTCATCGAGCCTGCCAGACAAGCGGATCGACTTCAGAAATACCTCGATACGTCCGGCGCTAAAGCTCAACTTCGAGATAAGGTAACTGGAAAGCTGATCGATCTGCAGCTCGACAGGCCAAAGGTTGTTTTCAACTACAGCATCTGCCTCGAGCATTTCACTGTGCTGACAAGCACCAAGGCCTATCTAAGAGATCTAGGCTTTGTAGGAGATGATTCTCCGTGGACTCCGGCGCTCACACTGGGCGAACTGCAGATGATCGTTCGGTTTCTCGACAGCGAGGTATCCTTTGTCCATTACTTAAGCCGTCGGGCCACCCTTGAACAGGTGCTCGATTTCCATGGCGACGAGCAGGATGTGCTGTCCGCCTACCTAAACAACGGATTTTGGATCAATCCGGAGGTGCTCGATGGTCGCAAAGTCATTTTTCAGGATTCCGATGGCGCGGTTCGCCAGCCTAAAACGCCAAGACAAGATCGCAGTGTCGTTGAAATCAATGAACTTTACCCGCCGTTATGGCGTGAAATCATTGTCAATCTATATCGGGATAAAAGCCAGCGCCACCGTTTCGATATCATCAACACGCTTCTTAACCAGCCACCTCAGTCCCTCAGGGAGTTGGAACGCCGGATCCGGCGCTTTCGGCGAGGAGAACCGACACCAAAAGACGACGTCATTTTCAGCAAGTTCAACGTCGGAAAAAAAGAATTTGTAGTTGCGATTCACCTTCTGCCGCAAATGCGCGACCCGAGTGAATTTCACGTTTGGGGCAGGAACTTTACTCGGTGGTTATCGCCCGAGGGCGGTGCTGTCGAATGCGTTTCATTTCAATTTGTAAGGCGTCCAAAACTTTCAAGCTTCGCCCAAGCTAGCTTCTATAGGTATGTCGTCAGGCCGCAATCCCATGAGTCAGATACATCCCTCGACTTTGATGGTGTGTCCCAAGTGTAACCGCCCATTTCGGTCACAGTGTCAAAACCTGAACAGTGCGAACGTTTGGATACAATGGGCGTGTCATGTGCGTATCACCTGAAATCCCGCGCCTTCACCAAAGCATGACCCGTTGGCGACTTCGCCATCCGCGAATCCATCAGCGCGCCACCATTGCGGAACTCGTCGCCAGGCTGATGCGGCAGGTTCATTGCGACGTCGCGCTGGCTGATCGTTGCCAGACGCGTCGAAAGATCATTGAGGGTACGCGCGATTAAATGCACCACCTGCCCCTCTTTCTGGATTTGCCCCGACACTTCGATAAGGCTCGAAGCCAGCAAAACCCGCCGGAAAAGCTGTCCTGTCTTTTCCCAAACGATGATGTTCATGTCGCTCGACTCATCTTCAATCGTCATGAAGGTCACGCCATTCGCCGATCCCGGCCGCTGACGCACCAGCACCAGCCCCGCCACCTTCACGTACTTGCCGTCAGGTGCCGCAATAGCTTCCTTGCAGGACATCAGGCCCCTATCCTTCAACTCCCCGCGCAGGAACTGGATCGGGTGCCGGTTCAGGCTGAAGCCCTGGGTATTGTAGTCCTCGACAACGGAATGGCCGGCCGTCATGGGTTTAAGCTGCATTTCCGGCTCGATGGCGTCCGGCTGATGCCCGCCTTCAGCGTCCAGCAGGTCAGCAAACAGCGGCAAGGGTTCGTCGCGCATCCCTTTCAGACCAAACAGCGCCTCTCTGCGCTCCTGGCCAAAGCAGGGTTTGAAGGCATCAGCCCGCGCCAGGGTCTGGAGCGTCGAGATCGGCACACTTGACCGGCGCCATAGGTCCTGCAAGGATTTAAAGGGTGTCTCACCTCTCGCGGCAAGCAGTGTCGCCATGTCAGCATTCTTCAGCCCTTTGATCATGCGAAAGCCCATGCGGACAGCAAACCGGTTCGGGTGGCTGGTCGGTTCCAGCGTCGAGTCCCAGCGCGAGCTATTGGCGCAAACCGGCCGTATCTGGACGCCGTGTTCTTGGGCATTCCGGATCAGTTGGGCTGGGGCATAAAATCCCATGGGTTGACTATCGAGCAGCGCCGCCAAGAAGACATCGGGATGGTGGCACTTCAGCCAGGACGAGGCATAGGCGATGAGCGCGAACGAAGCGGCGTGGCTTTCTGGAAAACCATAGCTGCCGAACCCTTCAAGCTGCCCGAACAGCGTCTCAGCATAATCCTGAGTGTATCCGTTCTTGAGCATGCCTTCGACGATTTCATCGCGGAACTTGTTGACCCCGCCGGTGAATTTGAAGGTCGCCATTGCCCTGCGAACCAAATCTGCGCGCGCCGCCGACATCCCCGCGGCGGCCATGCAGACCCGCATCGCTTGCTCTTGAAATAAGGGCACGCCCAAGGTTTTCGACAGAACGGCTTCCAACTCCGGCGACGGATAACTGACGGGCTCCTTGCCCTCCCGGCGCCGTAAAAAGGGATGAACCATATCCCCCTGGATCGGCCCGGGCCTGACAATGGCGACTTCAATGACCAGATCGTAGAATGTTCTGGGCTTGATGCGCGGCAGCATCGACATCTGAGCGCGACTTTCAATCTGGAAAGTGCCCATTGTATCGGCTCGCCGGATCATGGCGTATGTCCGGGGATCTTCGGAAGGGATGGTCGCGAGATTGAGGTCGATGTCCTTATGCTGGCGAAGGAGATCGAGCCCCCGGCGCATCGCCGACATCATACCGAGCGCCAGGCAGTCTACCTTCATCCACTTCAGGACTTCGATATCATCTTTATCGAATTCGATGACCTGCCGGTTCTTCATCGCCGCCGGCTCGATCGGGCACATTTCATCCAACCGGTCGTGCGTCAGGACGAAGCCCCCGGGGTGCTGGCTCAAATGACGGGGGGCGCCCATGAGCTGGCGCGACAGATCGATCACCAGCCGGATGCGCCGGTCGTTCAGGTTGATCCCCAGCCCGGCAGCGTCCTCCGCCTTGAACCCGTCCCGCGACCAATGCGAGACCTGCGACGACAGGGTCTTGATCAGGTCCTCGGGCAAGCCCAGGGCGCGCGTGGTGTCGCGCAAAGCCCCACGTGTGCGATAGCGGGTGACGACGGAGCATAGCGCAGCGTGATGACGGCCATAGGTATTGAAGACCCACTGCATGACCTCTTCACGCCGGTTATGTTCAAAATCCACATCGATGTCAGGCGGTTCGCCGCGTTCGGCCGAGATGAACCGCTCGAACAGCAGATCATTCCGGGCAGGGTCGATCGACGTAATGCCCAGAACATAGCAGACGCAGGAATTGGCGGCGGAGCCGCGCCCCTGGCACAACACTCCAATAGAGCGGGCATACTGCACGATCGAATTGACCGTCAGAAAGTACGGCGCATAGTTTAACTGTTCGATCAGACCCAGCTCGTGCTTCAGCAGCTTAATGACTTCGGCGGGTACGCCTTCCGGGAACCGCCATTTTGCGCCCTCCCACGACAGACGTTTCAAGCGTTCGATCGGCACCAGACCATCGTCGGTGATTTCGGCCGGGTACTGGTAGGTCAATTCCTCCATCGAAAAGCGGCAGCGCTCAGCGATGTCAACGGTACGCCGCAAGGCTTCCAGATAGTCGGGGAATAGCCGTGCCATTTCCTCGGGCGATTTCAGGAAACGGTCGGCATAGAGTTCGCGCCGATCGCCCAGATCATCTATGGTGCAGCGATTTCTGATACAGGTCACCAGGTCCTGGAGCATGGCCTTGTCGTGCGCATGGTGCAGAACGTCATTAGTCACCACAATCGGCACCCGTACGCGGGCGGCAAGATTCGACAGTGCCAGAAAACGCAGATAGTCGCCTTGCCGACGGCGCAGCGTCAGCGCCACATAGGCACGTTCCCCGAATATCGCTTTGAAGCGCTTCAGATGAAGCCCGCACTGGTCGTCCGCCTCATCGGGCAGGTAGATGGCGATCAGGCCTTCGCTGAAGTCTTCGACATCGGTCCAGTCGATGTCGCACTTCCCCTTCCCCGCCCGGCTTTTGCCGAGTGACAGGAGGCGGCTCAGTCGCGCATAGGAGGCCCGATCGGTGGGATAGACCAGGAGGGAGTTGCCATCTGTCAGATCGAGTCGACAACCGATAATGAGGCGGACCCCTGTGGCACGCGAGGCGACCAACGCCCGAACAATACCCGCGAGCGTATTGCGATCGGTAATGGCCAAGGCTTCCATACCCAGGACCTTGGCCTGCTCGAACAACTCGTCGCATGACGAGACGCCCCGTAAAAAGGAAAAGTGCGAGGCACATTGCAGTTCGACATAGGGGATGCCGCCATGGCCTGCCATCAGACGAATTTCCCGTGCATATACCAGCGCAGGCTGCCCGTATCTTCGTTCTGACCGTCCCCTGTCCGGAAAGCCCAGAAGCGCTCGCCGCCTTCGACCTGAAGAACGAAATAATCCCTGACCTTTCCGGCCTCTTTCTCGGTATGCCACCACTCGCCGCGCACCCGCTCTGGCCCGTCAGCGGCAGTCACACGATAGCGGCTACCGCGCCACTGGAAGGACACCGGCGGATGGTCCGGCAAGAGGGCCATGGTTTGCATGGGTTCGGGCGGCCGCAACAGCCTGAACGGCCGGCGAAACCGCACATTGCGCGTCGAGCCGATGGCTTTGGAATGCGGCGGCAGGCGCAGGATCGCCCTTTCCGGAATATCGCTGGGCGAAGTTTCTGCTTTGTACAGACGTGCGATCGCGCCATAGCGATTATTGAGCGTATCCCACAAATCCTCGACATCGGGCGGCGCCGCCTCGCCGTAGGTCGCATAGGTCTGGTGCGGAGACAGCAACCCCGTCAGTGTAGCCGCCAACACCATGCGCTCGATCCCGAACCCCGGATCGACGGTCTCGATCTTGTCGCACAAAAGCCGGGACAGGCGCTTGACGTTTCTGACGGGCCGAGCCGTCTTGATCTGGATGGCCTCGACCCGGCTATCGACACGATGGAAACGCAGGTCCAGTTGAAGAGCGCCCTGCCCAGCCTCTTCCAGATGGAGGCAAAGGTCTTCGACTAGAAGGTTCGTGTATTTCGCTATCGTTTCAGGCGCACTGATCGGTTCGAAAAAGGCTTTGCGCGTCACGATCATTTCAGGCGGTTCAATCGGCGAAATCGGCTCTGCCAGTCTGCCAAAGGCCATATCGATGCGGCGAAACAGCTCCGGCCCGAACCGCAAGGTCAGCGGCGCTCGCGGCTGAGACGCCAGTTCGCCAATGCTGTCGAAGCCCAGGATACGCAGGCCATCGAGCGTATTGGCAGGTAGGCGGAGAGCTTCTACCGGCAGTTTCAGTATGGTGTCGTTGGTTTTACCACGTTCGATGAGCGTTATCGGACCCGATAGAAAGCGTGCCAAGGCGTGCGACGCGCCCCACGTCTCAGATATCGCCACCCGCGCCGCAATGCCCTTGGCAGACAGTTGAGAAACAAGATCCTCCAGAAGCGGGCGTTCACCGCCATGCAAATGCGCGGCACCGGTGACGTCAAGCACCAACCCGTCGGGCGGATCGGCCATTACGATGGGCGAGTATCGACGCAGGCCCCAGAGCGCGAGATCGTCAAGGCCATTTCGGTCGGCCTCAGGGGCGGCATCGATCAAATGAAGATCGTTGACCAGGGCTTGCGCCTTGGCCACAGACATACCGATGCGAATACCCAGAGACTGGGCAAACGCATCAACGGCAGTCACAACCCGCCGGCGACCGTCCGATCCTTTCAGGACCAGTGGAACGTCAGGAGGCGGCGCGGCGCCCGCCGGCAACCGACGCAGCCGGTCGGTCGGCCAGGTAGGCAGGTAGACCGAGATAACCCTGTGCATTGTCGAACGCCTCTACTTCAAAATCGGCGCATTCTCCTCCGCGCGCCCGCATCAATTCCAAAAGCCAACGACCGGGCCCAACACCGCGGACCGGCAAGCTCTGCGCTTCGAGCTCCGTCACTCGCCAGCGTGTGGACGCCGCTGTCGGCGTCCCGAAATCACGGGCTTCGGTCTGCCGCCGCCAGCGCCGCACGGCGATGCCCATCGTGCCGGAAACCTCAGCCGCGAACTGAAGTCGCTGTGAGGCTTTCAGGCTCAGATGACCTATCTCAGCCACGACGGCGCTCAGACCGCCGTGTCGGAGGGCATCCTCAAAACACCCTAGAATAGCCGTCTCGTCGCGACACTCGAAGAAGACCACGCGGTCGAGCGTCAGTCCGCATTGGGCCAAGGCTGGCGGGAAGAGGTCGGGCTGGGCAAAGCACCACAGCACCCTCCCCCCGGTTCGCGCCGCTACGCCCGCGGCAAAAGCGGCTGCGGCTGCCCCGTCCACGGCGCCATTGGCCCCGCCGGCGACCTCGTGAAGGGCGCCACGAACCAGTCCCCCGCCGGGCAGTTTGTGATCGACCTCTTCGATTCCGAGCGGCAGGACGGTTCGGTCGGTACCGCGTCCATTGCCGAAACGGGCTCTAAGGGCATGGAATTGGGATCGGTTGTCTCGGCCCATGACATGCTCACATCCTTTCTGGAATTTACGAATATGTTCTCTTTTTGTTCCCGCGACCGGTAAGCTGTCAAGAGGACTTATTGTCGAACCATCATGCTAAAAAAAATGTCACTGGACCCCGCCTCGGCGTTTTTGCGTGGAGTCACAAGCCGTTAGACGGTGAACGACGGGTAATGGGTTGCTCAAAAAAATGTGTGAATGACCGCCCGCCACCTGTCACCATCTCGCAGGGGTAGTGGCGTGAGGCGTGAGTGCATGTGCGGTCGATATGCAGTCCTCGCGAGGCGGAGGTCCACGCCGGCTTCCTCGATGTGGTGGCCCCTTTTTCAAATATTCGTCGATATCAGGATTATCGGCCGACCGATCTCGCCTCAGTGTTCGTCAAGAACCGTGGAGGTGAGACGGTCCTGAAGGACATGCGTTGATGGTTCTTCCAGGCCACACACAAGGGCCTTGCAGAAGGATTGGAAGCTGACCACGTTCAACGCACGTCTCGATGACCCCCACACCAAACCGACCTTCAAAAACGCTTGGGACCTCAAGCGACGCGTGCTCGTGCCTGCTTCGCACTATTACGAATGGACTGGTCCGACCGGCGCAAAAATCTGCTGGCGCGTCCAAAGCGCACGCCACCAGCCCCCAGCGTTTGCGGGCCTGTGAGATCACGCCGATACGGCCGAGGGCCAGATCTCGTCTTTCGCCATTCTGACCTGCGAAGCCCGTGTGGCCCTGAGGCGCCTGCATCCGCGCGGGCCCGTTGTCCTTGAACCCAATTCCTAGCAGTCGTGCCTGGACGGTGCCGACAATCTACCTGTCTCCACGGCTTGGGAGGATAGGGGCGTTTACGGTCAAATCCGCATGATCACTTTAGCTGGCAAGGCGTGTTTTGCCGGCGGCCCGGCAGGGTGATATATTGAGAGGCATTAGACGGAGGCGCCCATGACAACCGGCAAGGTCATCGATTTCGAGCACATGGGGCCGATCGAGAAACTGCAATCCCAGCTCGGCGCCGACGAATGCCGACGGCTCGGCTTTGTTTTCGATGACGAACGCGGCGTTGCCACCTTAGCCACCGCAGGGTTTGGTTATCTTCTGGCAGTCGGGGCCATGGGCGTAACAACTCTGGCTGAAGCCTTTGCCGCTGGCTACCAATGCGCGGCCGAACACCACACGCCGGATCTGGAAATCTAAAAAAAGCCTCCTTGCAAACCCCTTAATCGGCCGGCTTTAAGGCAACGTTGAAGGCGTCTAGGGTCTATGCTGTGGTCTGCCGAACTCCGGCATAGCGCTTCCAGCCTAAATATCACGGCAAGACTTCCTTCCAGCCGAAGACGAGCGGCCTGCGCCTTGATTTCTGTCGATTTGCCTGAGCCCGCGGCCCCCAAAATGACGACAAGCTTTTGCTCCAGGAGCGCGAGCCACGGCATGCCTGACTTCTCCGAGCCGAAACCTCTGAAGTTGGCTCTATAGGTTTGCTCTGTGTCGCTCGTTTGAGACACATCGTAGAATCGACGATCCAAATCCACGATCTTTTTCTTTTCCGCAACCGCCCCAGACATGCCGCCCTCGAATCACAACCCATCCGATTGATTTTGCAGCACATCTCCACTTAACGAAAACGCACCCTATCGCCTCAGTCTATGTCCCTTCCGAGATCTCTCCCGATCCGCCAGTTGATGCCGGTCTCGCGGACCATGCCCGAGACCTCTTTGCCGATATGCTTCTCAAGCACCGGCCGCCACGGCACGAGGGCAAAGTCTTTGGCCCGTTCGACCACTGCGAATTTACCCGAGCCCATCTCAACGATCTCACGCAGGCGGCCCTCGACTTGCGCGCCTGTGCCGACCACCCGAAACGCCTTGCCGGTTTCCACCTCAAGCCTAGCGGACAAACCCCTCAGTTCGCGCCGATGTAAGACGTTCAGAACCGACGGAGCCAGAGCCGCGGGATCGCCGCTGGCCGGGGTCCACAAGCCCTCCTCGACCAGCCACTGCTGCCGCGCCTGCATGGCCGCCCACGCCTCGCCGCCGAACCCCGTTTTAGCGAACGCGCCATGATCGCCTGCCACCCATTCCTTGTCGAGCCAGGTCACGCCGTTGAAGCGCTGCTGGCGCTCAAGCGTCTGCGAGGCTACAACGGCCACCGAAACTGGGCTGCGGGCCGCCTCTTTTTGTTCGTAGGCCATCGCCTTCTCAAGGTGATGGCTGTCGATGCGAAAGCGGCCGTCCGGGAGCCGCTCGATCTGACCGGTCGTGCGCCGGATCGCTTCGAGCCGTCGGGAATGGGTTTCCGCGAAGGCCTGACGCGCCGAGGGATCGGCCTTGAGGTGCAGATCGACGCTGTAATAGCCCCCGCTCACTTCGGCGACCGCCATGACGGCGCGGTCCACTTCCCGCACCGCTGGCACACGGGGCGTAATCTCTAGGATCGCCCCTTCGGGAAGGAGCACGGTCTGGCTTCCTGAGCCGATGTCGATATAGTGGGCGCGCCCATCCGTGCCTTCCAGAACAAGATAGTGGCGGTCACTGAATTCCTCCTGAAGGCCGCGCTCGACCAGACGTCCCCTCAGCTTGCCAGTAAGTCCAACCACCGTGGCCCCCGACAGGTGCGTCTGCGCATCCGGCACGGCCGCCTCAAGGCCTTTGTCTTTGAGCGCCCGATGCAGGGTTTTGATGATGTCGCCGAGCTCGCTCATCTGGCGCAAGGTCGCCTCCATGTCCGGATGCAGGCGCCACTGACCGGCTGACGCTTTCTCGGCCAGCCCGAGAGCCTCCAGTTTGACCAGCCGGCCGGTGCGCAGCGCGTGTTCTACAGGGGGCCGGTGGCTCGGGAGTACGACTCCGGCGGAATCGGCCTCGCGCCGCAGTTGCCGATCGATCGAGGTCAGCCGTTCGGCATCGATTTCGGCCTGACGCGCCATGAGGATTTCGCGCTCGGACCGAGGCCCCAAATCGAGCGTGATCTGGGCGGCGACCCGCTCCCTGAACCCGGCGCTGAGATATTCGGGGGCGATGACCAGATCCTTACCCTTATCGTCGCGTCCGCGGATCACGATATGGGTGTGGGGACGGCCGGTGTTGTAGTGATCGACAGCCGTCCATTCCAGCGAAGTGCCCAGGTCAGTTTCCATTTGCCGCATGACCTTCCGCGTCAGGGGCTTCAGATCGTCATATTGCAGGCCGTCTTCAGGCGAGACGATAAAGCGGAACTGATGGCGATCGCCCTCGCATCGGGCCATGAATTCCGAGGCGTCTGCACGGTCCGTTTCAGGGCCGTAGAGTTGGCCCGGTTGACCGTCACGCGTCACCCCATCGCGCTGAAGATAGGACAGGTGCGCTTTGGCTGCCCGAAAGCCCGGACCGGCGAGTTTTACGAAGCGCGCCTTGACCGTCACCCGACGCGTTTGCCGCCCGCGCCCAGGTATGCCGGCAAGCACCCGCGCGGCGCCCGCACCCCGTCCATACCCAGGGTTGGTGCCGTGGCCGGTTCGACCGGCTTTGCGACCGCCGGCGCGCTGAACGGCGTGGAGCACCTTCGAACGATAGGATTTCGACAGTTTTGGGGTCTGAGACCGTAATTTACCGAGCTTCGGTTCAAAATCGTCCTCTGACGCCATTTCGCGAGACTCCCCATTCGAACAATTACAAAGACTTAAGAGATCACCGTCTCACTCAAAATCGCGCCTGTCTCGTGAAAATCCGATGTGCAGACAGATACTTACCGGCTCGGAGAGACGGTCTTTTATCTTGCGCTGAAGCCCACCCGTCCCTCGCCGAACCTCGTCCGATCTCGCCCCGTCACGGTTTTGGCCCCGGCTCACCTTCGGCGGTGCGTTTCATCGCAAAAAGGCCCCTGTCGGAGGGGGTCAGGGAGGGAACGTCGGCGACCGGAGGCTGGTTTTCAGGAACAAGCTTTTTGAGGTAGGCGCGCGTTTCGGCGGGCAGGGTTTCGCCCTTCAGACTGGCCGCATAGCGCGCGGGCCCGGCATTATAGGCCGCAAACAGTCCGGGATAGCCGAACCGATCGAACATGGCGCGCAGATAGGCCGTGCCGGCCAGTATATTGTCGCGCGGGTCATCAGGATCGGCCCCGAGGTTATGGGCCCTGCGCATATCTGACCACGTTCCCGGCATCAATTGCATGAGGCCCATCGCGCCGACCTTTGAGCGGATGGGTTGCCCATTCAGGTGAGTTTGCCCGCCGCTTTCCGCCTGCATGACGCGATAAATCCAGTCCTCAGGCACGCCGAACCGCTGAGAGGCTTCGCGCACGGGTTCGGCCCAACGCGCCAGCGCGGACGCGGTCTGAGCGTGGCTCTCTCCCGCCGACAAAAGGACGCCCAGCGCGCTGAGGAGCGGTTTCCAACTGATCATAGGGGCCGCGCCTTACCGATCACGTGATTTCGACTGACCGGCCCAAAATAGCGGCTGTCAAAGGAGTCCGGCGCGCCCGTGTTGAGGAGGAACAGCTCCCCGGCATACAGACGCCGACAGCCCTGCCACCACGGCAAGGGCCGGTTCAGGCGGTCCCGCAGACGCCGCACCGTTACGCGCTTCCCATTGACTAAAATGTTGGCATCTATGGCACAGACCGCGTCGCCACCATGGGCCGCTACGTGTTTAAGTACCGGGACCGTTGCAGGCACGTACCGCCTAGCATCCGCGAGCTTCCGCGCGGCTTCAGGCAGGTGCGCTACCACCAGATCACCCGTCGTCACTTGCCGGACCGGAGAGACGATATAAAATCCGATGGGCACACTGGGGCTGGCATTATAGATCAGCCAGGGCGTTTTCTGAGGTTGCGCGGAGAGGCCCAAACCAACCAGAGCCACGCAGCTCAGTCCCGCGACCAGCCCTCGTCTGCGGCGTGACCTTGTCGGACTCTTAGGGGCCCCCATCACACCCGCGCCTCGATATGCCCGTCGGTCTGGCCTGAGGCGCGCGACCACCCATCGATGTCGTCGATATGGTAGCGAACATAACGCCCATGGCGGCGATAGACAGGTCCCTGCCCTTCGGCACGGAACTTTTCGAGGGTGCGGCGTGACAGGCCCATATAGTGGGCGGCCTGATCGGTATTGAGAAACGGGCTGCCTTTTTTGGCGCTGGCAGCACGCGCGGCTTCGTCGGACACAGGGTCGTTTCCTTGCGAGATAAGAGCAAAACCACGGCGGTTTCGAGCCCGAGGATGCGGTCGTTGAACCCACATCGGGAGTGTCGAAATCCCCTCCCCCGCCGATCAGACTCCCCCATGTCTATATGCGCCCAAATGCACCCTATCGACCTCGCGAGCCATGCCGCAGGCATGGCGAGCCGCGGCCCCCGATACCAACGTGACCCACCTAAAAGAGGGAGGCCGCGCGGTCACAGAGACCGCACGGCGGAGTTACATCAGAGGACAGCGGCCATCAGTTTTCGGGCCTTGGTTTCGAGGTCGAGACGCGCGTCCTGATGCGGTTTTGAACGCGCCAGAGCGGTCAGACCTTGCACAAAATCGAAGACGCTTTCGGGCTTTTTGCCCTCTTCATTGAGCACGGTTTCGATGATTTTGGCGGTTTCGGGCTTAGAGAAGCCGCGCTTTTTCAGGAAGTCTTCGCGGTCTTCATCGGTCCTGGCGACCACGGTTTCGCGCGCGGCCTTAATGCCTTCGATGAAGGCCGTGGGCGAGGAATTGGCGAATTTCGTCAGGGCGGGAGCGGCCTCCCACGCAAAGCGGCTCGCGGCATTTTTGCTGTGACGAATGGTGATTTCCTGAAAGTTTTCGACGCCCCAGAGATTGCGGTTCTGGCACACGGCGCGCAGATAAAAAGAGGCGATCCCGAGCGTCTTTGAGCCCACTTCGGAGTTCCACGCATAGAAGCCCCGGAAATAAAGATCAGGCTCGCCATTGGGCAGACGCCCGGCTTCGATGGGGTGGGTGTCGTCCACGAGGAAGAGAAACACGTCGCGATCTGAGGCGTAAAGGGTCGTCGTGTCCTTCGTCACATCGACAAAGGGATTGTGGGTCATGGTGCCCCAGTCGAGCACCCCGGGGACCTTCCAGCGCGTATCGCCAAGCCCATTTCCGGCAATCTTTTGCACGGCCTGCACCAGTTCATAATCCCAGATGCGGCCATAGTCCGGCCCCGTGACGGCGCGCAATTCAAGCCCGCCCGTGTTGGTTTCGAGCGTCTTGATCAGTTCGGCGCGGTGGTTGAGCAGGCCATGCTGCAGGTTGATGGCCGCAAGCGGGGCCGGGAGCTGGCGCAGATAGCCGGACGGCGCGCCGACCAGTCCGCACAACTGACCAAATGACCAGTGTGTGGGGGCCGTCGGGGTATCGCGGCCGGGGCAGACCAGCCGCAGACTCTCAAGGTCGTCACGCTCGGCAATGACGCGCACGGCGTCGGAGGCGACGGTGCGCACATGGGCGGTGTCGCGGCGCTGGCGGGTATGGGCAAAGAGGTCATCGAGACTTAAAAACCGCTGATCATCAGGCCGTGAAAACCACTGACCGGAGACGCGGCTATTGACGGTGCCGCGATAGGGATTGACCTTGAAGGCCTCGGTTACGGGGGCGGAAATAGGGGTATCGTTCATCATGGAAAAGTCTCCTTTGGGCTTGGGTTGCAGCGCCTTTACCGCGCTGAAACCCTGCCCCTCGGCGAGAGCGGGGTCGCAACGGTCAGGGGCGATGGCGGCGGTGGGGGATCACCCAACCTGCACGCCGGCGTAAGCCAAGGAAGGTTGGGGAAACCGCCGTCATCGGGACCGAAGGGACACCCCCTTGACCGGCGCGAGGGCGGAGCCCTTAGCCCTTTTCCAGGATGCTCCCCTCACGCGCTTGTGTGTGGCCAGGGGGCGCGCCTTCCGTTAGCGTCAGTCTCGTCACCGGGCTCATCCCCCCCCCCCCCTCGATTCCGGTGACGCGAGCGGCTCCGGGGACCGGGGCCGCTCCCTCCTCCCCTTTTTTGGCAGCACAAAAAGGCCCCGCCGCGTGTGCGGCGAGGCCGATTGAGACCGGATGGGGGGCGGTTACTGGCTGCGCGGACGCGACCAGAGGAGGTTGAAGGTGTCGGGGTCTTCGCCTTCGAAGAGGCTCGCATAGATCGGATGGGGGAAGGACGGATCATCGAGCTTGATGGAGATGTAGGCGCGGCTGTTTTCGGCGGTACGTTTCCAGCCCGCGCCGACTTCGGCGGCGCCACTGTAGATGCGGTAGTCAGGGGCGTTTTCAGAGCCGCCTTCGGTTTCGACCAGACGCGCTTTGAAGTTCAGCGAGACGGTCTTGATGGTGCCGGTAAAGCCGGTGTCGGATTTTACAAACGTGCCGATGATAGACATAGGGGTGTACCTTTCTGTGGTCGGGGACGCGCCAATCGCGACCGCGATGGGGTCGCTGAGAACGGGGCCGGACCGCGCGCACCCGCAGGGCCGAAGGACGGGCGGCGGGGCGCTTTTTTGCCTCGCGATGCAAAGCGCGAAGCGCGGCGGAAAAAAGCCCCCAAAGCCCGTTGCGCGTATGAGGTCCGGTCGCGTTCAGACCTCCATCGTCGCGGTCGCCCTTGCGTCGGCTCGTCCCGAAAGGCGCATCCCGTGCCCCCCCAGAGACGGGCGAAACTGAAAACCGGGACCGCTGACGCGGCCCCGGTCATACCTACTCCGCCGCTTCGGACAGGTCGGGCGTTGCGTCCAATGGCGGCAAGGCCAGAGGCCCTTGCGCTGCGTCTTCGGGCGCGACGGGGGTGCGCAGGCAGGTGGGCAGCCAGCCCGTGCCCTGCACCAGTTGCTCGGCGGCTTCGGCCATCTCGGGCTTTTTCAGCTTGTGAAGGCGGTTGGCGGCCTCATCGCCCACGGCTTCGCGCACGGCGGCGAGGATTTGCCCCTTGGTCACGCGGCTGAAATAGCTGCGCGCCGTAGGTGTCCAGTGGTCGGTCATGTTCAGACGCAGGTCGCGCGCCATCCTCAGCGAGGCCACATAGGGGGCGGCAGGCATATAGGCCTGACGCACGGCAAAGACCGTCAGGGCCGTGCAATGGGCCATCAACGACCCGAGGGTTTCGGGGCTGAGCGTCAGAAGATGGGTCCACAGATCAGAGGGGTTGTCGGGCAGACCTGCCGCCCATGCCTCGTGACGGGCAGAGAGCGCGGCAGCGGTTGGGGTGTCGTCGAGTCCTTCTGCGAAGCTCTCAATCGAGACGCTGCGCGCGGTGATGTCGAGACAGGTGACGCTGCGCTGCCGATAGAAGGTGTCGAGGGCCAGCTTATGGACGAGAAAGCGGGCGGCGAGTTCCGGCTGTTCGGCCAGCGTATAGCGGAGCGCCAGCGTCCAGTGGGTGGTCAGGTCCCGTAACAGAAGATCAGAAAGGGGCCCGGTTTCGCACGCGTCCTCGGTATCCTCAGTGTGCGGCTCTGCCCCTTCGCCTTCACCTTCACCCTCCCCGTCTTCCGACGCATCCTCCGGGTGAGCGGCAAGGTCTTCGGTTTCGTCAGCGGGGGTATCGGGTTCGGGCAGTTCGTCTTCCGGGCGGATCAGCCCGCGATGAATGGCCGCGCCACCGTCGCTCAGCAGGGTGACGAAGACACCGCCGCGCGCGATATCTTGCGGATCATAGGCGTCCTGAGGCGTTTCGAGGGCGGCGATCTCCGCTTCGAGGACGCCTGCGGCCTGATCGATCTCGTCGGGCAGTTCGTCGGCCCCTTCAAACGGGGCTAACAGGTCTTCGAGCGCCTGTTGCGTCCCTTGCAACTGCTCTGCGGCCTCCGGTGACAGGGGCACGGTTTGCGGGTAGACGCGCCCCCAACCGTGCGCATAGGGGTAGTCGAGCGCGGCAGCGGCCCATTTCCAGCCCTCGGCGGTCTGGGTTTCGGTCGCGAGTGCCGTCAGGCGGTCGAGGACCAGCTGGTCGAGCAGGCCCGCATCGGTAAAATAGCCGCCGCCTTCTTCGGTAAAGAGGTCGCGGGCGATGACGCCGCCTGCGGCTTCATAAGCGTCTGCGCCGATAAAGCGGGCGCGGCGATCCTGCGCGGGGACCTGCCCTTCGGTGAGGAGGCGGCGGATATGGTAGGGATCGGCATAACTGCCCTTGAGGCGGTCAAAGACGGCCTCTTGGCGGGCGTGATCGGCATTGACGGTGTAGGCCATGAGTTGCGTCAGGGTGAGTTTTTCGTCGCGCAGAGCCTGTAGGAGGATGGGCGAGACCGCACCGAGACGCAGACGTTGTTTGACGACGTGCTCCGAGACGCCGAAACGGGCCGCGATACCGGCAGCGTCCATACCCCGGTCGATATTGAGGGTGCGGAAGGCTTCATATTGATCGGCGGGGGTCATGGCCTCGCGGGTGACGTTTTCGTCCAGACTGACCTCGTGGGCGTCGTCGGTGTCGCGGATGACGCAGGGGATGAGGGTATCGCGGGGGATTTCGGCGTCCTTGGCACGGGCAATCTGGACAAGCCTGCGCCCCTCGCCTGCGGTGACGTAGTAGAAGCCGGTTTCGGCCCCGGCCTCATCCAGTTCGGGCTTGACGATGAGGTTTTGCAGGAGGCCCTTGGCGGCGATACTGGCGCGAAGCGCGGCCAGAGCGGCGGCACTGTGCGGGGTTTTGCGGGCATTGTCGGGGGATTTGAGGAGGCGATCCAGAGGGATCAGGGTCTGAACCCCGGACGGCACAACAGCGGCAGACGTCAATTTTAAAGCCGATTTAGACATAGTCCGTTCCTTTTCAAGCTTGGGTTTCAGCGGGCAAAACGCCGCGCTGAAACCCTGCCCGTCGGCGAGACCGGGGTAGCAACGGTCAGGGCCGTTCTGGCGGAGGGGTATCGCCCGGCTGCACGGACGTGGCGTCGTGCCGCCGGGGCTCAGGTGAGCGAAGGAAGACGGGGAGACCGCCAGAAGGGTTCTTGACCGGCGCGAGGGCAGCGCCCTTAGCCTTAAAGGTGCCCATCACGCACAAAATAGCGGGCCGCACCTCTGGATTGAACGCCTCTGGCATTCGTGTCATTGTGACGGGGCCCTGACCCTGAGAGCGTTGCCATGACTGACGTCCCGCCTCTGTCCCCGCACGGCTCGTTAGGCGAGGAGGCCGAGGTGACGGTGGCGACCGAGCGCCTGTTTTGCGAGGTGGTGAACGGGCTGCAGAATCCGCTGCTGTCACGGCAAATGGCGCGGATGAATGAGATCATGCGACAGGTCCGGCCCTATGAGGCGGCGCTGATACCGGATCGGGCGCAGGAGCTGGACGCTTTAGCCAGGGCCTGGGCGGATCGGGACATGGCGCGGCTGGAGACCCTGCTGCAGGCCTATTTTGACCGACGAAAGGCGCTCGTGCCGCAACTCGTGAACCTAATCAACCACCCCCATTAGCGGCTTAAACGGCCTCGACGTCGTTTTATGACATATTGATGACGGGGCCCGCTTCCACTACCATGCCGCGCAAGAGGGATTGCCGGACGCTGCCGATGTCAGACCGATCTGACGGCCGCGAGCGACCGGAGGCCCCCATTTTCAGCCTCGCGCGTGTGAAGGGAGCGGGCGCATGTCCGTACAGGACTCTGTTGTAGAGACGCTCTATCTGGAGGTGAAGCGCGAGCTGCTCTCCGGCCGCATTCTGCCGGGCGAGCGCCTCAACATCAAAGCCCTGTGCGAGCAACACCGTGTCAGCAAGTCGCCGATCCGCAATATTCTCAACCGGTTGGTCGGAGAGGGCCTTCTGGCCGCTCAGGCCCATGATGGGTTTTACCGGCCGCGGGTGACGGTTCAGTCGCTGCGTGAGCTTTATAACTGGGAGCAGGACATTGTGCTTCTGGCGATCCGCGACGGTGGCCTGCCGCCCGCACCGCCAGAGCTGCCGCTTGAGCCCCTCACAGAGGAAAGCATTGAAGGCGTTCTTTCGCTGATTGCGGAGGGCAGCGGCAACACGGTGTACCGGGCCGCACTGGCCCATGTCTCGGCGCACCTGAGCGCTATTCGCCGCACCGCGCCCTCCCAGGCATTCACCCTTGAACCGGAGATTGCGGGCCTGCTTGAAGCCTTAAAAGAGACCAATCCCGACGCGCTGCGCCGGCGCCTGAAACGCTACTATCATCGACGCCTGTCGAAACTGTCGGACATTGTGGCCGACGCCTATCGGGGCCGGTCGCAATAGCCTCTCCGACCCGGCACGTCCGCCACGTGCTGAACATTCGGGGTATCCCGGAAGTATCCCTGCCAGAACACTCGTCTCAAGGGCGTAATTTTGAGTTGGCCATGATCCCCATGGCTTTTCTAACTCAAACCTACAGGAGTGTATGATGACCAAGCGTTCGATCACCCCGGGCCTCATTGCCCTTGGCACGGCCAGCCGGCAGACGAAAGGCGAAAGCCTTTATGAGAAGCCGGACGCCGGGCAGGTCCAGAAGCGCAATCAGATCGGCCCTTCGGTCGACTAAGCGCGCCGGGCGCTGGGACGATCCATCGCCACGGCGCCTCCCTTTAACCTTCCAATCTCTGGAGTTTTCCATGTCCAAACATGTGAAACCGCAGGTCTGTCTGACCGCTGGTGCGCTCTCCCTCGGCCGCGCCAGTCGCCAAACCCGGGGGCAGAGCCTGTTCCCGGCACCTGATGCGGGACAGGTCCAGTGCCGCGACCACCTCGGTCCATCGGCCGACTAAACCTCCGCGGGCCCAGCGGCGCACCCGTCGTCGCCGGGCTTATCCCTCTTCCTCTCGCCCTAGTGGAGACTATCATGTTCAAGCCATCAAAGCCCGTTGCCAGCCAAAAGGCAGGCCTGCTCACAATGGGTCGCGCCAGCCGCGTAACCCAGGGTGAAGCCCCCTTCCCGGCGCCGGATGCCGGTCAAACTCAGATGCGTGCGACGCCCTGGCCGTCCGCCGACTGAGATCAGGAGGCGTGGTCACCGAGACCACGCCTTCTTCCTACGCGCCTCGCCTGAATCATCGAACCCGTGATCGGGGTCCTGACGCTTCGCTTTTCAACGGTACAAAGCCCATGGGACTGGTTTTTCCCTCACACGTACACGCGTGTCTTGCCAACGATCAGGTGGTGTTTCTCGACGAACGGGCGGACACGTATTCGGCCCTGTCACCCGATCTGCTTTCCCCCTTTAAACGCCTGCTGGCCGGCACCGCCACAGACGAGGACGCCGAGGCCGTCGCAGGCCCCCTCTTGCCTACTGGTCTGCTAACCCGAACAGCGGCCACTGGGGATAGGCTGGCGCTGGCGAACATTGATCGACCGACTGTGGGGCGCGCCGATGAACCCACGCGACTGACCTTCTCCAGCGACCTCGTAAAGGCCCTCTTTGCACGCTGGGAATGGTCGTTTCGCGCGCAATGGCAAAGACCAGACGGTTATTTTCCGGTCTTGCGTCGGAAAAAAGCCAACCTCATCAGACGGCTGAAAACCTCGCCCCCTCTGGAGGCGGCTGTGGCCCATGCTAAACCCATGCTCGATACGCGGTGGCTTCTGCCGACGCACGATAAATGCCTACCGTGGTCGATGGCTATGACGCGTTATCTCATGGACCGGGACATACCCGTCGATCTGATAATTGGTGTCAAAACGAAGCCCTTTGGAGCCCACGCCTGGGTCCAGTACCGGGGCACTGTTCTCAGCGATGTCTTTGACGAAGTCAGGCCCTTCACACCCATAGTTTTGATATGACCATGGCCCCGCGATTTATCGGCCTCGTTTCCGACGATGGTGACGCCCATGCCCATCTCCGCGACCGATTGAAGGGGGGACAATGGCAATGCGTGTGCGCCAGTAAGCGCTTGTCCGCATTTACTAATGGTGCCGACATCGGGCTGCCACTGGCTGATCAATCGGGGGCGGTTGCCGGACACCTCTTCAACCGGCCTGACTTTCAGGTGGTGACGACACTTGACAATCCGTTTTCCCAGAAGATCGTTGAGACTCAGGGTCGGTTGCTGGTCACAGCCTGCTGGGGCGGATACGTCGCTTTTGTCACTGACGCTGACGGACACACGATCCATGTCTTGCGCGATCCCTCTGGCGCGATGCCGTGCGTCTACACCCAGAGTCGGCAGGACTGGATCTTCGCATCAGATATAACGGCGCTTTCGCTTGCCTCCCAACAGAGCCCGACGGTCGATACGGCGGCCCTGGCACGGTTTTTAAAGTCTTATGACCTGAGAGACGCTCGGACGTGTCTGAGCGGAATCGAGGAATTGCTGGCGGGGTTTCGACTGAGCGTCGGGGCTCGCGGACAAGGTCTCACCGCTATCTGGTCACCGTGGGACTTTGTTGAACCCTTGTCCGAAACCTCTCCTGAGGACCTCGCGTCAGACCTTCGCACCGTCGTTTTGGCCTGTGTGAATGCCTGGGCCGGGCGTTTCGCTCACACCCTCCTGTCCGTGTCGGGCGGGCTCGATTCATCCATTCTGACCGCCTGCCTCAAAACGGGTGGCCATAGGACGAGCTACCTCACCCTCGCCACCAATGAGGCGGTTGGAGACGAACGCGCCTATGCCCGCGTCCTCGCAGCGCATTTGAAGGTCGAGATCACGGAAGCCCATTACGATATGGCCGATATCGACGTGACCCGCTCCAGCGCTTCTCATCTCCCGCGGCCGGTTCAGTACGCCTATGGACAGGGCGAACATGCCGCAAAGTTGCGGATCGTTCGAGAGAGAGACATAGACGCCCTGATGACAGGCATTGGGGGTGACAATGTTTTTTGCAGCATGCATTCTGGCACCCCACTGGTTGACAGCGTGTACGCGCGGGGGCTGAATACCGAAAGCCTCGGAACACTCATGGACATCTGCGCCCTGACAGGTGCCAGTGTCTTGGAGATTGGAGGCCTGGCCATCGAGAAGGCGCTCGCAGGCAACCGTCCCTATCGCTGGCTATACGACGACTCTTTTCTGCATCCCGACGTCGTCGCCCAGGCAGACCGGATCAGCGGCCACCCCTGGCTCACGCCGCCGAAGGGGGCCTTGCCCGGCAAGGCTGCGCATATCGTCAAACTCGTCCGCATTCAGGGAACGATCGACGGGTTTTCACGTGACGACACGCCGCCGCAGATAAATCCATTGCTGTCGCAGCCCATTGTCGAGGCTTGTCTACGGATACCCACCTGGGAATGGGTCCGCGGCGGACGTGACCGGAGTATCGCGCGGCTGGCGTTCGCGGGTGATCTACCGGCGGAGATTGTTCAACGGCGATCCAAGGGCGGTCCCGATAGCTTTGCCTTCGACATTATAGACCGGAATCGCCGCGTACTCTGTGATCGGCTCGTCAACGGCGAACTCCGTCGCCTGCGGCTTATCGACCCCGTCGCCATCCACGACGCCCTGGATCCGGAGCGCGCCATCGATCCCATGCAATACCTGCGCCTGTCGGGACTAGCCGAAGCCGAAGCCTGGGTACGACATTGGGGCACGAAACCCTGAGAAAAGGCGGCCCCATTTCTGAACACACGAAATGGGACCGCAACGAGCGTCGGCTACTGCCCCGGAGATGCGCTCGTCATTGCCGCCGAAGCCGCCGCCTTCAAGGCGCGCCAACGACGATATTGATCCGCTTTTGACGGCGTGTCGTCTTCGAAACCCATAAGCCAGAACCGCAGCCAATCGACGTTGCGTTGATAGATCGCCGCGCGATGGGCGGGTTGAATTTTGACGTGGAATTCATCCGGGTAGACGACAAGCTCGATGGGCGTGCCCGCGTCTTTCAAGGCACTGTAAGCGGTCAAAGCTCCCAGATACTCCCGGTCGGGCATCTGCAACAGGATCGGCGTCTTCACCTGATCGACGTTGTAGAGCAAAGCTGCCGGTTTCCAGAACGCCTCGGCGCGGTCACCGGCCGCGGGATAACCCATCTTGCGAAACCACTGGGCGTTGGAGGGACTGTTCAGGGTTATCATGCCCGTGATGTCCTCGCAGCAGGAGCTTAAGATGGCAGCCGCAAAGCGAGGCCCATGGATAAGCGCGAACTGCGCGGTAGACGCGCCGTCACTCAGACCGGTGATCCCTATCCGGTCGGGATCCACTACGCCCATATTGATGACCCGTTGCAGCCCCGTTTCGAGGGAGGACTGGACACTGCGTCTATCGGCCCAATCCTGAAATCCCGCGCGGTTGGCCTCGTCGGGTGATTTTACACCCTCGACCCAACCCACATCCTGCGGTCGCTGAAAACTCAGAACCGCAAACCCCTGCTCTGCCAGAAGCCAGATCGGGTACTCATCCCCGGTCCCACCGCGCAGAAACCCGCGGGTGATGTACTGAACAATGACCAGAGGATGTCTGTCACCCGGTCGATGGTTGCGGGGCAGCACGAGATCGCTGTAGGTCGCAATACCTCGGTCATTTGTCCAACGCAGGCGCTGAACGCTGCCGAGGGCGATGGTTTGAAAGTCAGGGTTTGGATCAAACAGCGGGGTCCTCGCCCCATTGCCTAGGTCAACCGAGATCAGACGGCGCGGCTGCTTCGAGGCTTCATGGCCACATATCAGGCGATCGCTGACCAACTGGCAGCCAAAAAGAACGTCTTCCGTCTCCAGGATAAGTCTGGGTTTGGCCTGATGGCGTGTCCACTGCACCAGCCGTGTCCGGCTATCCCCCGGCCGGCGTGAGAGAAATACGAGGCGATTTTCATCCCGCCACCACAGGTCGGCGATCTCCGAACAGAGCGGGTCGCGGCAGACGTCGCTTGCCGCGCCAGCACGCGTCACCTGAAGCTCTGTCGGTGACGTCAGTTCCTCCGGTCGCAAAGCCACAACCGATGCGGCCTGGTCGCCCTGAACCCGTGTCAACCGCGTGGCGCCCGTCCATGATGGCAGGCCCGGTGGCCGAAGTCTGGCCCTCTCTTCGGCTGAGGCTGGCCGAACCGTCTTCGTCTCGAGCTCAATGACAAAGACATCGCGCACAATCGGCTCCTTGAGCTGAGGGATGCTCCCCTCGCCCGGTATTGATGCGTCGTCGAAAATGTAACCCTCGCGTCCAGCGACCATAAGGTCCGCCTGCGCCTGCTTGAGAGTCGGACGACCTACAACCACAAGCGTCTGGCCGGCCTCACCCCAGTCAAAACTCTCAGGGTCGAAGGGCAATTCGGCCGCTGGGCCGGCGTCGCTTCCGTCCGCGTGAACGCGCCAGAGGCGGATCGTCCCGTTTTCTTTGCGCAGATAGGCGAGCCATTGTCCGTCCGGGGACCACTTCGGTGGGTCACTGACCAGCACGCCCGAGGGCACGGCGGCGATCCCCCGCCCGCTGCTGGGCAAGGTGAGGTACTCTCCGCCTTTATCAATAACCACGGGCGATCCGCTCGGGTCCAAAGGCTGGATCACGATTGCGAAACAGTGCGCGTTTTGGCTTGGATCGGCGCGGCGCAGCTGGAGGGCTATGCGGTCCTGTTCGGGTGAGACGGTGAACAGCTTGTCCGGAATATTGGGATGGCCGGGCGGCCCAAAATCGCGCAGACGCAGCAGATCATCGGCCACGATGCCGCGCGCGACCGCTGGCACCGACCGGGAACCCGTGGGCAGGAGGGCATCGCAGACATCCGCAAACGCTCCCCCGCTCCAGACCAAAGCGCTGCCGATCGTCAGAGCGGATATCCCCGCTCTGACGTTACAATGAGATAAGTTTCGAGACATGCTACCAGGCCTTGGTCACAGTCAGGCTGATCTGGCGACCCATGGCCGAGGCGTTCGTGCTATCGAACGTGATGCCCTGGCCCACGAGCCCGGGGCTCCTGGCGTAAGGCGGCGCCTTATCGAAGAGATTGGACGCGGCCAGCGAGATTTTCAGGCCGGATGTGAGGGCCTGACCCCGCTCGAACACATATCCGACATTGGCGTCCACGGTCGTCCAGGAGGCAATGCGGTATTCGGGTACGACGCCCGTGTCGCGCGATACAGACACGTAATTGGCTATGGCGTTGACCGTCAAACCGCCACGTTGCCAGGACAAGCCCCCGCGCGCTTTAAAATCCGGCACGTTGAAAATGGTGCCCGACAATTCCTGCGACGGCACGGTCGAAATGGTCTGCTGCTCAAGCTTGACCCATGAGCCGTTGGCAAACAGGTTCAGACGGCCCTCTGCCCAATCAAAGCCCTGGCGATAGGACACATCGACGCCGGAAACCGTTTGGGCCGCCGCATTTGTGTTCGCACTGCGAATAAAGGCAATCACCCCCGCAGGATCATAAGGACCCGATGCAAAATTGTAAAAGAGATCGGCCTCGGCCATAGCTGCATTTTGCTCAGCGACGGTGGGGTTATATTTTACAAACGGCGCATAGATGGGATCAGAGAGGATCGCGGTGATATTTGAGATCGGCACAACGACGCGGTCGGTGTAATCGATCTTGAACCAGGTGGTGCCTAGGGTAAGGCTGTCGATCTGAGCTGGTTGGTATTCTACGCCGAATGTCACTGACTCTGACCGTTCCGGCTTCAGGTCGGGGTTCCCCCCTTGCGTCATCAAAATGGTGCCGGTGGCGGGTCCCCCCACAAAGGCCGCGTCACGCAGGACCAGAGATTTGGCGTTGTACATCTGGAGGAAGGTCGGGGCCTTAAACGACTTGCCCCAGGTCGATCTGACAATGACACCCTCAACCGGGACATAGCGCAGGCCGACGCGCGGATTGCGGCTCTGGCCGAAGTCGCTGTAGTCCTCCACCCGGGCCGACAAATTGAGCTCAAGCGCATGCAGCCCGGTTCGGGTGTCTGATCGCGCGACGAGGGGCGCGTGCGCTTCGCCGTACAGGTAATCGACTGTGCGGGACCGGTCCTGATAGCCGGAGGTACCTGCATAGCCTCGGACGAAGGCTTCTTCACGCCGTCCTCCGCCCACAGCCACTTTCACGGGCCCGGACGGCAAGGTGAAGGCCACCCCGTCAGCCGTCAACTCAAGCGAGCGCAGGGTGTTTTTGGTGATGTTGTTTAGGGTAATACCATAAGCGGGATAGCGGATGTGATTGCTGTTGCGGCTGCCCGAGGCCACGCCGGTCAAGTGCAGCTTCCAGTCCCGCGGGAGCCTGGCGTCGAAGGTCAGCGCCGTCGAATAGCTCGGTGTCGCAAACGCAATGACGGATTCCGGTGAGGTGCTGGAATACTGGACGGTGTAGTGGGTTTTGCGCTCATTGACGAGGCCATCGAAGGTGACGGACAGATAGTCGTTGAAGGTGTGCCCGGCCCCGATGAAGGCCGAGGCGCGCTTCATGTAGGGCATCAGAGAATAGGTCGGAGGCGCCGAAGCCGTGACCTCACGATCGGCTGCGGTAACTTCGCCTTGCCGTGACACCTCAAAACTCGCGAACAGGTATGAGTTCGAAGAATTGACCCCGCTTAAGAGCGACCAGGTCTGCTCCGATCCGCCCCCTTCGGCGGTCACGCCCACTCGCCCGCTGATTTCGGTACCGCTGTAATTGCGGCGCAGAACGATGTTAGTGACACCGGCGACAGCATCTGATCCGTAGATGGCGGAGGCGCCGTCGGTCACGACCTCTACCCGTTGCACGACACCCAGCGGCACGCCTGAGATGTCAGACGCCTGAAAATGACCATCGGCGGCCATCCGATGCCCGTTCAGTAGCACGAGGGTGGCATCTGAGCCGAGGCCGCGGAGATTGACAGTTGAGGCGCTGGAAAAGTTGGAGTTGTTCACATTGGTTGTGGCGGCAGCGATAACCCCCGGGTTCTGTCCGCCCGAAAAGTTCTCCGGCAAGGACCGCATAATGTCCCCGATCTGGGAGTAACCTGATTGCTCGATATCCTTGCGTGTGACGGTGTGCACTGGCGAGGTGGGATTCCCCCCTCGAATGTGGGTGCCGGTGACGATCACCTCCACCGCCTCGTCTCCCGCCCCTGCCAAAGGGCTTTTAACCACCCGAAGCGAGATGGTTTTCTCATCCTGCCGGGCCACTTCGAGGTTAGTACCGGCGAGGATCAGTTTCAGGGCTTCTTCGCGCGTATATTCGCCCTTGATCGCTGGCACTCGACCGACATCGGCGGCTTCATAAGGAAACAGGATTTGCAAGCCGGCCTGCTGAGCAAAATCGTTTAGGGCCTTGGCCGCACTCTCAGAAGGAATGTCGAGTTTGTACTTAGGTTCCTGCGCATAAGCAGGCGCAGCGCAAACAAGCGCGGCAGCCAACGCGATGGCAGCCAGAGAGACTGATGAGCGGTACTTTCGGTTCGAGACAGGTGTCATATTTTTCCCCTAGCCCACGCCAGAACAGGCGTGTCAGGCGATGGCGTCCTGTCACAAATCCGTCTCCACACCCCCAAACACATTTTCTCCTTTTCTTGACGTGCTCGAATGAGCACGCAGCCGTTAGAAAAGGAAGTTAGAATAGCCACGCAGTGGCACCAAAGCGCGGCTAGTCAGAGACTAAGCATGCCACTAAAAATTTTGAGTGACTCAGTGCAACTTTCCAAGGCGCCCTTCCCTTTTTTTCGGTTGAAAAATTGAAGCCACCCAAGATTCTTTGAGGCCGCGCAATCCTACCTAAATCATACCTTCAGGATTGAATTGCTCAACGGATAGAGGTTTAAAGCCATCCTTTTTGCTCCAATTCATATGCCCTCCCAGTCGCTCTATTACTGCAGTTGCCTCGGTCCACTTCAAGTTAACTTGGTCAAGAGCCTGCACACTTACCTTCACGTGCAATAGCGGTTGCGACTCGATATGCCCCGTCGAAGGATCGAGCAGATCACCATGAACAACAACCTCCACTGCATCGACGGGGACGACCTGGAGAAACTCTATTGCGACCCGTAAACCGCTCGAACAGATATTTTCCCGATATATCTCCTGTATTCTCCCTTTAGGTATTGCCTTGATAGACGCCTTGCCCGACTGTAGCAGCGTAATGGACTGGGTCGGCATATCTTCAAGTTCAAGCCCGTCTGCGAGTGCCACGATCCGCCCGTCCTCGTGGTGAAACAGATCGAGACCCTCGATACAAAAGGGAAGATCATCCAGAGCCGAAAACCGGTTCAGGGCAGTTGTCACGGCGTCAGGCTGCAGAGCGATAACACGCTTAGCAAAAGCAATATCATCATTGTAGGCCTTCACCTTGGCTATGCTATCGGCTAACGCCTGGTCGTCGGATGCTATCGCGGTTTCAATTGCCCGCTCAAGCTTTTGACGTTGCCCGCTCTCCAACCCAAATGTCTTGGCAAACCAGCCGGGTCGGTACGACCTCAAAGCTTCCCGGGCGACATTTTCGTTGACGTCGACCCGCCCAGGGATGGATTTTTGCGGTGCGCATGCCCTTGTGGCCCAATCGATGCGCGAAAAGCTCACGCGGTGACTGCCTGTCAGCGCCTCAATCATTTCTTCGTATTCAGCCACGGCGTCCGCCGCTGCCTCAAGCATTTCCAGCTTTTGCGCCGCTTTTTCGTGAGCGAGTCTTTGCCGCTGAGCACGTTTCGCGCCACGGTCAATTGCACGCATCGTCCGCATCACGCCCCGGCTAGCCTGTCGGTATGTAACCATCCCCAGCTTTTCCCCTTTTCGCCTTTTCCCACTTCGAAGTGCGAGGATCTAATGCGTGGTCAATTTCTTCGCTAGATTTGACCCTTGCCTCACGGTTGTAAGTTTTGCATAAAAACAAACCATTGGTAGCGGGGAGGCGCAATATGTCAACAACCTATGAAACGCCGGAAGTTCAAACCGTCGACTCGCGCTGGATCACCCACGACTTCGCCCCATCGCTGACGTACGCGTCGTTCCAGAACGCCATTCCAGCGCTCCGATCAATAGCCATCGTCAACCAACGCGAGATTGATCTCAGCGACCTCGAGCTTGAACTTGTCTCGCAGCCCGGCTTTATACGCTCGAAAAGTTGGCGGATTGATCACTTAGGCGTCGGTCAAACGCTGCCCCTCTCCGACCGTAGACTCACCCTGGACGCCAACTATCTGGCCGGCCTTAATGAAGCCGAGCGGGGCACGATACACCTCGTCCTTCGGACAGATACCGAGGTATTGGAAACGCAGGAGTTGCCCATTCGCCTGCTCGCCCGCGATGAGTGGGGTGGATCCTCGGATATGGCTCAACTCCTACCTGCCTTTGTCATGCCGAATGATCCGGGCGTTACCCGGGTGCTTAAGGCCGCCGCCGATCAACTGGCCAATAACGGCCACCCTTCCGGGCTCGACGGGTACCAGTCAGGATCTCCAGAGCGCGCGTTCTTGCTCACCGCGTCGATCTACACGGCCGTTTGCGACTTGGGTCTGCACTACGCGGAGCCCCCCGCTAGCTTCGAGAGTGTCGGACAAAAAATTCGCCGCCCATCCGTACAAATTGCACATGGCCTGGCTACCTGCCTTGACACAACAGTTCTGTTGGCCGCCGCGATGGAGGGCGCAGGGCTTCATCCGGTGATTCTTCTCTTTTCGGGCCACGCCGCTGTCGGGGTCTGGCTGACCAAGAGAACCCTAAGCAATACAATTGAATTCGATGACATGGATATCCGCAAGGCCATTGCATCCAAAGAGTTATTGGTCTTTGAGACTACCGGCGTCACGCATCGTCCGGCCATGGGTCTAGCACAGGCCACCGAAAGCCTCGCCCGTCGCATGGCTGATGTCGACACGTCGGGCTTTGTCGCCGCGCTTGATATTCGCCGGGCGCGCAGCGGGGGCATTACACCCTTAGCGTCTCATGAGGCGCTGGAAGTCAAAGAGCTCACGAACGAGATCGTTTCCTCGACCACTTTCCCTCAGGTGCCCCTAGCCGGGGATCTACCGAAAGAATGGGAAGATATCAAACCGACAACGGCGAACGGTCGCATTGATCGTTGGCAGAAAAAGCTACTCGATCTAACCCTACGAAACCGCCTGCTCAATTTTCCGGATTCGCGCAAGACTATCCCGTTCCTATGCACGGATGTGTCTTTTCTCGAAGATCGCCTCGCCGCAGGCCATTCCATCCATTTGATTTCTTTACCCCAACAAAACCCGATGGGGGAGCGTGATGAAACCCTTTACCGTGAGGTCCGCGGGCGCGATATTCATCGGGAGTTTGCAACTCAGGCGCTGGAGCGTGATGAACTGCCATCCCCTCTGGACGCTAAAGGCCTCGAGGCCCGTCTGATCGAGCTCCACCGTCAAGCTCGCAGTGACCTTGCCGAAAGCGGAACGAATACCCTGTTCCTGGCTGTGGGCTTCCTGCGTTGGAAAAAGAGCGCGACGGATGCCCGCACCTACCGGGCACCTTTGCTGCTTGTGCCCGTTAAATTAGAACGAAAGAGCGCCTCATCCCGTTTTACCCTCGCCTACCATGAAGACGAGCCGCGCTTCAACGCAACTCTCTTGCAGTTTCTGGAACGCGATTTCGATCTCAAACTCCCGCAGTTTGCCGGAGAGCTACCCCAAGACGAGTCCGGCATCGACGTGCCCAGAATCTTGGGTCTGATGCGTCAGGCCATTCGCGACGTTCCAGGCATGGAAGTAATCGATGAAACGGCTCTGTCGACCTTTTCCTTCGCTAAGTATCTGATGTGGAAGGATTTAACAGATCGCACCGACGCCTTGCGAGGGAACCGCGTCGTACGTCATCTAATCGACACGCCTGACCAACCGTTCGACACTGGCGGCACCTTCCGTGAAGAGCGTGAGCTCGATCACTGCGCGCCTGCCGATATAATTGCCCTTCTTCCTGCGGACTCTTCGCAGATTGCGGCAAGTCTAGCGGCAGCCGACGGGCGTGATTTTGTAATTGTGGGCCCTCCCGGCACCGGCAAGAGCCAGACAATCGCGAATATGATCGCCAACTGTCTGGCAGGCGGAAAGACAGTGCTTTTTGTGGCTGAGAAGACAGCTGCACTTGATGTGGTCTACCGGCGTCTACGCGAGCATGGGCTGGGCGACCATTGCCTGGAGTTGCACTCCAATAAGGCAGATCGTCGCCGCTTCCTCACTCAGTTGCGCGTATCCTGGGAAAGCCAGCGACAAGGTCTCGGAAACTGGGTTGAGATTAATGACAAACTGCGCGTACGTCGGGACCAGTTGAACGCCTATGTAAAAGCCCTGCATCAACCCGCAGGGAATGGACTGACGGCATTCCAAGCTATGGGAATAGCACTCAAAAACTCAACCCGGCACGCACCCAAGCTGCAGTGGGGGGGAAAGGATAGTCACAACAAGGCAGAACGTGAGGGCCTTGCCGAGATCGCGGCGGAACTCGGCCGTGTCTGGCAAGCCATGGAACGTCGCCCCGGTTTGCAGCACCTGAATGCGGTGGAGTGGTCGTCATCGTGGCAAGACACTCTGATCGATCAGGTTCAGGCCCTGCGAGAGACCGCTGACACCCTTCACTGTCTAACAGAGCCGTTCACCGCCGCTCTCGGTCTCGCAATGGGTAACGCAACCCTGCAGGATTTGGAACGACTGGGCCACCTCGCCAACCTGCTCGTTGAACATGCCGGAACGGACCTCAGCGTCATGTTTGACGTTGAATTTTCGGCCCTCCGACCGGCCCTTTCAAAACTTGACAGTGACCTGCGCGAATTCCTGGCAACTGAGGCCGAACTCTCCGTTGCCTACCCTCGCGATGGTCTTGCTCAAATTCCAGTCACTTCTCTCGACGCGTCATGGCGTCAGGCTGTTTCGGCCATCTGGCCGCTGAGTGTGTTCAAGCAAGGTGCTGTACGAAAGCAGTTGCAAATGTACGCGTCAGGTGGCGTGCCCCGCCCCGGTGACGATCTGCCTAGACTTGGCCGTCTACAGGTCCGCTTAGACGCCATACTCGCGAATGCCCTTGCTGAACGCAATGTGCCCTATGCTGGCCTCGACACCAATGTCACCGAACTCGATCGCCGGCTGTCAGTAGCTGAACAAATGCGTGATGCCATTCGCCGCCTGAATCGACCGCTCGACGAGGGCAAAGCCATCATTGCGCACCTTCAGCCCCTTCTGAGTCACGCGGACCGTGACGCTTCTTTGTTCGAGCGGGCTAACGCCTTCGCGCGGGCCCACGCCCGCTTTACCGAGGCGTTACGCCAGTTCAACCGTCAGGCCGAGCGCGATCTGGTCTTCGCTGATAAGGCGTCTGAGGTCGTCCAACCGGCTTTGACAGGGATAGTGGAAGCTATGGACGGACTTTTGTCGGCACGGCATCTTATCCGCGACTGGACGGCTTGGTGCGCCTTGCGTAACCGTGCCGAAGTTCGCGGACTTTCGCCTCTGATCCATGATCTTGAAGCGGGCATGATAGCACCGGCAGACACGGAAGCGGCGTTCCATCTCGCCTATGCGCGCTGGTGGTTACCGCTGGCATTGGACGCGGATCCCATCTTGCGCGAATTTCGCCGGTTCCAACATGAACATGCCATTGAAGATTTCCGGCACCTTGATGATCTTGTCCGTAAGGCGGCAACCGCCCGGGTTATCGCAGCGGTTTCGCACGACCTGCCGGAGGTACAAAGCGTCCCCCGTAAATCCGAACTCGGGCTCCTGCGCCACCAGATGGAACTTCAAAAGCCAAGCCGCACAATTCGCGAAATGATCGGGGCCTTGCCAACTGCGTTTTCGAAGCTCGCTCCGTGCATGCTCATGTCTCCCCTGTCGATTGCCCAGTATCTTCCACCTGACAAGGCCCTTTTCGACGTCGTAATTTTCGACGAAGCCTCGCAGATCACCACTTGGGACGCGGTAGGCGCTATCGCCCGCGGTCGCCAGACCATCATTGTGGGCGACCCAAAACAACTGCCTCCCACCAATTTCTTCGGTCGAAATGAAGATGAGGGCGATGACGAGACGCCCGACCACGAAGTTGATATGGAGAGCATACTGGACGAAGCTAAGGCATCCGGTATTCCAATGAGGGATCTGCGTTGGCACTACCGCAGCCGCAACGAGTCGCTTATTGCCTTCTCCAATCATCACTATTACCAGAACCGCTTGATCACCTTCCCCTCGCCTGACGTCGAAGACCGTGCAGTTCAGTTGCGGACCGTCAAAAACGGCGTCTACGATAAAGGCAAAAGCCGCACCAATCCGATCGAAGCGCGCGCCGTCGCGGATGAGGCGGTCCGTCGTATGACTGAGTGGCTTGCCTTGCCGGAGACAGCGCGACCTACTCTCGGCATCATCACCTTCAATAGTCAGCAGCAAGGTCTGATCATGGACCTCCTGGATGAGGCCCGTCGCAGACAGCCAGCGCTCGAATGGTTTTTTGCCGAAGACCGGACTGAGGCCACGATAGTCAAGAACCTAGAAAACGTTCAGGGCGACGAGCGCGATGTGATCCTCTTTTCCATAACCTTCTGGAAAGACGCTGCGGGCAAGACTTACATGGATTTCGGGGCGCTCAATCGTGATGGCGGTGAGCGCCGACTAAATGTCGCCGTAACGCGGGCCCGTCAGGAATTGATCGTCTTCTCTGGCTTCACTGCCGATCAAGTTGATACCTCACGCACGAAGGCCGTCGGCGTTCACCATTTGAAAGCCTTCCTCGATTTTGCGGAGCGTGGCGCTGCCGCGCTTCCCAGCCAGGCACTCGACTCCGTCGGTGGCATTGAGTCCCCCTTTGAGGCCGCCGTGATTGAGGCACTCGAAGCAAGGGGTTGGCAGACCATCCCTCAGGTTGGCGTCTCAGGCTTTCGTATCGATATCGGCATCCGCCATCCGGACAGGCCTGGCGCTTACCTCGCGGGTGTGGAGTGCGACGGGGCGACCTATCATCGGGCCGCTACAGCGCGCGACCGTGACAAGGTTCGCGAGCAGGTGCTGACTGGCCTGGGCTGGGTCATTCTGCGTGTCTGGTCTACTGACTGGTGGTTTGACGCAAAAGGCGCCGCCGAACGGTTACATGATGCCCTTTCCGCTGCTCTGGAAGACAGTCGCACCCGGACTCCTTCTGACGCGGTCTCGAAAACTGAGCGCTGGGATATGGGCCACGACGTCGAAGGCCAAGCGAGTATTGTTACTGACCCGGCTCCTGAACTCGTTCTCAACCCTACTGAGGGTATGCCCATTATCGAAAGCGATGAAGTCATTAGCCCGGCTCTAAGTGCTGGCACGACAGCCGCCGATTTGGGGGGCAACGTAAGCAATGGCGTCGAAGTCGCGGTTCTCTATCAGATTAGTGATCTTTCGGATCTCGGCCCAGACCCAGACCGGTTCCACGATTTCGACTACCGCCACACCCTCAAAGCTATGATCGACCGTATTATTGCTCTTGAAGCGCCCGTACGGGCCGACATTCTCGCACAACGGATTGCACGGGCACACGGCTGGCTGCGAACAGGGCCCAAAATTCGCGAACGCATTGACCTTTACATGCGCGACGTCGAACGGGTGACCGAGTCCAGCGGTGAATTTATCTGGCGTAAAGGGACGGTGCACGACGTCATCACCTATCGCGCGGCTGTCAATCCGGAACTTCGTCGCCCCCCTGCGGATATAGCTCTGCCCGAGTTGGCGTCTATCGTTCTCGACAATCCTGACCTGTTTCTAACCCGTGATCCGGCACTTGAACTGGCCCGCCTCCTCGGGGTCGAGCGCCTGACCGCTTCCTCTCGCGCCAGACTGGATGAAGCGCTTGCCCACGCTCGTACGATCGGAGGGAATTCATGACTGTGCGCTTCCTCCATACGTCCGACCTGCATATCGGCAAACGCTTCGGCAATCTACCAGAAGATCTGCGCGGACGCCTGCGCGAAGCTCGGCACACAGTAATAGATCGGCTTGCGGCTCAGGCCCGCGCTCACAATACTGACATCGTGCTTCTGGCCGGGGACACTTTTGATACAGAAACCCCCAGTCCCCAGGTACTGCGGCAGGCCCTGGCAGCTATCGGGGGACACGGAGATTTGCGTTGGGTAATCCTTCCGGGGAACCACGACTCCTTAGCCGCTGAGGAGCTTTGGGAGCAAATCCGCCGGTCAAAGCCGGAAAACCTTTTGCTGGCGCTCGATGCGGAGCCCTTGTGGCTGACACCCCAGGCCGTGGTTTTGCCTGCGGCCTGCACAGCGCGTCGGCCTGGACGCGACCTTACGGCGTGGATGGAAAATTATGACACCGGCGCGGCCGTAAGGATCGGACTGGCCCACGGCGCCATTCAGAACTTCTCCGAAGACGGCATCGGCACCGACGTAATCGCACCCAACCGGGCGAGTTTGGCGGATCTGGACTATCTGGCCCTTGGCGACTGGCACGGGCTCAAAGAAATTAACGCGAAGACATGGTACAGCGGCACGCCTGAACCGGATCGCTTTAAGCACAACCGACCTGGTCAGGCCCTCATCGTCTCTATCCCCGGGAGGGGCGCCGCGCCGGAAGTAACCACTGTCGATACGGGCGTGTTTGAATGGCGAACGCTAGCTTTGGAGCTATTTTCAGGCGACGATCCGGCCGAAAGGCTGGACACTCGATTGCCACCCGGCTCACTGCGCCGCCAGGTTCTTCTGCGCGTAGCGGCCTCCGGCCGGACTACCCTGCCTGGCCGGACGGCACTGACCCTCGCCGTAGCGGCGGTGGAGCCGGAATTCGCCCATGTCGCCCTCGACGAAGACCAACTGACGACAGATTGCGACACGACAGATCTCGAGCTGATCGACCACGCAGGCGCTCTCAGAGAGGCCGCTGAGACCTTACTCGCCGAAACCCAAAACCCCACACTGGATGCCCCCTCGCGCACTGTAGCGCGTGACGCTCTCGTACGTCTGTTTACATATTGCGAGGCCATACAAGCATGAAGCTAACTGCCCTCAGACTGCATAATGTCAAACGCTTCGGTGGGCGTGGCATCGCCATCGAGAATATCGGTAAGGGCGTGAACGTCCTATGCGAAGTGAACGAGTTCGGGAAGTCGACCTGTTTCGACGCCCTGCACGCCTTATTTTTCTCGCCTTATTCCGGTATCCCGCAAGCCGTCCAGTCGCTGCGTCCCTATAGCGGCGGCAATCCGCTGGTTGAGGCCGATATCGAAACCGAGGCCGGACGTTTCCGCCTTCGTAAGCAGTATTATGGGGGGCGACGGGCCCAAGTGAGTGATCTGGCCACAGGGCGTCTGGTGGCTCAGGCCGACGAAGCCGAGCACTTCATAGGTGAACTCGTGCGCGGTGGTCAGGCTGGGCCAGCCGGATTATTATGGGTGCGCCAAGGGAATACAGGCCTCGAACGTCGCACGAAGGCGGAAGATGACGGTGAAAAGCGGGCTCGTGAAACCGTCCTGACCTCCGTTCAGGGTGAAGTTGAGAGCGTAACGGGCGGCCGGCGCATGCGGGCCGTGGCAGAAGCCTGTGAGCAGGAACGCGCTCAGCTTGTGACCGCCCAGGGACGCCCAAAGGCCGGCGGCCCCTATGCGGCCGCCTTGGATACCCGAGACAGGTTGGCAGCCCAAGCAGAGGCTCTTCAGAGCGAGGTTGACGCGTTACACGAAGCGCTCGACCAGCGACGACGAGTCAGGTCGCGGCTTAGCGAACTGAACAACCCCGAAGATCACGCCGCACGTCAAGAGGCGGTGACACGGGCCGAAGCGCGCGCTGTGAAGGCGCGCTTGCACGCGGAGAAGTTGGGGACTGCGCGCGCGGAAGCGGCATTGAAACGCAGCCTGAAAGAGGCCTCGTCGGCAGCACTGACGACGTACGCACAGGCCGTCGAGCGCCATGCAAAACTCACAGTCGCCGCCGCCGAGCAGGACGCCAGACGCCGGAACGCGCGCGACCATTTGGTCACCAGCCAAAACGTACTCGAATCCGCCGTGCAGGCCATGGAGGAAGCCGAAGCCGAAGAGGCTCAGGCGCGCGCTCTTCTCGAACGGCTTGATCGCGCCCTGCGCGCGAAGGAAGCCTCGGAAAAGCTTGCGGCGCTTCATCAAACCTTAACCGAAGCGGACGCGCTACGGCAGTCGATTGAGGCTGGTGAAGCAGCCGTCAGGGTCCTCAGCCTGCCGGCAGAAACGATCGACGAGTTGGAGGCTGCAGAGGCGGAGATCGCCCGGTTAAAGGCGGCGGAATCGATTCGTGCCACGCACTTGCGCATGGATTACGTCACAGACGATGTGCCACGCGTGGATGGCGACGGACTTCTTCTGGCTCCAGGTCAAGAGGTACCGTTGACCGGTCAGACGCGCCTGACCTTACCCGGCCTCGGCGTTCTGACGGTGAGACCCGGCATTGCGGATGGTGAGGCCGGGACGCTGGCGGATCTGATGGCTGCGGCGCTGAGCGCACGTAATTCCTGTCTCGACCGTCTGGGCGTAGACAGCCTCGCGGCGGCCCGGCACCGGCAAAGGCAGGCGCGCGAACAGTCTGATGATGTGACGCTACTGACACAGCGCTTGGCAGTACTCGCGCCTCAAGGGTTAGAGGTGCTGCGCGAGCGGATTGCTACGTTGGAAGCAGAAGGTAAAGAGAGTTTCGCTCCGGAAACCCCGATATCAGACGCCCTTGCGCAAGCCGAGACAGAAGCGGTGGTAAGCCTGGATCAGGTGCGTGAGGCGCTTGGTGCCGCGGCCCGCAAAGTCGCGGAGGCGCGCCGAAGTGTCAGCGAACTTAGACCCCGACAGGATCTGGCACACCAGGCCGTTATCGCGGCCGAAACCGAGGGCGCGGCGCTGACAGCGGAGATGGAAGCGCTGAATACCCAGTTGGGCGAGGCATCCGAACGCGACGAGACCGTCAGGCGACTTTCGACACAGGCCGAGATTGATCAGGGCGACTGGCAGATCGCGGACGCGCGCGTGCAAGCACTTGAGAGCGAGGCGCTTGATCTGGAAGCCGTCGAAGCAAGTCTTTCTCGTACTCGTTCGGTGATCGACGGCGTTGAAGCCGAAAAAGCCGGACTCGCACAGACGCTAGCGGAGCTGACCGGCCGTATCGGTGCCCAATCCGAACACGCGGTGGAGGAAAACCTTCAAGAAACCCTCGAAAAACTGCGAGAGGCCGACGCCCAAGTCGCCCGCTATACGCATCAGGTGGCAGTACTCGACCGGCTGAGGGGCGCACTAAACGCTGCTCGAACCAATGCCCGGGAGCAATATTTTGAGCCTGTTCTCGGCGAATTGCGTCCCCTGCTCGGGTTGTTGTTCGATGATGCGAATGTAGTCTTCGACGACGAAACCCTGATGCCAAGCGTTTTACGTCGGAACGGGCTGGAAGAACCCATCCCGGTGCTTAGTGGGGGGATGCGTGAACAACTGACCATATTAACGCGCCTCGCCTTCGCTCGGCTGTTAGCGAAGCAAGGACGCCCCGCACCTTTGATACTCGACGACGCCCTCGTCTATTCAGATGACGATCGCATAGAGAAGATGTTCGATGCCTTACACCGACAGGCCCGGGATCAGCAAATCATAGTCTTCTCATGTCGCCAGCGCGCATTTTCACAACTCGGCGGCAATAGACTGATTTTGCGGGATTGGAGACCTGACGATTAACTCAACCGAGACGGGTGACATAGGAAGAGCCCTAATCGTGGATGAAAGTTCTCGGAGGGTCCGTACGCGCCCAAGGCGGAAGTAAAGCACCCAAGTTACGGTTTGCGATCTGTCTCCCTTTAGCGGAACTGAACCTTCTAATCGAGGCAGGCAAGCACAAATAGGTTTCCATGATTGGACAACTTCCACTTGCGGAGATTGCGCGTGCCGCAAAATTAATCTAATTCAAAAAAACGCTTGAGGGGGATTAAATGCAATTAAGTAGCCTTACGATTGAAAATTACCGCTGTTACAAAGAACCGGTGACGATTTCGTTCGATGAATTCACAGGAATTGTTGGCCGCAATGATGTCGGCAAGTCGACGATAATGGACGCTCTCGCCATATTCTTCGAAATGGCAAAGATGGAGAAGGAAGATGCTTGTGTTCATGGGGTCACCAAGAGCGTCAAACTGACATGTGAGTTTTCCGCTGTCCCCTCTAGGATCATAATTGATGCGGACTTTGAGACGAATCTGGCGGAGGAATTTTTGCTAAATCGTCTGGGGAACTTAGAAATTCGTAAGACCTACGATTGCTCGGGGGGAACGCCCAAAGTCAGCTCAGTTGAAGCGCTGGCATTACATCCTACAGCTGAAGGGGCTACAGGGTTCCATCTACTGAAGAAGGCAGACTTACTGAAGGTTGCGCAATCACTCGGCGTCGATCTAGCCGCTGTGAACAAAGGGGCCAATGCTCCCATCAGAAAGGCGATATGGAAGAGCTTCAACGACCTAGAACTTACGGATAGTTTTGTCAGTCTAGATAAGGAAGATGGCAAGGAAATATGGGGAAAGTTAAGCAATTATCTTCCTAGTTTTGCTCTGTTTAAGTCTGACCGGGAGAGCTCTGATCAGGATTCGGAAGCGCAAGACCCACTTCGCACAGCCATTCGAGACGCCCTGCAATCTTTAGAGGGGCAGTTGTCTGCCATTCAGGATCATGTGATTGCAGAAGTTCAAAAAATTGCTGACGCGACCGTTGAAAAAATTAGTGAGATGGACGCGACGCTAGCAACGACGTTGAAACCCGTGGTGACGGCTAAAAAATGGGAGTCGCTCTTCCAAACGAGCATCACTGGCGACGAGGGCGTACCCTTGAACAAGCGTGGCAGTGGGGTTCGCCGATTGGTACTGCTGAACTTCTTCCGGGCCAAGGCTGAGAAAGCGGCATCGGAAACAGGTCATAGGTCGCTGATATACGCAATCGAGGAGCCAGAAACTAGCCAACACCCTCATAACCAACGTCTGCTGATGTCGGCCCTCCGTGAGATATCCGCGGTCCCGGGCAGACAAGTTATAATCACCACGCATACTCCCAATTTAGCTAAACTTTTGCCGGATACTTCGCTGCGTTTCGTTGAACGTTCAGACAAAGGTAGGTCAATTACAAGCGGTGGGGGGGCGATAAACGAACGAATTGCTTCGTCTCTTGGTATCCTGCCCGATCACACCGTCAAAGCATTCATAGGAATTGAGGGAAAGCACGATATTGAATTTTTGAAGATCGCTAGCCGAATTTATGGCGCGGCGGACGATGAGGCGATTGATTTAGAAGCAATGGAACTGGCAGGCAGAATAATTTTCATCCCGTTGGGAGGGAGCAATTTGGCTCTTTGGGCATCGCGCCTTGCCGTTCTGGAAATTCCGGAATTTCACCTATGCGATCGAGATAACATACCGCCTCAAGCAGCAAAATATCAAGGACACGTCGACGCTGTTAACCAACGCAAAAACTGCTACGCGACGTCCACCGGGAAAAGAGAGCTCGAAAACTATTTGCACCGTGACGCTATAATTGAGGCTTATGCCGACAACGGCCACGCACTTGAGCTACCTTTGTCATTCGCGGATTTTGATGATGTTCCGGAAATTGTAGCCAAGGCCGTTCACCATAATACTGGCAATCCTTGGCCAGCTGACGACGCAGACAAATGCCGATCAAAAGTAAGCCGCGCGAAAGCTATGCTGAATTCCCAAGTACTTCACAAAATGACACACACTAGATTCAAAGAATGCGATCCAGATGATGAAATTTCTGGGTGGTTAAAGGCCGTCAAAGAAATGGTTTCGGACTAATTGATGTCCGCTTCTCGACCTCCCTCGTTGCCTTGCAACGACCGGTTTGGGCCAAAACGATCCGACTAAGTGAAGTCACCTTCGCGGCGAAATAGGACTTCTGGACTTATTTTTAGGTCGTTTGTCAGCGGATGCAAAGGCGATGTTTATTTTCGGATGGCAAGGCTGTTCCCATCAAGACGCAGGAAACGGGCGGCTTTGCTATAGAGAATACCGCGCTCTTGCTCGAGAGGAAGGAAGTCGGCCTTTTCAATCGCATCAAGGGCCGCTTCGATGATTTGGTGCCAAGCCAAATATTAGAGCAGACGCTCAGACTTCATCGAACGGCCGGCCGTTGCGAAAAGCCGGACAAAGTTATGGCCGATCAAGTTGTGTTTTCTGAACGCCATTGCGCTGCGCTTTCCAATGGAGTAGCCGCAAAAATCTAAACCTAAGGTGGATTTTTATGGACCAGATGCTATACAAAAGATGGTGTACGTCCTCGAAGCTGAAAGAGGATCGAAAACATTACTGGGTGTATATCGAAAATGAGGGCGGGCGAAATGAGATTCGAAAAGACCTCGTTAAGACCATCCGCACGCATTACGACCGACTGGAACGTATCGCTGACGACGTGGAGCGACTTGGATATAAAACTGCCGCCAAGATTCTGAGTGAGCAAATGCCCCAAACGCCGAAAAGCCGCTCTGGTGATCTCGGCGAGATTCTAGCCACGGAGTTAGTCGAGGAAGAAATTGGCCTGCGCGTCCCCGTTCGCCGCCTCCGTTACAAGGACGGCCGCAACATGGCTATGCGCGGCGACGATTTCATTGGCGCCGGATACGATGAGGCCGGTGAAAAGCTCTGGCTCCTGAAGGGCGAAGCCAAGAGCAACAAGGTCCTCGGCAAGGCCACTGTCACCAGCGCGCGCAAGGTACTAAATCGCGATAGCGGCCGTTGCACGCCCGACTCGCTGCTGTTTGTCGCCAACCGCCTACTGGAAAGCAATGATCAGGACGACAACGCGTTGGGCCGCAGCCTCCGTGACGAGGTGGGCTTGAAATCTCTTCGCGCAGATCGCATCGACCACATGCTCTTTACGGTGTCCGGCAACGGCCCACACGCCTCGCTGAAGGAGGATCTTGACGCCACAGGAACTAACCGGGACCACTACGTCGTGAACCTCCACATCGAAGACCACCAGGACTTCATCGCGGCCATGTACCAGGAGGCGGAAGATCTTGGAGACGATTGACGAATTGACCGCGTTCCTGACCACAGCGACTGTCGACGGCATCCTTGGGCGCCTTCTCTATCGCGGTGCGGCATGGTCCCTCATGCGCCAAGAAGGCGTGCTGCCAGCGAATGCGCCGCCCCTTGGCGCGACAATCGAAACCGATCTTGCAGAACACGGCTTTGCACTGCTTCGGGGCGCGATGGCCCTGCGTGCTCAGGCTGGCGCTTCTGATCTGACCAGCAAGGCGTTCGAGCGTGCCGCCAATGCCTTCGAAGCGCTGGTGCGCAATGGCGACCCGGAGTCGCCTGATCGCGGCTTCCGTCGCACTATCGCCGCCGCAGCCTACCACCTAGCCGGCTTCTCGGCCGTCGCCTATTCGCTCTTCAACGAGACCGACGACGACCTCAATACCTCACCGGGCGAAACAGCGATCCGACACCTGATCCTGCGCGATCTCGGCCAGTTGCGCGCCTTCGTTCGCGACTGGTTGGACGATGAGGCTCACGGCGATGAGCAGATTGCCGAGGCGCTCCGGGGCGAAGACCCGGACGTCGATGAGGTGCTGTCCTCCATCCTCAACACCACAATCTGCAGAGCTCTGGCGTACTTTGACTTTGCGCTCGAGACGGGTGAGCCCGAGCCGATCGATAGTGCACGGACCTTGCTAGCCACCGCGGTTAGCCTGGCGGACAATGCGGAGAATGTTCCGCTGTGGTGGATCTCGAACCTCTGCCGTCACCTGATCGACGACCTATGGCAGCATTCGCTGCACCAGAACCTGCCGACGGAACCGCCGGAGGGCACGGAGGAGAAATACCCGGACCTGCGCCGGCTGTTCATCTCGTCACTCTACGCGCGCAAGACTTCCGAGGTGGAACTATGGCCCTCGCAGCGCGAAGCGGCTCAGCGTTCAACGGACGTCACCGACGATCTGGTCGTTGCCTTGCCGACCAGCGCCGGCAAGACGCGGGTGGCGGAGATTGCGGCACTGATGACGCTGTCGTCGGCGCGTCGGGTGCTGATCGTCACGCCATTGCGCGCCTTGTCCGCTCAGACCGAGCGTTCATTCAGAAAGACCTTCGCGCCCCTTGGCTTCAGCGTCTCCTCCCTTTACGGTGCCAGCGGCCTTTCGGCTGGCGATGAAGACGCCCTGCGCTCCCGCGAGATTATCATCGCGACGCCCGAGAAGCTCGACTTCGCGCTGAGAAGTGAGCCGTCCCTGATCGATGATGTCGGGCTAATCGTCCTCGACGAAGGCCACATGATCGGCCCGAGCGAGCGCGAAATCCGCTACGAGACGCTCGTGCAACGCCTGCTTCGGCGCGCGGACGCGGGCGAACGTAGGATCGTCTGCCTCTCCGCCATTCTGCCAAGCGGCGACGAGCTGGACGATCTCACAGCATGGATACGCTCCGACGAACCGGGCGAGCCGGTGCGGTCCGACTGGCGCCCCACGCGGCAGAGGTACGGCGCGCTCACTTGGCGGGGCAAGGACGCGCTGCTCCGCCTCGACCTCGACGACGACGGTCCCTTCCTCGATAAATTCGTCCTGGAGAAACCGGCGCGAGGTAAAGAGAGGAAGCCATATCCCCGCAAGAATTCACATCTCGCCTTGTTCGCAGCTTGGGAGTTCGCGGGCCAAGGCAAACGGACCCTGATCTTCTCCACTCAGGCTAATTGGGTCGAGAGCTACGGCAAACAGGTCGTGGATCTCTGCAAGCGTGGCTATCTGGAGTCGCTGCTGGAGGACGAAGCGTCGATCGCGCGCGCCTTGGAAGTTGGCAAGGAATGGCTAGGTGAGGATCATCCCGCCGTCGCCTGTCTAAAGCAGGGCGTTGCCATCCACCACGGCCGGCTGCCAAGCCCGTTCCTGCGTGAGCTGGAAGCCCTTCTGTCCGATGGCGTGCTCAAAGTCATCGTCGCGTCGCCGACGCTGTCGCAGGGTCTAAATCTAAACGCCGCCGTCCTGTTGGTACCAGCGTTGTACCGGGCATCCGAGAAGATCAAAGGCGAGGAGTTCGCGAATGTCGCTGGCCGCGCCGGTCGCGCCTTCGTGGACGTCGAAGGCCTCATTGTGCACGTCATGTTCGATAAGATCGATTGGCGAAAGAAAGAGTGGAGCAAGCTTGTCGACTCCGCCAAGGCCCGCACGCTGAAAAGCGGGCTCATCCAGATCGTCGCCGAGATCCTTGAGCGCCTGTCGCGCGAGGGTGTCCTGGATCGCGATGATGCCTGGGAATATCTCGCCAATGCCCGAGAAGCCTGGAGATCACCTGAAGAGGAAGCCGCGGTCGCCGAGCGCCTCGCTGCCGGCGCGGAATACGATGCTGATGGCGACGACGATGAAGAGGGCGGCGATGACGAGGAAGTGACCATCGACGAGGAGCCGCTTTCGCAAATCGTCGAGCGCCTCGATGCGACCGTGTTCGGCCTGATTGAAGCACTCGATTCCGATCGTGCTGACCTGCCGAAGCTTTTGGACGAGGCGCTCAAGGGATCGCTCTGGGCTCGGCAGATCGCCCGCGAAGACGAAGACGTCGCTCCGCTGCACAAGAAGGTGTTCGAGGCACGCGCCGATCTCATTTGGAAGACGACGACGGCGCAGGCGCGACGGGGACATTTCGCAATGGGCGTCGGGCTTGAAGCTGGCCTCACTATCGACGCTATGGCCGACAAACTGGCTGAACTCCTCGACCGGGCTGACGCGGCAGCGCTGAGCGGCGACATCGACGAACTTGTCGATGCGCTCGGCGGTCTCGGGGAACGCCTGCTGTTCATGCGGCCCTTCATTCCCGACAAAGCGAGCGCGCTGCCGGCGAATTGGAAAGCCATCCTGCGCAGTTGGGTGTCGGGCGAGGATGTCGCCAAGATAGGACCGCAAAACATGCGAGCGGTTGAAGAGGCTTTCACCTATCGCCTAGTCTGGGCGCTGGAAGCTGTCCGTACCCGCCGCATGTCCCTCGGGTGGTCACCGGAGACAGTGGCGGGCGGTGCGGCGGCGGCGGTCGAAACGGGTGTCCCGCAATTCATGATGTCGATGCTGATCCGCGCCGGCCTTCCGTCACGGCGCGCGGCCATGGCGGCTATCGAGGATGCCAAGCCTGTTTTCGTCACGCCCGCCGAAATGCGGGCATGGCTCGAATCCGATGAGATCACGGCCTATACGGATGCCGGCGATTGGCCGACACCCGACACTGCAGCGCTATGGGCACGGTTCCGAACGGAAGCCCTCAGCGGCGGAATCCAGAAGTGGTCGGTCGAACATTACAAGCGTTTGCTCGATACTGCGGCAGCCCCGCCTGCCGGCCTTTATCGGATCGTCACCGACGAGGGGGATGGGCGGACGTGGCTTACTTCGCCCGATTACCAGCGAATCGCAGTTTTCAAGAAGCCAGCGGTCGATCCGAAACCCAGCCTTTTCTCAGGTCGTGTGCCGGGAGGTTCCAGATTAGTGGAAGCCTTGCGTGTCGGCCGTGGGAAGCTACGCTGGCCGGCAGCTGATCCTTAGAGGAGATATGTTAGCATTTTCATTGGCGGGTTCGGCGTAGACTTAGAGCTAACCTGGTGAAAATCAAACTATGTCATTGAGAAAGCGGAACCTTAAATGGCTTCGACGAATGACTGCTTTGGGCCAACTTCGGAAGTGGCATGAGTAGCATTTCAATATGACGACATCGACATTGACCATGCTCGATTTACGTCAGCATAAGCATGTCTACACCGTCATTTCGACAGCAATCTCGATCCATCGCTGGCCGTTGTCACGTGAATCTGGAAGCTCGATTGCAGATTCTCTAAAAAATCCACCGGGTCACGGGTACTGAAGCGCCCGCCTATCCTCAGCCCCGCCAGCTCGGGATCAACAATGACGATGGGGCGTGGCAAATAGCGATTGTACTCTTCAACGGCCACACCGAGGGTCTGGCCATTGAACACCACGGCGTCCTGACGCCAGGCTGTCGTAAAATTGAGATCGCTCTGAGTGATCGGCCTGACACGTGTCTCCGACCCGCTCGCGAGGGCCCCCTGCCCTGCCTCGATCTTCTGAGCATCCGATGCGCCTTCGATCGTACAATCGCCTTTGACGACGGTGATCTCCAAGGCCGATGCGCGCAAACGGACATTCACATCCGCCGCCGTCATGAGGATCGCCCTGCCTGCAGCCGTCACCTTGCAGGGCTTCACTTTTGGTGGCACAACGACGCCGAGTTCGCCTTGCTCTAACCAAACCTCACTGCCCTTGCGCCCCGTCTTCCAGGCAATGCGCGTGTCGGTGTTGAGCTCAAGGCGAACGCCATCCGACAGCGTCAGGCTGCGGCGCTCTCCGACACGCGTTGAGGCTTCCGCCGGGCTCTGGGTCAAAACCCAAGCGCCGCCCCCCGCCGCGATAACCAAGGCACCCGCGCCGGCTTGCAGCCAATGGCGGCGCGTCAGACCTCTCCGCGGTCGTAAGTCTGGATCCTGGCTGAGATCTAAATCTTTCAGGGTATCAATCGAGTCCGCCGTATCGAGAATACGGGCGTAAGCCACGGCATTATGCGGGTTGGCGTCCCGCCAGGCTTCAAACGCACCGAGGTCGGCCGTTCCAGCTTCTAGTCGCGCATGCCAAAGGGCAGCCTTCTCCGTCAGGGCCGTCCAATCGGTCGCCTCGGGATCATCTATGGACACGGTGCCCTCCGCCCAGCTGACGTGAGGCCAGACACTACGAAAAAATACATACAGCGTCTATTCGCTCGCCGCCGTGTCCCGCCGAGCCTGACCGCTTTTCAGCGACGGCGGCTCCTGATCCGCCAGGCGTGTTGCGACAATCGCCATGCCCTTGGCGAGGTGCTTTTCGACCATGGACACACTGATACCCAGTTCCTTCGCTATGGCCGGTGGCGACATTTCCTTTAAGCGCCGCATCTTCATGACCTTCCGGCATTGGGGCGGCAGCCCCTCGATCGCGTCGAGGATGATGCGTCGGCGTTCCTTGGCCGACAGGATTTCGTGTGCGTCAGGGCCTAAATCGGCCTGTTCGAGGGTCTCCATGTTGGCCACCAGTTCAATCGACACGATCTTTGAACGCTGGAACAGACTTGCCGCGACGTTTCGGATGGCGCGCAGGGCGTAGCTTTTGGGATGGGTGATCGCCCGCCATTTGTCAGCCGTCACGAAGTCCGCATAGATGTCATGGAGGATTTCGCGCGCGGTTTCGGTGCTTCCTGTCATGCGCCTCCCGACAGACAGGAACAGGCCCTCATGCGGAAACAGGTTTGCGGAAAACCACGTATCCATCTCACGGCGGGGTGGTCGGTTTGGGCCGGGCGCGTTCCCGCCCTGACCGAAACCCATGTAGAAGTATCGCTCGGGGACGTCGAGCGCCTCTGCACAGAGGAGCAGTTCGCGATTGCCAATCCGAGCACGCCCCTCTTCCATCGCGCGCAATTGCTCTACTGATACGTCGAGAAGACCCGCCAGCCAGTCTTCCGACATTTGAACCAAAATCCGGCGGGCGCGAAGACGCGCGCCTACGTGCCTATCAACGGCGTTCAACGGAATGCCATCTACGCTGGGTACTGGAGTGCCTGTCATCTTAACTGCCCCCTTAATGCACACGTTTGGCGTGAAATTTGGAATATGAATCATATTCCATAATTTTAGATACGCAATATGGAGGGTGATACATGGTGAAAATTTCTCAAGCTGTGATGCTTGAGCCATGGATGTCGATGCGCTAATTGGCTGGAATTTCAGACGCTTGCGACAAGAGCTTGGCTTGTCTCAGGATGAGCTGTGGCTCCGATTAGGCACCCTTGATCAAAGTTATATGAGCCACCTTGAGAATGGCGAACTCAACCCGACCAGTCGGACGATATTTCGTTTAGCTGGGGCCTTGGGCGTATCAGAGGGCGAATTATTCCAACGTGAAGGTGTGCCCGACGCCATCTTGTTCAGCAAAAAGACTGAAGTGAAGAAGACCCGGTCGGGACGGAAACAAAAGCCAAACAAGAAACAGAAAACACCCTGAATATGGAGGGTGATTCATGGCGGATGCCACCGATTCCCAGTTGCATTAGGCATGGACGTGGATCGGCTAATCGGTTGGAATTTCAAGCGCTTGAGGAGCAAGCTTGGGCTCTCTCAGGAGGAAGTCGCCCTTCGTCTTGGAACTTTCGACCAAGGTTATATTAGCCAGTTGGAAGGCGGCGAGCGAAATCCGACAGCACGTACCCTCTACAGGCTTGCGAAAGCTCTAAACGCCTCAGTCGGCGAGCTGTTCGAGTCTGAAGGGCTCCCGACAGAGATCGCTGAAAGCGAAAGCAAAGCCAGCGGCAAATCACGCGCCGGCCGTGCGCTTCCAAAAAAGAAGTCCAAAACTGGCCCCGCGTCAGGGACTTAGGCCGAAGGCTGGAGACCCGAGGGGGCTCCATTCACGACAGGCCCGGTTCGCGCGGACGCGCGAAGACGCCCAACCTTCCTTCCCCAGACCGGCGTTTAATCTCTGCGATTTTCAGCACGTGCCTCTGAGGTTGCACCTTTGCCAGCCTTGTCGCCTCTTCGATCTCTGACACTCACCCGCTTACCCCACTGCCTTACGGCTCAGCTGAAACCTGACCAGCTCCCCCAACTCACTCCGCCCCTTGCGCCCAGAGTTCGACATAGGCGGGTACGGTCTCCACAAGCTCATCGTGATAGCCAAAGCCTTCCAACCGGCCCGCCTTCATGAACAGGACACAATCCGCTGTTTGTGCCAGCGATAGACGGTGCGTGACCATCACCACCGTTGTGCGCCCTTCAAAGCTTCGTCGCAGGTCTGACAGGATGCGCGCTTCACTCATGGGATCCAGCGCAGAGGTGCTTTCATCGAGGATCAGGACGGGAACCTTTATGCCTGTGACACGCGCCAATTCCAGCTTCTGGATCTGACCGCCGGACAGACGCTCACCCAGTTCACCTACGGGGGTGGTGAGATCCATCTCACGCCCGGCCTCATAGAAGCGCCACTGCGCCAGCAGGGCCGCCAGATCGGCTTCGGTGGTGGTGGTCGGCGGATAGAGGGCATTGTCGCGCAAGGTACGATTTAAGAAGGTGATGAACTGGGGGACGTAGAGGACGTGGCGAAAGCGGGCATGGACGTCCACCTGCGCCAGATCGACCCCGCCGATTACCACCTGCCCTTGGGCGGGTGAAAACACCCCGGCCATGATCTGCGCCAGGGTCGATTTACCGGAACCGTTGGGCCCAACGATCACGGAAAAGGCCCCGGCGCGGATCGCTACCGACGCACCTTCCACACCTGCGGTCGTTCCGGCGTAGCGAAACGACACGTCCCGCAGTTCGACCGCCGCCGCGCCTGACCGAACGGGGCCAGCGTCAACCCGCTCGACCTCACCGCGACATAAGCCCAACACATCCCGAATATTGGCTATCGCCCCGGCGGATTGGCTCAGCAGGAAGCCTATACCACTCAAGGGCAAGGCCAGACGCAGGGCATAGGTTTCCAGCATGATGAAGGCCCCCACGCTCAGGCGTCCCGCCCCCACATCGCCCGCCCCGGCCACCAACAGTCCCACCAGGCCAAGACCCAGCCATCCGTATTGGAAGAGCGCCGTCTGAACGAGTGAGCGCATCATCTTGCTGTTGGCGACCGCCTTCTGCCCGACGCCGGCCCGAATCCCCCCCACTTCGGATGTCAAGGTGCCATTGAGGACAATACGACGGGCATTGCGCAGCACATCGCCCAGCCCTTGCGAAACGGCGGCGGCAGCCAGATTGGCGAGATGGGCGTGCGAGCGATGACGCACCGCGCCCCAGCATGACAACACCGCATATCCGGCCAGCGTGACAAACAGGCCGACGGCGTAGGGCACCGGGATCAGGCCGCCGATCACCCACAGACAGGCCAGAATTTGCAAAGCCAGCGGCAGGCTACGCCAGATCAAACCATCGACGACGACCAGCAGGCTGAAGGGCAATCGCTCGATCAGGCCGAGGGTGCGACTGCTGTCCCCGTCGCGGCTGGCCGCTACGCGCGGCAATTCACCGACCAGCGCGGCGGCGGCCAGATCGGCGCTCAGGGTGTCGATCACCCGTGTCGAATAGAGGAGACGTCCGGTCGAGAGGAGGCTGCCGCCCGCCCAGGCGCCAACGAAGACGAGTGCCAGCCCGAGGGTTACAGGGGGTGAAACGGGGGGATGGCTCAGGACATCAATGAAGGATTTCAGGGCCAGGGGACCAATGACGCCCAGAGCCACGGCCACCCCTTCAAGGATCAGACCTATGATCAGATCGCGGCGCACGCCCGTACCTAGGCCACATAGGCGCCGCACCAATGCCCCCACGACGGCCAAGTCCGAGAGTTCAGCGCAGGAGGGAGGTGTAGCCGCCATCGATCATTTTCCTTGCATAGATCAGAAGCCGGCGCACCTGAGAGTGGAGATAGTCGGAGCGACCATTCCATTCTTCGCGGACGCGTTTTTCTCCGAAGAGGGCTGCGCCAATCTCGCGATGAGTGGCACCGGCGCACATGCCGTCATAGGCCTGAAGGGCGCGTGCCCATTTGACGGTGCCGGTCTCGGGCGGGAACAGGGCCCGGGGAAAACGCCCGAGACGATGCAGGGCGTCGAGCCGGGCCAGGGTTTTCAGCTTTGCGGAAAACGTCCGAAACCCCGTGACGTCGAAGTGCAGAAGCACCGGCCCTTCGGTCAGGGTGCCCTGTGTAACGTCGAGTTGCACCTGGCCCACCTCGTCGGCGAGGATCAGCCATTCATGGCCGAAGCCATCGCGGAGCAGATCGCGCTTTGCCGCAAACCGGCTCACGTCAAACGCACCGACGGTAGAGCGGGATACCCGTTCGGCCTGAACCTGAACGATGGAGGCGTCGAGGTCCGGGGCCCAGAAGAGCCATTCGTGCTGCGGCGTGTCGGGCGCCCGCTCAGCATGAACAAATACCCCATGGCAAAAAGGTCATTCAAATCTCCCCGCAGAAGGGTGTGCGCCCCCTGCCCTTGCGTTGCCCAGTGATCGCCTATCGCCCACGAGGCCATGGCCTGCAGTCCGGGTTTGCGCTGCAGCCACAGCCAGGCCCAGCGACGTTTGTCATAGGAGAGATACGGCCGGTACGCTGCCGTATCTCTCCAGGCCTCACCCGATGAAGTGAGGCTGCCCACATGTCCGTTTTTCATCGGCACGCTCCCCGCGAGCCTTCTGCTCGCGACACATATTGCCCCTGCGGGACAAAGCGGAGATCGCTACTCGGCCTGGCCTTGCGGCTCATCATCCACACTGGGCGGCGGTCTCCCAAAGGTCTCCCGGCGACCGACAAAGGCTTTGAGACAACAGACAAAGGCCTCGTCCAGAAGGTCTGCACAATCGGTCAGACCCGCTTGGCGCATATCGGCTCGCAGACGGCCCAGACTGTCGATGCCTTGCTCTATCGCCTGATCCAGTCCGTCCTCCCCCGCGTTCCCACGACGCTCAGGCGACATGGTCTCGAAAGGGCCACACATCAGTGGCCAGAAGATTGCGCAGGCCTGTGGCGGCATCGGCCTGATCGCGCTGCCACGGTCGGATCGGGATGGCGGCGGCCTGAATGTGGGCATGTGCCCCAAGGGCGCGGGGCGACCCTAATCGCTCAAGGGTGAGCCCCGCGCGCTCGAAGACTGAGCGCAGGATCAGGGTCGGCATCAGCCCGATGATCTGATCGACGCCGTGCGCGAGGCCAAACTCGATATAGCCGACCGCCAGAGACTGGCAGATGAGACGTCGCGTCTCAGCCGGCAAGCGACGGTCAATACAAAAGCGGGTCCCTTCCCAAACTCGGGGTGCCGTAAAGATCGACTTGTCCTCGACCAGATCCGGGAAGTGATCGGCGAGCATACAGCCCAACGCAATGGGCGTAAGACGGCTGCATCCGAGGACCGTTCGTCCGTCCTGGGTGAAGACGAGGTAGTGCGCGGCCAGGGTGTCGTATTCATCGAACTCCATGCCGTCGATGGATTTGACGTCGTAGCTCTGGCGATCGATGAACTCGCGATGGCGCAACTGAAACTGGCTGAAAAACAGATCGCTGTGCGTGGATATTTCTTTGTAGGAAATGAGCTTTAACATCCCCAAACCCTCCTTCTACGGATGGTTAATAGTTATCCACAGCCCTCCACCGGTTACCACTAGGCATATTCCCAGGGTTTCGCAGAAATGACAAAATCGCTCACTCTCCAGCGTCCACTTCAAAGCTCGATATAGCCGCCCATCAGCCCCTTGATCGCTGCGGCGGTGCGGTTATTGACGCCGAACTTGCGGAAAATGTTCTGCACGTGGAAATCGACCGATCCGGCCTTGACGCTCAGGCGATCAGCGATGATTTCGTTCGACAGACCGTGAGCCAGGCGGAACAGAACCTCTTGTTCAGCGCGGGTGAGTGAGACGGCGGCGGGGGAAAGCCTCAGTCCCGGGGGCACCAGGCGCTTATAGACGGCGTAAAAGTGATGGCAGTAGGCCGCGAGGAGGTCGAGGTTTTCCATCGGTCTGGTCTTTCTGACAGAGGTCGCCAGGGCGACGCCGCCCCTCAGGGTCTTCGGGCCGGGGAACGGCACCCCAATGCCATTATATAATCCGCCCTCTTCGGCCTCGCGCAGGAAGTGCCGCTGACGACGAGTGAGTTCCGCCTCGTGCTCGATATCCGTCCACCGAAAGGGGCGCACGGAACCCACCGCCCATTTGACCACGGGATCGATGCGCGCCAGGCCGTTATGGGCATAGTAGTCCTGCCAGACGGCGGGATAGGTGCTGATAAGCCCGAAGCCCTGCGCCGATGCGTCGAGATCCAGGTCGCGCAGGACCGAGAAATTCACCCGGTCGAATCCGAGATGGGCCATGGCCTCAATGAATACCTCGAACAAACGCTCTACGGTTCGGACGCGGCTCGTGTCGTCGATAAACTGTTCAAGGGAATACTGACCGTTTGCATAAAGCATAACCGTCTCCGTAGCCATTGGATGTCCAACGCAACTGGCCAGAGTGGCTTGTTCGGTCTCCCACGCCCGGCACACTACCGGCGGTACTGACGCAAGGGTACGCGCTTTAATTGAAAATGCGAAGCGTCTTCAGAAATAACCGTGAGGATTGCAAGGCCGGTGCGGCATTCTCGCTACAGGTTCATATCCTGTGATGATGAGGTAGCCTCTACGGGCTGCGGACCGCTTCGGTTTACCCATCGATTCTGTACGCGATGCACGGTTTGCAGCGCGCGGTTCATCTCCGCCTGCATACGAGTACAGGCGCCGCGGCGGGCCCCTTTTATGCAACGGTCTGCGTGATGGGGCGGCCTCTCTTCGGGTAAATCAGGTGAGCGTTCTCACGCCGCGGTTACCGGTCAGCGGCTTTCGTTTGTTCTGCGGCCGTCGCGGCGCGATGGCCATAGCTGAGGACGCTGGTGATTTGCCATGCCCCATCCCGCTTCGCCCAGACCATCACGAACTTGGCTATGCCCTCACATTGACCGGTGGCCATCTGGCAAAACCGATGCTCCCCTTCCTCGATCGCGCCATAGTCTTTGATGGGATAGACGTGGAAGCCTTCTGTTATCAGCTCCCGCTTCACCTTGCCGCATATGTATTTGCGAACCCCGTCTACCACGGCGTCGCGGTCAAACGTCGCCCCGCCCGTATCATGATAAAAGGCAACCTTGGGATCAAAATAGGCTGAGAAGGTCTCGAGGTCACAGCGGTTATAGGCGTCGAACACTTTCGCATCGAGCGCGCGGATTTCAGTGGTTAGCGGATCACTGGGCAGATCGGCGGGGGTCGCCAGTAAAGCCGCAGCGATGGCAATTGCAGTCGTCATAATGAGAGTCCTATCCGTTCATTTGACCGCGCAGAAAGTCGATCAGTTTAGGATTGCTGCGCGTGCGCTCAAGAAGCGGCAGAATAATGCGCCACCCATTATCGCTATTGGTGAGGATGACAATCCCGTTCCCACTGGCACGATCAATGGCGGCAAAGGTAAATGCGCCCGCATCCTTACCCGTATGCAACAGGGTCGTACCGCCGGGAAACCCGAGGAGTTGCCACCCCAGGCCGAAGCCGATCCACGGCGGACAGGTGGCCGCTTTCGCACCGCCACACGTCTGGGGATACAGATCCGCCTGAGACCGGCTGCGTTCAGTGGCAACCGCCGAGGACAGGCCCTTGTCTTGCCATACAGCGATAAGAAAGCGCGCATAATCGCTGGCGGTGGCGTGGGCCAGATCAGCAGCGTTGTAATGGGTGACGGGTTCAACCGGTATGGTCCTGCCCATGTCATCATAAGGCGTGGCGACCGGGCCTGACACCCCCTGTGTAGATACATATCCCGACGAACGCATGTGGGCTGGCATAAAGAGCCAGCGTTGGGCCAGGGCTTCGAATGACTGCCCCGTCCGATGCTCAGCATAGCGTGCCGCATACTGGTAGCCTTCGCCAGAATAGCCCGTCGCCGTCCCCGGGTCGTGATCAAAGGCAAGGCCCTTGGCATCGCGCCAGTTCGGTAATCCGGTGCGATGGCTCAACGCCATGCGAACCGTGAGGCTCTTCCTTCGAGGGTCGCTCGATAAATCGGGATCGCTCCAGTACGCATCCATCGGCTCATCCAGCGAGAGTTTGCCCGCCGATACGAGTCGCAGGATGATCTCTGCGGTCAGGGGCTTGGTCAGCGAAGCCAGATTGTAGCGTGTGGCAACGGTCGCCGCATGGTTAGGTCCCGCCATACCCCACGCCTCTGCCGCGACCATGCGACCATTACGGATCAGCGCGAGCGATGCACTCTCCACACGGTGTTCGCGTAACGTCTGGGTCATATCCGGTAAAGCGACGCGCGGTCCGGCTTTCGCCAGAGAGGCATGTGCCAATGCACAGACGGCGCCGCACAGAACCGTTCGTTTTGATAACGCAGCAACTTTATCTTTCATACCTTACACCTACGCAGATTCTGGCGTGCTCACAGTTCCGATCGAGCCATCCGGCTACAGTTGCGGGCAATGAACCGCGGAAGCACTATCCCAGAATGTGTTGGAGAGGCGAACCGCGATAAGAATTTCAATTGTCCCGTCTAAGACGCGAACAGGCTTTGAAGACGCCAGCTTTAACTTTCCTCATCTAGTCCTTTTTGGGGAGCACCCAGGTCAGTTCATTGGTCGGGTCAAAAACGAACCTCAGTTTTCGCATCGTCGGCAATCCAACATTGGCTGTCCCTCCTTTTATGAACCGCAAGACAGGACTCTCGACCACCACCCCGCCAACACGGACAGGACCATCCGCGACGGCCTCATAAACCGGCTGCGTGCCAGCCGCAGAGGTGGCGATCCCTATTTTACGGAGCTCGCTTTTGAGTTTGATCTGGCTGGCGAGCGAGAGGGGCAGCAGGAAGGCGCTGTCATTGCCGGTGTCGAGCGTCGCTTCAACTGAGGCACCGGGAAGTTCCAGTGTCACAACAGGAAGCCTCTCATCTTGTGAGTACGCATGGCCCGGATCTTTGGGTGATAATGGCGAGACGGGATCGACTATTCTCAGTTCTCCATGTGCCAGATCCATTTCGACGAGCTTACCCGGGAAGCTGTTGGGACCGAAAATGCCCACCTCGTCCTCATCCCTGAACTCAAAGACGGTCGCTGGTCCCTCCGCTATGGCATAGCCGCCTAAGGTTACGCCAGAAAGATGGGTCGTGTAGCCGGGAACGGGTAAGCCAGTGCTTCCGTCAACCGAGTTTGAGGGGCCAACGTTCGGAACGCCGAGGTAGTCTGCGTAGGACTTGTAAAGCAGATTACCATTTGTCCCGGTGTCAAACACCACAGGTGCCGGGTGGCCCCCATTGACGCGCATCATCAGCAAGGCCCGCCCGTCCGAGACGTACAACGGTATCCGGGCGGGTGGCGGGGTTGGGGTCGGAGAAGCACCTTGCGCAGAGGCAAAGCCAGACGTTAGGCTGCCCCAGGCCAGACATGAGAGCCAGAGCGCACGCTTTAGGGTCGGCACGAACATTGAGATACCTTTCCAAGACACAATAGTCCGATTAGCACCATTACAACCGAATAGGTCAAATGAATATTTTGCAAGAAAGCCTCACCGAACTCGAAGGGGCCATCCTGTCGGAGATCCATCACCGGGCGGCCAGGACGGCCTTCAAGGTACGCATGGCCTTTCAGGACTCGCGGTCGCTGGAGTGGCGGGGGAGCGCCGGTGCTGTATACCCTGCTATCCGTCGCCTGACTGAACGCGGGCTTATTATGTCAGAGCCAACCGGTTCGGGCCGGCGGACCAGTCTTTTGTCTCTGACAGCCCTTGGGATCACGAGATTGGAAAACTGGATCTGTGACCTCCCCCGGGCCTCGAGCGTTGGCCTTGATCCCTTCCGCCTGCGTGCCGGGATGTGGTCCCAACTGACCCGCGCACGCCGGGAGGAAGCCCTCCCCCGATTGCGGCAAATCATAGAGGACGAAATCAAGTCTATGGAAACCTACATGCAAACCCTTGACGCGGTCGAACGCCCCCGAATTGAACTGGCGATCGAACTGAACCTCACGCGGCTGCGTTGGATCGATAAACATGAGAGCACCGTGCCATGAAGGGCCTTGGGTTAAAGCGAAAGCACCGGCTGTGTTTCAGAACAGTCCTGGGACAGGAGCAAATGACACGGCTTAAATTTCCACTATCCGGTCATCGCTCAGCGCCTTCTTCAACTCACTCATCAGGACCTCTTTGGTAAATGGCTTTGCCAAAGCACTCACGGCACCCCGGGATATCGCTTTTGCGAGATTCTCAGGATTTTGAGCATACCCCGTCATGGCGATAATCGGTACATCGGGCCATGTGGCTCCAATGACCTTGATACCCGTGATCCCCCCGACACCCGGCATGATCAGATCGATAAGTATGGCGTCTACGCGTGTAATCTCTAGCCTGACCAAAGCGTCTTCGACAGAAGTGCTCTCGGCCACATAGAACCCCTCCTCTTCGAGATAACTGCGATACATAATCCGGGCATAGGCATCGTCATCAATCACTAGAATCCGTTTGGCTGGCCCCTTACGTCGACTAATCCGCTCGGCCTCCTCGCAAATCTGATGCACATCATTGAAGTCAAAAGGTTTTGGGAGAAGGAAATCAACGTGTGAGCGGCGAGCCTTATTTAGCGCCTGGCTTCCCGCCATCGGCATGTCTCGTCTGCCGGCGGTCATGATCGCCATGGGGGCGCCCCCCGCCGCCTTTCGGTATAGGTCGAGGAAGTCAAGGGTATTCTCGTCTCCGATAAATACGTCCAGGACGACAAGGGCATACCGGCGACTGCTTAACTTATGAAGTGCCTCATGACGTGTATGGCTAAAATCCGCCTTAAAACCGTTTCTTTCAAAAAGCCCTGCAATAATAAGTGCTTGTGTTTTCGAGTCCTCGAGAATCAAAACGGTGTTTGGCATATCGACATCACGCTCCGTAACACTATGTAACGAACCGTAGAGCCATTTGGTGAGACGAAGCAAGGCGCAATTGCCGACGGCTGTTTTTGTATGCCGAGGCCAAATGGTGTGAGTGGCTTTCGTATTGCCAAATTGAAATTGTTATTGTCGCACCCATACGGCCTATTCGGATCCAAGGTCCCTGCCTGCGGCGGATCAACTTTAGGCAGGCCGCACCTCATCGCTAAAGCGCGCTGAGGATTTTTCATTCCGTCTCATTTTTTTACCTTGTTTTCCCCGGGATTGGGTTTACGAAAACGAATGCAAAGTAAATAAAATATTAAAGATGCATTTATTAAAGTTTATAAAACTACATCGAAAGATTAATCCCCAATTGCAAACATTTTTTTAATGTTATTAATTGGATAATACGAGTTGTTACTATTTCATTATAATCTATTTTTATAATCAGCATGAATCGATATATGATGAACATTCAATCGCCCGCATTTGATTGAAAATTACGTTAGGGAAAGCCCGTCCAAGCTGTATCTGGAATCATGTGCGGGGCCTTTTTCGAGCGACTTGTGCGGGCAAGTTGCCGCGTCGTGCAGGAACCCATATGACTGACTCTGTGAACTCTCAGCGCCTGAACTTTCACGGTCTGGATAGCAATATCCGGGATACGCTACGGGCAAATAAGGCCTTTATTCTCAGCGAGCTGCCTTCGGCCCTTGATGCCTTCTACGATCACGTGGCGCGGTTTGAAGAAACGGCAAAGTTTTTCAAGAACAGGCAACACATGATGCATGCGAAGGCCATGCAGCTTAAGCACTGGGAACTCATAACGAACGGCGAGTTCGGTGCCGACTATCTCACTTCTGTCACCAAGATCGGCGAGGTACATAACAAGATAGGACTAGAACCGCACTGGTATATCGGCGCTTACAACTTTCTTTTGTGCGCAATGCTTGAAGCCGTGGCACGTCGTTACGCGCGGCGCCTGCCCGCTTTCCGCCTTCGCTCGCAACCCACTGAAAATGCGCTGCAATTGCAGAAGGCGCTTGTAAAGGCCGTTATGCTGGACACGGACTACGCTATCTCAGTTTATCTCGATGCCGGCAAACGAGAACGGTCGGAGACTCTGGCCGCGCTGGCAAATACCTTTGAAGCTTCTGTTGGCGGGATCGTTGCCAATGTTAGCGAAAGCGCCTCCGGGCTCAGCGGAACCGCCGCTGAGCTTTCCGAACGGTCCCAGCAGGTTTTACGGCAATCCGCGTCGGTAAGCCGTGTCTCAGAGCGCGCATCGAACGACGTGCAAACCGTTGCCGCTGCCTCAGAGGAATTGGTTGCCTCTATCGGCGAGATTTCCCGTCAAGTTGGTGACGCGGCGGTCATAGCCTCGCAGGCCATGGCAGAGGCAGCCACTACGGCCACACAAATTGAAACCCTATCGCATGCTGCGGATAGTATCGGCGAGATCGTCGGTATTATCAGCGGGATCGCTAGCCAAACCAATCTTCTCGCGCTCAATGCGACGATTGAAGCCGCGAGAGCTGGCGAGGCTGGAAAGGGTTTCGCGGTCGTTGCGACAGAAGTAAAATCGCTCGCGAACGAAACGGCGCGCGCCACTCAATCGATTGAGCGTCAGATATCAGAGATCCAGGCCTCCACATCTCAGTCTGTTAACGCAATCCGAAACATCACGATTGTTATTGATCAGCTCAATCAGGTCGCCTCAGCCATTGCCTCCTCTGTGTCCCAGCAACGGGCCGCCACGGACGAAATATCACACAATATTTTGCTTGTTTCGAATGGCACACAGGAGGTCGCGATGAACATAGGCGTCGTCAATCAGGCCGCGAACAACACCTCTGAGGCTTCGGAATATGTGCTCAGGTCTGCAAAAGATCTGGCACAGCAAGCGAGCAAGCTACAGTCCGAGGTTGAGTCTTTCTTAAAACAGGCACGTTCCTCTTGAGTCCAGCGAAGGTCTTTTCGCCCATTTTTTAATTTATAATGGAAAGGAGACCTTGAATTCGTGATTTCAGGAACCATCTGCGCGCAACTGAAATCAATATATCTAAAAAATCCGAATTTCGGGGAAAGTTTGCTTTGTCCAACATCATCGGCGGCTCAAATAATATTATACCGCAATCGCTCATGTCGCGATATTTCAGCGGAAACATTCTTGTTGAGCAAGTAGAGATGCCTGACGACGATAATGCACTTGTTGAGAGTGTCGTCAGCTTTGGAAGCTTCGTGCTGGTCGAAGAGCGGTTACCGCCGATGATCTATAGACGATCACGGCGCCTCGCTGAGTCCTCCTCCCTGGATCATTATCTTCTCGTTTTCAGTCACAACGAGAACGCAACGGTGAAATGCCTGATTGCGGATGGCGTATATAAAGCCTTCGAAACAGGTCCTCATTCTGTGCACCTTCTCTCCCTCTCCCATCCTTATTGGGCAACTTCGACGGGAGGGGCGCGATCCGTGCTGTATATCCGCAGAGATTTTTTCACCGTTTTGAGCGTGTCCCTAGACGGTCTGTTAGGCCAACCGATACGGTCCCCCTACCGAGACCTGCTCTTTGACGTGTTAAAGTCACTCGCGGCCGCGGCCAGAGGATCTGGCGCAACAGACCTGAAGCACTTCTTCTTTTTAATCAGAGATATATTGTCAGCATATGCCGAAGACAATCGACATGTGGGTGAGAGCAATTCCGTGAGCCCGTCTTCTGTGAAGGCCACTATCCGTGATTATCTGGTTCAGAATATTTCAGATAGTCATCTGAGTTTTGGAACATTGGTTTCAAAATTTAAATTGTCCAAAACAACCCTCTACCGCCTGTTTGAGCCGGAGGGCGGCGTTACTAAATATGTCAATCAATTAAGAGGCGTTATGGCGGCGCGTCGAATTCGCGACATGGGTCCCCACACATACCTTCATTTAGAAGCCAAAAAAATAGGGCTTCGCGACTCAAAGCAACTCTTAGAATTCAGCAATAAGTACTGCGACAGTCTTGTTGATAAATATGCGTCATTTCAACCAGAATTCAAAGACAAAGAACAAATTTTATTTCAGTTGCTGATTGAAAAGTCTCTAGATTTTCCAGTCATTTAATAAACTGATTGGAGATAAATTAAGATGATAAGAAAGCACGTGGACGAGATAGTGAAACCGGTCATCGTCGTGAAGGGCGGGAGCACCTCGACTTCGCCTAGCCGGCACATTAGCCGCAACACGTTGGACGAGCATCCAGATGACGGCGTTCGGTCAGCCGATGCTCTGACTCGCCCTTTTCAACTTACAGCCTGGGAGATTGGCGATCTTGTTTTTTGCCGCGGACAAAATCTCGGTCGGTCGTTCCAACAGCACGTAAGGAGCCACACCACAGATCACTATTACCTCTACATGGTTTTACCGCCACAGGATGTCCTCGAGTCCCGCCCTGAGGCCGAGACAGAAAGATTGGCACATGAAGAGTTCGGTTCCGTGTCCCTGCACTCCCTGACGCATCCGATACCTCACGAAATGACAGGTTCGGATGTCATTGTTGTCTATATCCCCCGCCAGCGCTTTGGGGGGATAGCCGGGCAGATGGACGGTCTTGTCAATGGCGAGCTTGCCGACGCGGGATCTGGTCTGTCGGCTTATCTCGGTATGATCGACCGTATCCTGCCTATACTGACAATGTCAGCCAGTCGTCATTTTGCAACCGCCCTCATCAAGCTGGTAACCCGGGTGGTCGAGGAAAAAGTTGCCCAGGGTTCATTTGCCAGATTCTCTACCCTCGCGCTTAAACAGCGCGTTTACCAGTTTATAGAGGACAATCTCTCGAATCCCAGTTTAGGGCCGGGCTCCATTGCGAGGCAGATGGGACTATCTCGAGCGGCTCTTTACCGACTGTTTGATGTCGAGTCGGGTGTGTCGGCAACAATTGAAGACCATCGGGTAAAAGCGGCCGTAAGATTAATCCAGGATGGCGGAAAAGACCTCTCCATCGCTGTCGTTGCTACCAGGGTTGGCTACAAGAACGTAACCTCATTTTCGAGGGCCTTTTCCCGAAGAATGGGGATTACGGCATGCACGCTTAAAAAAAGGATCGATGACGAACGCAATCAATCAGATTGATTCAGGGACGTAGATCAGACTGCGTCGCATTTAGGCAGACAGCTATGCAGCCATAACCGCTATGTCTTGGCTTCGGGCGCGACCGGTATCATCACCGCGATTATCCTGAGCCGCTAAGGTCCACCGATCCCAAAACAAGACGGCGCTCTTTCAGGGAGCGCCATTTTTGTTGAACTGCTCCCCCGAAAATCGAGGCCATTTAAGACTGGAGTTTTCAGAAAGTAAGTGATGGGGTTGTCTAGATCGGTATGACTTTTGATGGAATCGTAATTCAAGCACCTCCCCTGATTTCAGGGGAGGTGGATTTGACGCCGCTCAGGTGTCAAAGACGGTGGGGTTAACTCCCCCTGCTTTAACCCCACCCGGTGCTGCGCGCCACCCTCCCCTGAAACGAAGTTCGGCGAAGCCAAATCAGGGGAGGCGCTAAAGGGCTAAACCGTTTCCACCTAAAATCATCCCGCTCTAATCGCAAGGCTGAGGTCAAATGCTGATCCGTGGTTGCGTCGTGGGTGTTGAGACCTGAATACATGCCCGTTATTTACACTCAACTGTGTTGTCAGTGCTAGCGAGTCCTTTTACGCGGCCCAAGTTGCTTCTCGATACGGGCACTTGGACACCCGAAGTTAGGTTAACTTTCAAAGTGCGGCCATCGCTTTCCACGCTATGGATAGCTGAATAGGATACCCAATGGCTTCTGTGGGTACGCAGTCCGAGATTGACTGGAACTTGCGACAGAACCATCTTCATGGTGGCTGCCTCAAAATAACTTGAATTGCTAGTATGAACTCTGACGTAGTTACCCTCGGCACTTATGTGCTGAATGGAGGTAAGCAGTATCCTTGAGTTTCCAACCACGACTGTTCTATTTTCATCGCTACTATTTTGCACCGGAGGAACAGACGCTTCATGTTTGGCCGTTTCATCGGTCTCGACGACCTCATCGATCGGTTTTAGTGCCAAAAAATTGTCCCGAGAGCGTATTTCGAGAAGAATTTTCGGGATAACAACAGACCACAAAAAAATGCTCACATGTACAATTATAACAATGTAGAAAACATATATAAATACACTTGATATGCTAAAAATATTTATTGACCTTTTTTGAAAGATCACCAAACAATATGTTGTCAACAGGCTCGCAAAAGCGCCGGTCAGATCAAAAATGATTGACGGAACTCTGCGCAAAATCCTACCGGCGACCGTCCAAGACAGCGCTATAAGCGTCATCCATGCTACAGACAGTCCGACAACGCTGGATAAGAAGTAAATGGCTACCCGCAGCCAAAGGGGCATGCCTTGTGTCCAGGGTTGTTGGTTCATCGCTACGGTTATCAGCGATAGCGCCGAATAGGTAAGAAGTATCCACGGGTGAAGAAATACGGATGTCACTTCCAGCCGTGACAGACTAACGGTCTTGCCGGTGATCAGGACAACGTCAAACCTACTCGACTGATTTGGTGTCTGCATCTCATGGCCAATTCTGAAAAAAGTCGCGATACGACAATTTGTCGAATACCGGAGATATCTCACTCCACAAGGTCATGCAACAAAATGACTTTTCCGGCGCCGCGAGATTCTGCAACAGGCAAGTGTTCACTAAAAAACCTGCGCGTTGGCGGAATTCAGGCCGAACCTATCATTGGGCCAAGTGGAAAACATTGGGTGCCCTTATTATGCCTGTTTATTGAGGTAATTGGATCCCAGCCAAGACATCGACATAACCCGGAGCGCCATAGTACTGGACGCCCGCGTGGACGCGGCCTTAAATCTACGCAGCTGCCATACCTCGCCGGCAAAGGTTCCTTTGTATCGATCCGGGAACCTTTCGAATAAACCATCAACCTCACCTATAAAATAAATAATAAATGAGTAATTACATAATGCTGTCAGCCCGCCCAGTGCGCATTGTATAAATGCCATTCCGCCAGTCGAATAGTTTGCGCGGCTTCGCCTTCATCGAACGACCCAGCGGCCGCATAGATCCTCTCCAACCCCTCAGCGAGAGACTCTGATCCGATTGCTTCAAAAATGGCTCGGCGCTTCTCATCTGTTAGAAGGGAAACGCTGTATTCTAGGCAGTAGGGATCAACAACTTCGCGCAAGGGATAACGGCCAGGAGGCTCAACCGTCTGGTCGATAATGCAGTCGTCTAAAAGTATGAAGGTCACACGCCTCGCCTCCTCGCTTACTACCGCGTAACTACGCGCGCACCTTGCGCAGAAATCTGTCCACCTCTTCCCGAAGCGCGGTGCTCGTCCCGATTAGGTATGAGGATGCAGACTGTAGCTCCTTTGCTGAGCCGAAAACCTCCTCGTTTGCGTTCGCGACGTCACCAATTTGGGTGACGACCTCTTGGGTGCCTGCCGCTGACTTTTGAATGTTTGCCGTGATATCACGTGTTGCGGCCCCCTGCTCCTCAACCGCTGCCGCGATTGCAGTGGCGATTCCGTCAAGGCCTCCAATTAGAGCGGATATCCGCTTCATGGCAGTCACTGCGGCCACCGTTGATTCCTGAATGCCATTGACCTGTTCCGAAATCGTGGAAGTCGCGGTTGCGGTCTGATTGGCAAGCTGTTTGACCTCAGACGCCACCACTGCGAAGCCTTTCCCAGCGTCCCCCGCTCTTGCCGCCTCTATGGTCGCATTTAACGCAAGCAAATTGGTTTTAGCGGCAATATTGTTGATAAGGGCCACCACGTCGCCGATTTTTTGTGCCGCAATTGATAGGTCTTCAATTTGAGACGACGTGCGATCGGCGTCCAACTTCGCGTTATTTGTCGCTGTGGATGCATCAGCGGCTTGTCTTGCAATCTCGCCTATAGCACCTGACAATTCCTCGGTAGATATGGCGATTGTGTTCACACTATGAGATGTATTTTTTGATGTGCCAACAACATCACGAACACGATTTGCGGCCTTACTGGCGTGCTCTTCAATCGCATCAGATGACTTGCTAATTTTATCGGCAGACTCCATAACACGATTACTCATAGCGGCCACGGATTGTTCGAAGTCCAGAGCAATCTTGGCGAGCATATCGCGGCGGTCACTTTCACCAGCGGCGATGTATACACCTATTGCGAAATTCATATCCATCATCACCGCCCTGGTGATTGCACTGGATAGAGCCTGCCTCTGCACTGCATTTAACTTATCCCGCTTCCAGGGTAGTGGGTTTGTCTCATTGATACCGGTGATAAGGTTGGTCAAAAGAAAATTGTAACCGCCAATGTACCATTTCGGCTGTAGTCCTATTTTATTGTGAACGTCTCCAATTTTATTCACGGAACTAAAATAGGTATCGTCGAATTTTCCATCAGTTATGATTTCCCAGTGTTCAATCTGTTTTTGTTTTGCGTGAGCTATATGGTCATCAGAATTGAAGAAGGATCTGATTTCCGCAAATTTTTTCACATGATCGTAGAATTCATCTAGAACCGTAGGAAGCATGTGCATGATGTAAGATTTGTGCTCTCGAAGAACTTCTCCAACACCTGAGGAGATTTCAAAAAAAGTCAGCTCAATAGCAACTGCCCTGGCATCGAATTTTGTTGCCTCACTCATGAAAATTCTCCTGTCGATTTTTTTCTGTCGGGTTCGACTCACTTTTCAGGAAATTGATCTCAGTAGCTCGCCTTCTAAGCCATCTTAATATTTCAAACTGAACCAGAAATTGGCTGAGCGGCACATCGAGCCATTCATCCTTGACGATCTGGAGGTAAGAACTGATGAGCGCGAAGGATTTTCGCTCACTGACCGTTCTATTTTTGCTGGGACCAGCTCGTCCGGGGTGAATGGGCAGACGTTTAATGCCCCCTCGCATGACTCTGC